>CAMPKC010000003.1 GCA_946887045.1 uncultured Sphingobacteriaceae bacterium | reverse complement strand
GATTGGCTATACACTGCAAAGTGTTAATTGTAGTTTTTGAACGATGATATTCCAACCGCTCGCAAGAATGAATCGGTACGAAGAATTGCTACTTTGGTCGATAACATCGCCTTTAAAAGTATGGATCAGCGCCTGGAATTTTATCTCAAACAACAGCATGAAAAGTTGCACACCCGCGAGCTGAACATCACCCACCAGGAGATTGCAACGATCTGAGTACGTCCCGTGAGGTAATTTCTCGTTTATTAAAGAAAATGGAACAGCGCGGTGATCTGCTATTGCATCGTAATTATATCGAATGGATTCGGTGATTCTGCTGTTGGTACCTTAAGCCCTTATTGCTCTGTGACAATTGTCACAATCATTACTTTCTATTCTAGTGACCTTTGTGTAAGAAAACGTAATAGAGATGGAAACACTTAGAAAAACGATATTTACAGGTTGGGATTTTATGAGGTGGTTAAGACTGGCAATGGGACTAATAGTTGCATACCAGGCTTTCGAACTGCAAAGCGGATTACTGGGAATACTGGCAGGACTGTTTATTTTCCAGGCATTGGCAAATGCTGCTTGCTGTGGTGGAGGTGCATGTAACACCGGTTCCAGGAAGCAAAACTCAAGCAAAACAATGGATGTGGAATTTGAAGAAATTAAGGGCAGATAAAACGAAACAGCTATGGCAACTTTTTTTGAAATCATAAATTCTGATAAGCCGGTTTTAGTCGACTTCTCGGCAGAGTGGTGCGGTCCGTGTAAGATGATGGCGCCTATTTTGGAGCAATTGAAGGGTATGGTTGGCGAAAAGGCAACTATCTTGAAGGTTGACGTTGATAAAAACCCGGAGGTAGCTCGATCCTATAATGTTCAGGGAGTTCCGACTTTAATCATCTTTAAAAACGGAGAAAGCAAGTGGCGGCAATCCGGAGTAATGCAGGCTTCGCAGCTCAAAGCATTATTAGAGAGACATACTTAATTACTTTTTCACCCGTTAAACAATCAAAAGGTAGTCAACCTTAATAAGAAACAATGATTCCTAGGCTCAAAGACATTTCCGGACACTTTCGCTTCTTGTCAGTATTCGTACTGATAGCAAGTTTCCTTGTGCTGGGTTCTTGTCCTCTGAAAAAGGCAATTCAGGTTTTACTTAACGGCTCTGCTCAAACTGAACACACTGGAACAGGACATGGCAAGAGTTTGGCTTCCCTTTTATGTGTAGGCGGAGAAAGTAGTTTCAGTAAAAAAATGTCTTTACCAGAGCGTCCGGCCGAGACGAATGCTCCTCTATTAATTGGTATACTTTTTACCGCCTTTTGGGCAATCTGGTCTGTATCGAGATCAGGGTCTAAAAGCCTTTCTTTTAGACAATCGGGCTTCTTAGCCATTTATCCTGTTCCTCTATACCTCAGGAACAGGACATTCCGGATTTGATATTCTAACAAACTTCCATTTCTGAAGCCTGTCCAGGTTTCAACGGCTGCACTAAATCTGGTTCGGCGGCAATTACTCTTTATTTTACGGCTCCGTAGAGCCAATTAAATTATTCAACATGAAATCTAAAATCTTTTCTAAAGCAGGAATCATTTCTGCTATTATTCTTCTCATTGCGGGAATCTTACTAATAAGCCCGGATGCAAAGGCACTATTATTTGGCAACGCAAAAAACAACATAAACGAATCGAATAAACAATCGGCAGTTTCCGCTCAATCCGTTAACAATGCAGAGGCCAGCACAGCTACAGAGTTCCCAACGGCACCCTCGGTCGTATTCAAAGACGGCAGCGGAAGAACGATTGATATTTCCAAACAAAAGGGAAAGGTGCTCTTTATCAACTTCTGGGCTACCTGGTGTCCTCCATGCATTCAGGAGATGCCATCTATCAATACGCTCAAGAAGCAGCTAAATGAAAAAGACATACTGTTCCTCATGGTGGATGTAGATGATAACTATAAGAAATCGAGCAAGTTTATGGAAAAGAACAAATATGACCTGCCTGTATATACCGCAGTTAGCTCGGTTCCTCAAGAGTTCTTGTCTGGCTCCATTCCGACAACAGTAATAATTGACAAAGAAGGCAAAGTAGTTGGCCGGCATGAAGGTGGCGCCGACTACATGAACCCGGAACTTGTGAAGTTTTTTAAAGATTTAACAAGCAAATAACTGGTCCCAACATCGGATACAAATATCATTAAGATGAAATACATCCTTTTCATGATAGTAGCACTGTTATTCAGTGCTACATCATATTCCCAGATCTTGAAACCGGTAAAGTGGTCGTATGCCACAAAGAAAACCGCAAAAAACGAAGCCATTATTTACTTGAAAGCAACAATCGACAAAGGCTGGCATATTTACTCACAGAGAGTTGGGGAAGGTGGTCCGGTTAAGACAAGTTTCAGTTTTACTCCCTCTTCTTCTTATAAGAAGCTGGGGGCTACGATGGAACCAAAGCCAATTACCGCTTTTGAAAAGGTTTTCGATATGGAAGTTAGTTACTTTTCAAATACCGTCATCTTTCAGCAGAAAGTGAGCCTCTCCAAGCTACCGACAGTAGTTAAGGGCAAAATTGAGTATATGGTCTGCGACAATTCTAGATGCCTTCCTCCTGAAGAGGTCGATTTTAGCCTTACAATTAAATAGACTATTTAATTCACTAAAAGAATCTCAGATGATCAGACTGATCTATCTCGTTATACTAACACTTCTTACCAATGCAACGCTAGTCTTTTCGCAGGATGATACTGCTCAGCTTACATCGGCAGATATCGAAAATCTTCAGTTTACTCCCATTGAGCAGACAGGGGGCAGCGTCGAAACAGAAGAATTAGAGTTTACTGAAATCCCGTCGGATACGGGAGAGCCCAAACTGAATACTTCCGATCGGCCAGCGAGTATTCCGAAAGTTAAAGAAACGGCGGGTTCTCTATGGTCCATCTTTCTGGCTGGCTTACTTGGTGGCTTCGCGGCTTTTTTGATGCCCTGTATATTTCCAATGCTGCCTTTAACAATCAGCTATTTTACGAAATCAGCTGATAACAAAGGGAGAGCGATCGGCCGATCGCTATTATACGGCATTTCTATTGTGGCGATTTACGTGGTATTGGGTTTACTGGTAACGGTGCTTTTCGGTGCTGACGCACTTAATGCTCTATCGACAAACGGGATTTTTAACTTCGCATTCTTCCTGTTGCTACTGGTGTTCGCGGCCTCCTTCCTTGGAGCATTTGAAATTACCCTTCCAGCATCATGGGTAAATAAAATGGATGCTAAAAGTGAGAAAGGCGGATGGCTGGGAATCTTTTTCATGGCAGCCACACTTGCCTTGGTATCTTTCTCCTGTACCGGACCTATCATTGGTACGCTGCTGGTGGAGGCTGCTTCTACCGGAACCTTGTTAGCACCCGCCACAGGAATGTTCGGATTTGCAGTGGCATTAGCCATCCCTTTTGTGCTCTTTTCGATGTTTCCATCCTGGATGAAGTCCTTGCCCAGCTCGGGTGGATGGCTTAATATGGTGAAAGTGGTACTGGGCTTTTTGGAACTCGCTTTAGCCCTCAAATTCCTGTCAAATGTAGATCTGGCTTATCATTGGGATTGGTTTGATCGTGAGGTATTTCTTTCTCTCTGGATTGTGATTTTCGGCCTCCTGGGATTTTACCTTCTGGGAAAGCTGAGGTTTGCCCACGACTCAGATAACTCTTTCATCAGCATTCCCCGCCTTGGGCTTGCTATTGTGACCCTTTCTTTTACGATCTATATGATCCCGGGCTTGTGGGGAGCTCCACTAAAAGCCATTTCGGCATTTCTGCCGCCTCAAACTACACAAGATTTCGATCTGTATACTAATTCAATTTCTTCTGAAGGTTTACCGTTAGATCAGGCTTCGACGAAGAAGTACGGAGATATTTTTCATGCACCGTTCAATCTGAATGCCTTTTTCGACTATGAAGAGGGTATGGCTTATGCAAAGAAGGTAAACAAGCCTGTGCTTATCGATTTTACCGGACATGCTTGTGTGAATTGCAGAAAAATGGAGTCAACTGTCTGGCCCGAGAAGGAGGTATTGCGCAGGCTTCAGAACGACTACGTGCTGATTCAGCTGTACGTGGACGATAAGACCGAACTTCCACCGAATGAGCAAAGTACTTCATCTTTTAGTGGTAAAAAAATAAAGACAATTGGTAATAAGTGGAGTGATTTTCAAGCAGCCCGTTTCGATGCGAATTCTCAGCCTTATTATGTCCTGCTTGACCATGATAGCGGTATGCTCAACGAACCTCGGGGGGCCGATTACGATCCTGAGTCATTTGCTGATTTCCTCGATGAAGGGAAAACTCGTTTCGAAGAAAGGATTCGTACTTTAGGTCAATGAAACGATTAAAGTCAAAAGATATACTGTTCGTCGGTCTTCAGGTTTTGCTTTTTATTTTATTTTTTCTGGTGCCGTCCAACCAAGGATGGTACCTTGCTTCCTGGATTAGAGTATCTTTCTTTGCGGTAGCAATCATTGGCTTATTCGTTGCAGCAATCTCCATTTTTCAGCTACGGAGAAATTTAAGCCCTTTCCCTACTCCCGTATCGCAGGGAACACTTATTCAATCCGGTTTGTATAAGAACATACGGCACCCTGTCTATACTGGAATGTTTCTGTTTTTCTTTGCATATGCTATCGGGGAGCAAAGTTTGTTCAAGCTCTTTATTGCTTTTCTTTTGCTGGTTCTGTTCTATTGTAAGTCAAGGTACGAAGAGAAGCTTCTGGTGGAAAAGTTTCCTGAATATAAACAATATCAAAAACGGAGCTACCGATTCTTCCCTTTCCTGTAGTTAGCCTACCAGTGACTTTTGTCACAAACTCCCGAAATTCTAAGCATGACCTTTGTAGTATTAAAACAAAACAATGGAACTACTAGGATATATTGCGTCGGCTTTAATTGGAATTTCTCTGGGTCTTATTGGCGGCGGGGGTTCTATTCTTACCGTGCCAGTGATGGTGTATCTGTTTGGGGTACAGCCTTTGTTAGCAACATCTTATTCCCTTTTTATCGTTGGTTCGACCAGTCTTATTGGCTCTTTTGACAATTTTCGTAAGGACCTTGTGAATTTGAAAGCGCTTGCGTTTTTCGGTGCAGCTTCGGTTATCACTGTATTTGCAACACGGAAATTTCTTGTGCCCATTATCCCGAAGGAAATAATTACTGTCGGAGGGTTTACAATTACAGAGTCGTTCCTCACCATGGTACTTTTCGGATTACTAATGCTGGTAGCGTCTATTAGTATGATTAGGGATAAATCAGGTGCCGGACCTGAAAAGGAATGTTCAGACTGCATTAAATTTTTCAAGTTACTTGGCTATGGTATTAGCATCGGATTGGTCACGGGTCTGCTCGGTGCAGGTGGCGGCTTTCTTTTAATTCCCGCCCTGGTGTTCTTAATCAAGCTACCAATGAAAAAGGCGGTTGGAACATCACTAGCTATTATAGCCATGAATTCTCTGTTCGGATTCGCAGGTGACGTCGGACACTTCAATATCGACTGGAAATTTCTTCTCACCATTACTGCAATTGCCATGGCCGGGATATTCGTTGGCGGTTTTTTGAGCAAGAAAATCCCAGGCGAAAAGCTTAAAAAAGGCTTTGGATGGTTCGTGCTGGCAATGGGTATTTACATCATTTTCAGAGAAATAAGTGGTTAGTTTCTTGTGTAACAAAAGTCACCGATCCCGCTTAAAGAGATACCGAAATTTGTACAATCAAAATAAAACTAAACAATAATAAAATATGATCCTCGAACAGATTTACACCGGATGTTTAGCACAGGGTGCTTATTATATCCAATCGGGAAACGAAGCTGCGATTATAGATCCGTTACGCGAAGTTAGCCCCTATATAGAAAAAGCCGAAGCAAACGAGGCAACGATCAAGTATGTTTTCGAAACGCATTTTCATGCTGATTTTGTTTCAGGGCACGTTGATCTTTCTAAACAAACAGGCGCTCCTATTATCTACGGACCAAATGCCAATCCAAGCTTCGACGCTTACATTGCAAAAGATAATGAAGAATTTAGAATTGGCGATTTGACCATTAAGGTGCTTCATACCCCCGGTCACACCATGGAGTCAACTTCTTATCTGCTAGTAGACGAGCAGGGAAAAGAGACCGCCTTATTTTCAGGAGATACGCTGTTTATCGGCGATGTTGGGCGACCAGATCTTGCTCAAAAAGCAGCCGACATGACTCAGGAGCAGCTTGCTGGAACACTTTTCGATTCCTTAAGGACCAAAATCATGCCTTTAAGTGATGACATTATCGTTTATCCGGCTCACGGAGCCGGTTCAGCCTGTGGCAAGAATATGAGCAAAGAGACCACCGATACGCTCGGTAATCAGAAGAAAACGAATTATGCTTTAAGGGCGAATATAACGCGGGAGGAATTTATAAAAGAAGTGACTCATGGTCTTACTCCTCCGCCGGCATACTTTCCTTTAAATGTAAAACTGAATAAGGAAGGATACGAAAGCTTTGAGTCCGTATTGAAAAAAGGAACACAGGCTTTAGATCCCGATGCTTTTGAGGCTGCAGCCAACGAAACCGGAGCTTTGCTTCTTGATACCCGCGACCCTCAGACTTTCGCTCAGGGATTTGTGCCGAACTCAATCAATATCGGTATCGATGGAAGTTTTGCTCCATGGGTAGGAACTTTAATACCAGACATCAAACAGGAGTTACTCATCATTATGGATGAAGGGCGTGAAGAAGAAGTGGTAACCCGCTTAGCAAGAGTCGGCTATGACAATGCTATTGGATATCTAAAAGGCGGAATTGATGCATGGAAAGCTGCAGGTAAAGAGGTAGATCATATTGAGTCAATTACTCCTGATGAGCTGGCAGAAAGAGTAGCAAAAGGGGAGGACGCGAATATTTTGGATGTACGGAAAAACACAGAGTATTATTCAGAGCATCTAATCAATTCAGAGAACGCTGCCCTGGACTACATCAATGAGGCAATGCCCCAAGTTGATAAAAACAAGCCATATTATGTGCACTGTGCAGGTGGTTATCGCTCCATGATTTTCAACTCCATATTGAGAGCGAGAGGATATGATAACCTTATCGACATCAAAGGCGGGTTCAAAGCACTGAAAGAATCTGGGAAATTCGAGGTAAGCCCGTTTGTATGTGCAAGCACTATGGCGTAGCCTGCAATAATAATTCAGTCGTAAACAATTAAATATATAAGTCATGTTCGGTAGCTTTTTTTCAAAGAAGGAAAACGATTTAGACGGTAAAACTTTCAGACAGAAGTTTGAAGAAACAGATAATGCAGAACTTATTAATGTGCGAACCTCCGCAGAATTTGCGTCTGGTACGATTAAGGGAGCTAAAAATATGGATTTGATGTCTGCTGATTTTCAGTCGAAGGTTCAGAAACTGGATAGCCAGAAAACATATTTCCTGTTTTGCCGTAGCGGTAATAGAAGTGGAAGCGCAGCATCCCTGTTCGAAAAACTAGGATTGAAATCATACAATTTAGTTGGCGGTGTTGCATCATGGCCAGTTTCATAATTTAAAATAAGATGGAAAGTTTAACGATTCTGATTCCAACCGACTTCTCAAACTTGACTTTTCTGGCATTGGATATGTCAAGTATATTATCACGAAAGTTGAATATCGAAATTCATCTGCTTCATGTGCTACAGGTAAACGACGCGGACTCCGACTTTCAGGAAGGCCTTTTAAATTCGGATCTTGAAAAGGGAAAGCAGGCAGCCATGGATAAAATGGAAGTTCTGAAAGCTCAGGGATTTATCTTCGAGCCACACCTGCGCACAGGAAAATTAACAGAACAAATCAACAACACAGCTTTTGAACTAAAAGCGGATTTAGTTGTGATGGGAACAAATGGCTCTGAAGGTTTTCTGGAATTTATATCCGGCTCGGAAGCCCAGCATGTGGTACGGCACCTACAAATCCCGGTGCTTACAATCCGTCCGGGAACACCGATGCTTGAGCTGAAAAACATTCTGTTGGTAGCCGACTTCGAACTTTTTGGAAAAGGCGTCCAAATTGGATCAATAAAAAAGCTGGCCCGGGCTTTTGACAGCACTATCCACCTGCTGCAAATTCTGACGGTTGAAGACGAAAAACATTCTGACCAAATTAAAGCTCAGATGAAGTTCTTTGCTGAAGAGCATCAGCTTGAAAAATATGAAACACACCTTTATCGCGATCATAAAGTCGCCAATGGGGTAAGGAACTTCAATCGCGAAGCCGAAATGGACCTGGTATGTATTAGGACCAATGGTCGTAAAGGAATTAATCATCTATTATTTGGCAGTATTGCCGAGCGTTTGGTGAATCATTGCATCAAACCTTTGTTAACATTTCAATTACAAAAACAACATGCTTGAACTACTTAGACAGCCCTGGCCCTGGTATATATCTGGACCGGCCATCGCTATCATCATGGTATTGCTCCTTTTTTTTGGCAAATCATTCGGTGTATCGGCAAATTTGCGCACCATGTGTACCATCGCAGGTGCAGGGAAAAAGGTGAAATTCTTCGACTTCGACTGGAGAACGCAAAAATGGAACCTGCTTTTTTTATTTGGATCAGTGTTAGGAGGCGTAGTTGCCTCAACTATCCTACGAAGCGATGATCCGCTTACGCTATCAGCAGCAACTGTCGAAGACTTGAAAGGGTTGGGAATAGCCTTCGACGGCGGACTAAACCCATCGCAGCTTTTTGCGGCAGATGTTCTTACGTCTCCTAAAGGGATACTAATATTACTTATTGGAGGAGTGCTGGTGGGCTTCGGAGCCCGGTATGCGGGAGGATGTACATCCGGTCATGCAATCAGCGGACTTTCCAATATGCAGCTCCCATCTCTGATAGCAGTAATTGGATTTTTTATAGGTGGTCTGGTAATGAGTCATTTACTATTACCAATCATTTTTTAAGGAGAAAAGATGAAGGGATTAAAATATATTTTAACAGGACTGGTTTTCGGCGTGATCATGGCCAAGTCTGAGGCAATCTCATGGTACCGGATTCAGGAGATGTTCCGTTTTCAATCGTTCCACATGTACGGAATTATTGGAACAGCAGTGATAATTGGCGTGCTGGCAGTGTTTCTTATTAAAAAATTCCGGATGAAAGACACGCAAGGCAATCCGATTACATTTCAGGACAAAGATAAAAGCTGGCCGCGGTATATTATCGGAGGCTCAATCTTCGGACTTGGCTGGGCCCTAACGGGAGCATGTCCCGGCCCCATGTTCGTTAATATTGGCTATGGATACTGGGCAATGATTATTGTCGTTATAGGTGCACTTCTTGGCACTTATTTGTATGGTATAATCAAAGATAAACTTCCACATTAAGATGATAAAAACAACATTAAGTACACTGACTCTAATATTCTTCGTATCAATATCCTTCGCTCAATTTCCGGCGAAACCACAATTAGTAAAGGATCCCTGGACTAAAAGTCAACTGATGGCTCCGGCAACATTAGCCGCTTTAATTAAGAATCCACATGCTACTAAACCCATTGTTTTCAATATTGGTGTGGTTGAAAATATCAAAGGTGCAAAAAACATGGGTGGTGCTAGTGAAAAGGAAAATCTGAGTCGGTTTAAGAAGGCTTTATCAACCATTCCAAAAACATCAACGGTAGTTGTTTATTGCGGCTGCTGTCCTTTTGACCGCTGTCCGAATATTCGTCCGGCGTTTACCGCACTACAAGCTGCTGGGTTTAGAAATGGAAAACTTCTCAATCTACCAACGAATATTAAGGTTGACTGGATGAATAAGGGATATCCAGTTGAATGAGGCTGTTGATTCTAACTGCGACTTAACAGTTATAAGTTGAAATGATACCTCTCATTATGAGGCCCGTTTGAACTTCTGAAGGGAAAATAAAGTGGAAGGTAGTTTACATTAACCTTCCACTTCTTTTTTTTCGTCTTTCTTTTTGAAGATGCTTCCTAGCAAACCACCTATTAGGGCGCCATAAAAGGTACTGTTCACCGGATTGGAGGTAATCGCACAGGTGCCACTTACACAACCCACATAGTTCCAGTATAAAAAGCCCGCCAGCATCCCAAATACAATTCCCGGAACTACCCCTATATTTCTTTTTAAAAATCCCATATCTATTCAAACTTTAATGCAAAGCTACTTTTGGCAAAACAGAGATTCGGTAACTTTTGTCACCGAGGACGACTTTTTGACGATTTACTTTTTTATTGCTCTTCCGAGCTTGTTCAACTGTATAATAAAAATATAAGGATACATATGATTTCAGATATTCGAGACCGATATTACTTCAATATTTATCACCAATCAAATATCAAAAGGACCTCTAATGGGATCCTTTTGATGCTAAACATTATCCTATAAATATATCCAGCTCCGATTAGTAATAAATAAAGGCTTTTAGGCGTTTACCTAATCTAATTGTTACTTGTGGTTCTAACCTTTGAGCCTTTATCTTTGCACACGATGTTAAAACCCAGGATAATCAGTAGAATCAAAAAGGCAAGCTGCTTTAAAACAATCGTTTTAGGGTTGCTTGTTACTTGTCTGCTGCTGTCAAACTGTACGGTAAGGAAAAGCATCGAAGCTTTTCTTAATGGCTCTGTTCGTACAGAGTCCGGTATGGGTAATGGGTTCAAGAAGATCAGGCGTATAGCTGATAATGTACAAGTTGGCAATCCTTTGCTGTGTTCAGTCAGTGATCAAGGTGTGTTTCTAAACGCTGATTTTCAAGGCACTAAAACTTTGGGATCACTATTACCTCAGATGCTATTCTTAACAGTCCTGCTTGGATTTGTTGGAAGTGCTCTGCTCGCCCAATCGCACAATATCAATTCAATTTCTTTCTCGAAAGCTTCTTTTGCTTTCAGTAGCGCACCCATCTATATAAAGAATAGATTACTGCTGATTTGATTTTTCCCTAAGCCGACCTGGCTTATTCATTCCTGCCTTAATAGGCAGCTTGCATTCTATTCATTTCTTAAAAATCTTACAAGTATGATAAAGCAGAAGCTTTATTTGATGGCAGTTTTCATGCTGCTTTTCAACCTTAAGTCTTTCTCTCAGGAGAGACAATTATCCCTTTCTGAGGCATGGGAAGCAGCCTTAGCAGAATATCCCGGCTTGACGGAAAAACAAGCCCTGATACGGGAATCAGAATATCTGAAAAGGGAAACACAAAACGACTTTCTACCCAAAGTTCAGTTGCAGGTACAGAATACTTACGGAACTTTTGCCGGCAGTACAGGCGCATTCTTCCCTTTACCGGGAACGTTCAGTGTAAGTGGAAATACGTCTATTCCGGGGCAAACAACTGCTTCTAGCACATTCGGCTCGGTTTTGATGGACTGGCGTGTTTTTGAATTCGGGAGGCAAAGAAAAGCTGTACAAGCAGCACAAGCGAATATTCAAAAAGCGGAAAGTATTTTTGATGCAACCAAACTGTCCGTAAAGGCAAAGGTAAGTCGGCTGTATTCGGAAATTCTTTATACAGGCTCAAAGCGGCAATGGGCAAAAGATAATGCAGAAAGGGTAAATGAAATCTTTGAACTGTCTAAAACATTAGCTGAAGCGGGTTTAAAACCCGGCGCCGACACATTACTTTCGGGATCTTCATACTTGCAAACTTTGGGTGAACTTGACGACTGGACGGGTCGTCTTGGAGCAAGTAAAATCCGTTTAACAGAGCTTGTTCCCCTAAGTCCCCAAAGTATCGATTTTGCTTTTACTAATTATCTTAAAGCATCTCTACTTCCGCTAGCTGACACATCCACCGCTGGTCACCCTTATTTAAATGTTATTTCTGACCAACTGGACAACGACAAGCTAAGGGCCGAAGTTGCCGCCCGAAAACGGTTTCCGAGTCTGTCGATTCTTGGGGGACTTAGTTCGCGGGGTAGTGGCATTGGAACTAATGGTTTGGTAAAATCAGGTTTGTCGTCCGGCTTTAATAATCAGAGCAGCAATTACCTGATTGGTCTCGGCCTGACCTGGAATATAAGCAATGCTTTCAATAGCATTACGGAACGGAACAGGATTAGACAACAACAGGCAGCTACTCAATCCAGATACGAGGCGCAGACCCTGCAGTTAAAAACCGGTCTTCAATCTGTCAGTAGCCGCTTAAGCGAAAGCAGAAAACAGGTCGACAAGACCAAAAGCGCTGTTGGCAAGGCCCGAAAAGCTTATGAACTGTATCTATCTCGCTATCAAAATGGCCTGATCAACCTCACTGAGCTGTTGCAGATCCAGCTTCTTCTTCAGCAGTCCGAGAAGGTAAACATCGAAGCATACCAACAATTCTGGGAACAATTGATTGCCCGATCGGAATTAACAGGCGACTTTAGCTATCTCTCAAATCACTTCAAATAAAACCAGATGAATATCATAAGACTTGCTTTGAGAAAACCCATAACTATTATGGTAGCGGTGCTCGCCATCGCCTACTTTTCCTTTACAGCGATTAAAAAAATCAATGTCGATATATTCCCGGAAATAGAGTCACCTGCAATTTATATCGCAATGCCCTACGGAGGACTGACCCCGGCTTACATGGATGGCTTTATGGCGAACGAATTCCAGAAGCTTCTCATATTCGTAAGCGGTGTGAAGGATATCGATTTTAAAAGTATACAGGGTTTCACGCTGATGAAACTCACGTTTTATCCCGGTACCAATATGGCCCAGTCTTCGGCCGAGCTTTCTGCACAGGTATCACGGGCTATGGCTCTGCTGCCACCGGGAGCGATTCCGCCACAGGTAGTACGTTTCGATGCTAGCTCTCAACCGGTAGGGCAACTGGTGTTCGAGAGTCCGAAACGCACAATTACCGAACTTCAAACTCTTGCTCTGACAAAGATCCGGCCCATGTTCGTCAACATTCCGGGGGTTACAGCTCCGGCGCCGTTCGGCGGGAACGTCAGAACAATTGTCGTTAAGGTCGATCCCCGGCAAATGCAGTCTTACGGCCTGTCTGCTGAAGAAATTACTGCAGCCATAGCAAAAAACAGTTTTCCCTCTCCCGCAGGAAATATCCGCATAGGCGATAAAAACCTGATGAGTCCTGTAAATACAATGGCCAAAGGACCTGAGGAGTTTCTAAATATTCCTCTTCGCACCGGATCGGGCACCACTGTATTTGTACGGGATATTGGCAGTGTGGAAGATGCTGCAGACATTACTACCGGCTACGCTATCATTAATGGTAAGCGTTCGGTTTATCTTCCGGTAATTAAAAAGGCAGACGCTTCTACGCTAACTGTAGTAGATAATTTGAAGAAATCCATCCCAATGCTGGAGGATGCTTTACCAGAGGATGTAAAAGTAAATTATGTATTTGACCAATCGGGATATATCTCAAGGGCGTTGAATAATCTGGTTCACGAAGGCATTTTGGGTGCATTGCTTACCGGGCTAATGGTTCTGCTTTTTCTTGGCGATAAGCGGGGTGCTCTAATCGTAGTGCTTACCATCCCTATTGCCATCCTTTCCGCTGTGATTGGGCTTTACATTGTCGGGCAGACAATAAATATCATGACCTTAAGTGGGCTGGCCCTGGCCATCGGGATACTGGTCGACGAAACTACAGTCACGATTGAAAACATCCATCAGCATTTTGAAATGCAAAAATCTAAAGACAGGGCTATACTGGATGCTCTCCTTGAAATTTCCATTCCTAAATTGCTAATCTTACTATGTATTCTGGCAGTGCTGGTTCCTTCATTTATGATGACAGGAATTCCTAAGGATATGTTCTTACCCTTATCGTTGGCCGTAGCCTTCGCTATGATTGCTTCATTCATAGCATCTCAAACCTTTGTGCCGATTCTGGCTAACTGGCTTATGAAAACGGATACAATCAAACAGCACAAGAAAACCGATAAACCCAAATATGGACGTTTCGAAAAATTCAAACGTTCTTATTTGCTGTTAACGCATAAAGCAGGTAATAAAAGAAAAACGGTCGTTTTTGTATATGCCATTGCAGTAGTTGCGATGATTTCACTAGGTTCATGGGCAATTGGAACAGATATTCTACCTACCAGCAATAGCGGTGATATACAGTTACGCATCGCCGCACCCCAAGGCACCAGACTGGAAAAAGCCGAACGGTATTTGAAAGAGGTAACCTTGCTTATCAGAAAGGAACTTCCGGAAAATGCTGTAAAAATCAGTTCAGGTTATGTTGGACTTCAACCGTCGTCCACTGCAATCAATCCCATTTTCTTGTTTACGAGCGGGTCACATGAGGCAGTCCTGCAAGTATCTATCGACCAGGAATTGTATACAGGTTCGGTAGAAGAGCTGAAAGACGAGCTCCGAAAATCGATTAATAAAAAATATCCGGAGCTGCTGTTAACATTCGAACCTATGGAAATGGTCCAAAAGATTATGAGCCAGGGTGCAAATACACCAATTCAAATCAAGGTTGCTGCCGGCCCTCTGAAAATTGCGGTAAATCACGCGGGCAAAATAGCGTCCGAACTTGAAAAAATACCCTTCCTTAGAGATGTGAGGGTTGTAGAGCCTGTTCAATACCCCAGTGTACAAATAGACGTCGACAGGGAGCTGGCGGCGCAGTTTGGTTTAACCATGCAGGATGTTTCGAAAGCCCTTACCATTGCCACTTCATCTACCCGGTTTACGAACAAAAATCTATGGGTCGATCCGAAATCAGGGCTGGTGTTTCAGGTACAGGTTCAGGTACCCGAGGGCGATATGCAGTCACTGGATAATTTACGTTCTCTTCCCCTGAAATCTGGTTCAGCCAGGCCTATTCTGGAAGATGTGGCAAACATACGTTTGACTAAGCAACCAGGCCAGGTAAACAGGCAGGGGCCAAACCGGTATGTTACGGTTCAGGCAAATACCTATAAAAGCGATCTTGGAGCTGCTTCGAAGGCTGTGGAACAGGCACTGAAAAGCGTAGGAGAACCGCCACGCGGAATACTGGTTAAAACAGAGGGCACCCTGCAGTTGCTACGGGAAACTTTAGACGGTTTACAAACCGGGTTGTTGGTAGCCGTTGTTGTCATATTCCTCTTGCTTACTGCCTACTACCAATCATTTGCCGTATCGGCGCTTATACTGTCGGTAGTACCGGCCGTACTAGGTGGAAGTTTGCTGATGTTGCTGGCTTTCGGCAGTACCCTGAACCTTCAATCTTACATGGGTATAATTATGTCTGTCGGGGTTTCTGTCTCCAACGCAGTACTAATGGTAAATCAGGCAGAACTAAACAGAAAGCAAAGAGGAATGGAAGCTTCGCTCTCAGCCTTCCTTGCGGTTTCTTCCAGGTTGCGACCTATTCTGATGACCACCTTAGCCATGATCGCCGGTATGATTCCAATGGCTGCGGGTATGGGTGACGGAGGAGAGCAAGTGGCTCCGCTCGGACAGGCAGTGATTGGAGGCCTTATACTTTCAACCATTACATCTCTATTAGTTCTACCTCATTTATTCGTGCTGGTGCGCAATAAAGCATCGAGAACAAGCAATTCTCTTGATCCGGATGATCCGGAAAGAAAAAGTTTATCACAAGAAATTAATCAACTCATTACAAAAAAAGAAGTTTATGAAGTCTAGAAATATTGCAGCGTTAATTATCACATTTGGCGCAGCTACCGTTTTAGGTGCTTGCACCAGCGGCAAAAGTGAAGAAGCAAGAACTGCTGAAAAAGTTATTTCAAGGATCGTCGCTGAAGTGATATCGCCTGTGTCAGATCAGCCTCTCTATCCGCTTTCCTTACCCGGAGAACTCAAACCCTTTGAGCAGGTGAATATTTTCGCAAAGGCTAAAGGCTTTGTTAAAATGATCTATGTAGACAGGGGTAGCAAGGTAAAAAAGGGGCAGTTACTGGCGATACTGGAAGCACCCGAAATAAGTCAGCAACATCTCGCGGTTCAATCGAATGAGCGAAAATTGTACGAGAACTTCTTTTACAGCAGGCAAGCTTATAAACGACTGCTAAAGGCATCCCTGAAAAATGGTGCTGTTGCAGAGATTGAGCTCGACCGCGCAAAGTCCCAGCTTCGCAGTGACAGTGCTGGGTACCATTCTGCAAGGGCATCAACCGGAGCTTCAGCTCAATTAAAAGATTACCTGCGAATCACTGCACCTTTTAGCGGAATAATCGTTTCCAGAAACGTATCTGTAGGTGCATTAGTGGGCGATAATAATTCCAGTCCACTGTTCTCGGTAGCGCAGCAGGAACGCCTGCGCTTAACAGTAGCGGTCCCCGAAAAACATGCTCATTCAATGACTAAGAACATCGATGCAAATTTTTCTGTCAGCAATCGCCCTGGTAAAATGTACAAGGCTCCCTTATCAAGAAACAGCGGTTTACTTGATCAGGAAAGCCGCTCAATGGCAGTGGAGTTCGATGTTGACAACCGCGATCACCTGCTTTCAGGAGGTGAATATGCCCAGGTAAAACTAATGCTTAAACGGCCTGATTCAACTTTATGGCTTCCTGTTACCAGTGTGGTTCAGGCCCAGTCCGGAGTGTTTGTTTTAAAGGTAGAAAATGGGATTACTAAGAGAATACCTGTGACACTAGGAATCAGAAATAAAGAACTGCAGGAAATTTTTGGAGAAGTAACTTCTGCGGATAAAATTTTGAAAACTGGAACAGAAGAACTTCAAGAAGGTACGCCTGTTCAAATAAGAAATTAACGTGAAATACATCAAATCGAATATTGGCTTCATCATCAGCATGGTGCTGCTGGCAGTAATTGCGCTCAATCCTGAGGCAAAAAGTTTTATCCTTAAGGGACTTATAAAATCTGGCTTGTATGAGCCGGATTTTGTTCCGGCAAAAGCCGAAGGTGATCGTACGGCTCCCTCCGCACTTTTCAAATCTGTAAACGGCGAACTAATTGATGTTGCTAATAGCAAAGGGAAAGTGATTTTCTTAAATTTCTGGGCAGAGTGGTGCCCGCCATGTCTTGCTGAAATGCCCTCAATAAGTAATCTCGCAATACATTTTAAAGGCGAGAAGGATCTCCTGTTCTTAATGGCCAATGTGGATGGAGAACTGAAGGCGTCACAAGATTACTTTAAAAAAAATAATTATCCCTTACCTGCATTTATCCCAGCCGAAACAATTCCCCAAAATATTTTCCAAGGAACTTTACCAACCACAATTATAATTAACAAGAATGGAGACATGGTTTACCAGCATAATGGTATAGCAGATTACAACACGGAGGAAACGAAGGGCTTTATTAAGCAGTTGCTGGAGGAGTAGAGTTAGCAAACCATTACAAAATAAGAATGTTAAACTTCTACATCAAACGCTGCTCCTATGACAACGCAAAAAGACCGAGTTGAAGACAATACACCAGATTCTATAAACGATGAAATTGAACTTCAGTTGAGAGATAATATACGCAAATACGCTACGGCGGATAAATCTACATTGTCGCAACGTATTGCTGAGCTGGAGAAAGAATGGTACATGGACAGAATGCTGATTACTAATGCAAGCAGTCTGGCCGGAATCGGTGTATTACTGGCGGCAACGGTACATAAGAAATGGCTCATCTTGCCGGGAGTTGTTCTTACTTTTCTGTTACAGCATGGAGTGCAGGGCTGGTGTCCCCCGCTTCCGCTGTTCCGAAAGCTGGGAGTTCGTTCTTTCAAAGAAATTGATCGCGAGCGATTTGCATTGAAATACTTGAGAGGTGATTTTGGCGATGTGAACAATGAGGTCACTTCTAATCCTGATAGGCTATATGCAGCAGTATCAATATAATGTTTTGAAACACGACATCTTTAGTGTTTACAATCCGATAAGCAAAGTTTAATAATAGAAGCTATGAATTATTATTACACAAAGGAATTGAATTCTTCATTCGAAGACGCACTTGCTAAAACAAAGCAAGCCTTGGTTGAAAAGGGTTTTGGAGTTATTTCCGAAATTGATTTGAAGGAAAAGTTTAAAGAAAAACTAAATATCGAATTTCGAGAGTATCGGATCTTAGGCGCCTGTAACCCAAAGATGGCCTATCAGGCCATTGAGCAAGAGGATAAAATAGGCGTATTGTTACCTTGCAATGTTGTTGTTCAAGAGCGCTTGGATGGAAAGATTGAAGTATCAGCCGTTAATCCCATGGAAACTATGTCGGCGGTTCAGAACTCAAATTTGGAATTAATTGCTAAAGAAGTCAGTTCAAAATTGAACGAAGCAATTAATTCACTTTAACAACCCGTTTGTGATATTTAGTGAGATTCACCGGAAAAAAACCCTTGTTGTAATGAGGTAAATACAACCATCTCTGCTAACCCCAAAAACGACTTGCCTTAAACATTGCTGAGCCTTAGGGTATCAGCAAAGCTTAAGGAGCGAAAAACGGCGCGACTTGTTTTTCTTTAGCTTTTTTCTAACCATGGAACAAATTACTTCTAATCATGCCTGATAAGAATAGCAATAACCGGATCAGAATCATTAAAGCCGGACTAACATAAGAAGAATTTAAGCAGCTGCTTAATATGGAAAATCAATTGAACTTAAGCCGGACAGAAATTATCCGAAGTAGGGTGCTGTTTGCTAGATAAGTACCCTGACACTTTGTTTAACAAAGAGCCAGGGTATAAATAGCTCAGCAGTACATCTAATGAACAGTAAAGTTTTTGATTAATTTAGCGATTTCTACTCTGAATTCTCCAGGTTCTACAGCCGCTATGTTGTGTTTGCCAACAAATGACATATGTTCCTGACCGATTGTAAAAAGTACTGTTTTAGTTTCACCTGGCTTCAGGCTTATTTTTTCAAAACCTTTTAACCTTTTTACGTCAGGGGTGATAGAGGCGTACAAATCACTTAAATATAACTCTACAGTCTCTTTTCCTTCCATTTGTCCCGTGTTTTTTACATCTACCGACACGGTAATATTTCCGCCTGTTGCAATTATGTCAGAACTTAACTTGAGATTGCTATAGCTAAATGTGGTGTAACTAAGTCCGTGTCCAAATTCCCATTGCGGATTGTAATCAGCATCGTAATTATAAACACCCTGTACTACATCTCTGCTTTCTGAAGGCTTATGGTTATATGGCACTAAAGAATTAGGGAACTTTGGATAGTTATACGGCAATTTCCCGGAAGGACTTACATCGCCATAAATGATGTCAGCGAGAGCGTCTGCACCATGATTTCCGGGGAGGTAGGTTTGCAGTATAGCCGCCATTTGTGGTTCGAACTTGCTGATTATTCTAGGTCTTCCTTCGTTTAAAATAAGTATTATGGGTTTCCCTGTAGCGGCAAGCTTCTTTGCAAATTCTGTTTGCAAGTCAGAGATGTATAGGTCGCTTAAGTTTCCGGGAGTTTCTGTATAAGAGTTTTCTCCAAGGCAAAGTATAACTACATCTGAAGCGGACGCAGCCTTCACAGCTTCTTCCATTTTATCAGCATACTCTTCAAAGTACTTTCCGTCCATTTTGTAGCTCAGTCCTGGAATATAAGTTACCTGATTAGCTCCTGCTTTTTTGGTGAACGCTTCTACAATAGTATTATATTTTCCAGCAAACTCTTCTACCTTTTCACCCTGCCAGGAATAAGTCCATCCACCATTTAACGTGCGCATAGAATTTGCATTCGGACCCGTTATAAGTATTTTTGCATTCTTATTAAGCGGCAATCTATTATTGGTGTTTTTTAATAAGGTTATAGATTCGGTAGCCGCCAGGTAGGCCGAACGGGCAAATTCTGCTCCCCCAAACTTAGTGTACTTCTTGTAGTCAGAAACGCCTCGTTCAAAAAGTCCCAATTTGTATTTAAGTGTAAGCACCCTACTTACCGCTTCGTTTATACGCGCTTCTTTCACTTTACCCTCTTCCACCAATTCGATTAGATTATCGCAAAAACGCTCATATTCATACGCTACCATGCTCATGTCTATCCCTGCATTAATCGACATCATAATCGCTTCCTTATGATCCT
The DNA here is from genome assembly GCA_946887045.1 of uncultured Sphingobacteriaceae bacterium. The sequence continues at coordinate 132,708 of CAMPKC010000003.1, read as the reverse complement.
TGGCAATCTTATCGCGCAGATGAAGGTTTTCAATGTCTCCCCAGTCTGTTACTACCAACCCCTTAAATCCCAGCTCATCCCGCAATAACTTAATCAGCAAATTTGGATTGGCATGCACCGGAATACCATTAATAATACCCGAATTAATCATGATAGTATGAGCTCCTGCATCAATTGCTGCTTTGAAAGCAGGTAAGTGATATTCACGCAAGGCCTGGTCAGAAATATTCGCTGGCGTTCTGTCTTTTCCTGACTGTGATACCTGATAACCTAAGAAATGTTTTATACAGGATGCTACCCGGAAGGGGTCGGAAATATTATTCTCCGGACCTTCATATCCTTTGATCATCTGTTTTCCTAGCTCTGCGATTAGGTACGGATCTTCACCAAAAGTTTCCCATTGTCTCGGAAAGCGCGGATCCGGACACAAATCTAACACCGGAGAAAAATTCCATGGAATAGAGCTTGCCCTTGTTTCGTAAGCTGTGATTTCAGCACCTTTAAACACCAGCTCACGATTCCGGCTGGCTGCCATTGCTATTTGTTGCGGGAACATGGTTGCTCCCGAGGTATAGGTTGCTCCATGAATCGCATCAACCCCATAGATAACCGGTATCTTCAGGTCTTTGTTATTAGCATTTTGAATGCCGCTAATAATCTTGTGCCACACCTCAATACTGCGTGCCCGGTTATTAGCTGTGTTCAACACCGAGCCGACTTTATATTTGGTAAAAGCTTTGTCAAGCTGAACAGGGTCGAGTTCAACCGGTTCAGCGCTGCTGAAACGATCTGGACCTTTTGTGATTACGTCTAGCGTAAGCTGCGTCATTTGGCCAACCTTCTCTTGTAGGGTCATTTTCGACAGCAATGCCTGAACTTTAGCTTCGATCAAAGGCCCGGGCTGCTTTGCCTTTTGTGCATGCAAACCAGTTGCAGACACCGCTGTGATTACTAATGCAATAATACTCTTCTTCATGTCTGTGTTTGGTATTTGTATATTACTGCTGAAACACTCGTACATAATCTACCATCATCTTTTGAGGTAAAATAGTACTCGCATCCGGACTTCCCGGCCAGTTGCCACCTACGGCAAGGTTAATTAGCAGAAAAAATTGGTCATTAAATTCATTCATAGCAGGGGCAGAGGTATCAACCGAATTAAACTCCAGATTATCCACAAGCCATTTGATTCTGCCAGCTTCCCATATAATGGAAAACACATGGAACTTGTCCGAAAAATCGCCGCTCGGAAGAGTGAAAGCCTTGCCGGTAGTTGCATAAGCCCCGTCATTATCATAGTGAATAGTTCCATGAACGACGTTGTCTTTTCCGGGACCGCCACCTACCAGTTCCATAATGTCAATTTCGCCGGAAGCAGGCCAGGAGACGGTATTTATGTTATTGCCAAGCATCCACAATGCAGGCCAGATACCTTTGCCCTTTGGGAGTTTGGCACGGATATCAATTCTTCCATACCGGAACGTCTTTTTATCCTGGGTTTTTATCCTGGAGGAAGTGTATTCCCTACCGCCAAAACTTTCGCGTTTAGCGGTGATGGTTAGTAATCCGTCTGATACCGTTACGTTTTCCGGTCGATAATATTGGAGTTCATTGTTTCCCCAACCATTACTTCTAGTTCCGGTTTCAAAGGTCCAGTCTGATGTATTCAATGCAGAGGCGTTAAACTCATCCCGCCAGGCGAGAGTCATCCCCGGGTAGGCTTCAGGAGAGGTATTTTCCTCAGTATTTTGGTTTACCGTAACTGATACCTGCTTTGCGATAACCGCAGATTTGTTGTCGGCCGAGTACGCGGTGACTTTCACGGTGTAGGTGCCGCCCGAAGTATATTTATAAGATACCTTGCCTGTAGAAGAGCGGGTGCCTTCTTCCGTTGCCGAAACGCCAAAGTTGAAGTAGTAGCGATCGGCATTGCCCGCCGTTGCAGTAAAAACTACGGTACCTGAACCATCGTTGCTTACCTGGGTATCAAGGCTCAGATTGCTAACCCCGGCCGCCTCTGTACTCTTTTTGCAGCTCTGCACCAGCAGGGGGCAAAAGATCAGAAACAATACACTATAGCTGATTAATCTGGTCACGTTCATCTTATCTTTTTTACTATTGATTTACGAAAAAGGGTATGTTGGCTGTTGCCACCTTGTTCTTTCCGTCCCTTACATATACAAATAAACGATACGCTCCCGCTGTGGAAGGAGAGGGAAAGCTTATTTTGCCATTGCCTTCTTTCTTAAAACTAAAGCTCGCCGCCTCAGGTTTATCCTCATGATCGCCGCCTTCGCCAACTTTAGTTGCTTCAGGCAACAGTTCCCAGAAATAGGTGATTTTATCGTTATCCGGATCGTAAGCTACAACCTTAGCAGAATACGTTTTACCTGCCTTCAGCTGCACGTTCAGATTTGATTTTTTGCCGTCAAGCTGGAAAGCATAAACATGTGGAGCTTTATTACTGGGATATTTGCCTTTCCACAGGTATTGCATCACATCCACAACTTCTGATTCCTCGCCTTTGTCAGTAAACAGGCCATACCAGGTAGGCGTACGTTCCTGCTTTTGTCCCCAAAGGAAAACGTAGGAACCAAGACATTTGTCTTTGTCTTTTTCTACTGAGTATGAATAGCGGCTTTGGTAAACGGCTGCTTTTTCGCTGCTTGTTTCTTCTACAGGAGCGTTCCAACTGGTTGACAGACCCTGCCAGTGCCCGGTTGGCCCCCATTCTGTTATCATATAAGGACCATTCCAGCCTAATTCAGCCACGCGGTCGGGCAATTCGGCTAGATCGCCATAGCTATTGATGGATAAGAAATCGATGTTTGTAGTCTTTACTTTAATGTAGTCAATTTCACTCTTGTTAATCCCCGCTAAAACGGTGGTTGCAGGATGGTTTGGGTCAAGTTCATGAATCAATTGTGCAATATCGTCCACTGCATCCCAAACTTTAGGGTTCTTGTATGATAAGTTCAGCTCGTTACCAATTCCCCAGCCGAGTAAAGCAGGATGGTCTTTGAATTTTAAGACTTCATTTTTTATCCGGTCAAGTTGCTTTTTTACGGCAACTGCATCATTGTAATTAAAACCATGCCGTTCCGCAACAGCAGGAAGTCCCATCAAAACAGTTAACCCATATTTTTGAGCAGAGTCAAGTACCTGCTGCGCATTATCTGTGCTCCATGTCCTGATAGAGTTACCACCGTAAGAAGCCAGGCGGCCTAAGTATTTGTCTCCGCCGGCACCTTTCACAAAATAGGGCTTGCCATCGCGTAAGAGTTGGTAGCCGGATTGGGTCTTTACAATTTCTACTTTGATAGCCTTCTGTGGCTTGCTCAGATCGTTCGATCTGACGCCGGAATAACTCTTGCCGTATAAAAGGCATGCGGCCATTGCCGTGAATATGGTGCTTATTTTCATCCTTACGTTGTGTTTTACATGTTTGAAACTGGTGTGCGCTGAAGCTTCTTTTTCTCTAATCCCAAACCTTCTCCCGGGAAGGGAAGGTTTGGGAGGTGGGATAACCGCTCTTATTCACAATCATTTTCTGCTTAATTATATCCAGGGTTTTGACCTAGTTTTGGATTTCTCTCCCGTTCCATTTGAGGGATAGGCAAAAGATTGAAATCCTCTTTATAGATGCGGTTCTCAAGATTTTCAACTGTATGAGTTAACGTTCCATTACTGTTCTTAACGATTTTTATCCGTTTTACAGGCTGGTTGAAATATAGGGTGCCTTGCTTCCATCTTCTGACATCGAAAAAGCGGTGCTCCTCGAAAGACAGCTCTACACGGCGCTCGTTTCTGATCCTCGCGCGCAGTTCGGTCTGGCTCAATCCGCTTAAAGCGGGCTGATCGGCTCTTCTCCGCACTTCATTCAATGCATCGAAAATAGTACCATCCGGACCAACAGCTTCGTTCTGTGCTTCAGCATAATTGAGCAGAACTTCTGCATAACGCATAAACAGCCAGTCGTTATCTCCACCCTGATATACCTGGTCGGGGGTAACATATTTCTCGTCTACCATCTTTTTAAGGCCATATCCGGTTTTGGTTCTGTCGCCATTGGATGCCATATTTGCATTCCCACCTTCGAAAGTTTCTATTGTTACACCTTTCCATTGAGTGCCATTGCGGAGTAATGATTGGTCAAGACGGTTGTCGCGATTGTTGTAGGGATTTTGGGGGTCATAGCCGGATGTAGGGTCGGAGATAGGTTTGCCGTTTTTCATCTCGTAAGAGTCTACAAGGTTTTGAGTAGCATGAAAAGCCCCCCAAACACCGCCAATTACAGCTGGTGCCTGAATACTCATTCCAAGTTTCCATGGCGTCTCATGAATCCTTCCAGGTCTGCCGTATTTTTTTGCAAAGATCACTTCCTTGTTTCCGGTTTTGTCCAGGAACAAGCGGTAGTAATTTGGATATAGTTCATAAGCATTTAAGTTCATCACCGCCTTAGCCGCATCTGCCGCTTTTTTCCAGCGTGCCGCATCATTTGCAGGGTTGTGCAAAGGACTAGCATGATATAACAGTACCCTGGCCTTTAAAGCCAGCGCAGCACCTTTTGTAGCATGGCCAAGTTCAGTGTCCGGGTAAGTTAGCGGGAGATTAGCGGCTGCTTCGTCGCATTCTTTTACAATGAAGTTTACACATTCATCAAACGTGCTTCTTGGTACAAATAGGTCATCACTTACTTTTTGTTCTGTGGTGATAAGCGGAACTCCGCCAAAGGCCTTGATTAATTCCTGGTAAGCAAAGGCACGCAGAAATCTGCCTTCAGCCTTTAAGCGGGCTTTCAGGCTTGCATCTGTTGTAGATACAGCATCAATTCTTGCCAGCAGGGTGTTGGCTTTTCTGATGACTATATAATTTGCCTGCCACATTTCGATACTGAAGTTAAAATTGGAGGGATTCAGATCCCCGTTTTGAATAGAATTTACGTTCAGTGATGCATGCCCTTCTATGTCGTCAGTTGCCATATCCAGCAGCCCGAATCCTACAGACCAATCTTGTCCAAGTCCCGCATCCCGGCGCTCGAAGCCGCTCAGTAAGCTTGAATAGATATTGGTCACAAACTGGCTGGTAAGGTTGATATCGCTGAAAACGGCGGCATCCGAAACAAAGTCTGTTGGCTTGATATCCAACACATCTTTCTTGCAGGAATAGGTGAGCGATGCAATAACAAAGGCCCCTATCGTCCATTTATATTTTAAGTATTTCATTTTTCGTCGATTTAACTGGTTTATGATCTGATTGTTCTCTTAGAACTGCACATTCAATCCCATTGTATAAGTCTTCTGCTGCGGGTAATACCATCCGTTTGCTGCTGTGTTTTCGGGGTCAACGTTAAGGATGTCTGTTATCGTGAAGAGGTTTTGCGCTGTTGCGAAAATCCTTATCCCTCCGGGAGTATATTTTTGGAGTAACTTGTTCTTGATGGTATAGGCGATCTCCGCATTTTTAAGTCGCAGGTAGCTCGAATTCTTAACCCAGAAGCTACTAGTCAGATTGTTGTTCCCATTTGCATTGAGGGATAATCGCGGTAAAGCTGCATCGGGGTTAGACGGTGTCCATCTGTCGAGCCACTCTTCTGTAACTCTTCCGCTGTTATAAAACGCCCAAGCCGCGTTCTGGGTGAGTAATTGCTGAGATTTAGAGGCTCCCTGAAGCAAAAAGTTGAATTCGATGCCTTTGAAGTTGAGTCCTCCATTGATACCATAAATAATTTCAGGAAGCGGACCGCCACCCAAATAGGTGATGTCAAAATCATCAATTTTACCATCAGGCGTTCCCGCAGGTCCGCTGATGTCCTGATATTTAATATCGCCCGGGCCGGTGGAGTTTAAGAAGGCTGTAGGTTTGGGCGAATTGTTGTAATCGTTCTGATCTTTGAAAATCCCAATCGCCTGATAGCCGTAATAACCATTGTTAGGCCGTCCAGTAATTTTTTTACCCTCTGGCACGTTTGCCGCTTCTGCCGCTTCAGTAATCTTATTTCTGGCGATGGTGAAATTGCCTCTCAGGAAATAGTTAAGGTTGTTATTGATTTGGTTGTCATGACTTAAATTCAGCTCAATACCCTTGTTTTTAACTGTGCCGATGTTTTCGCTTGGCAGAGCCGCACCAAATGATAGCGGCACAGATAAGCTGCGTGTTGCGAGAATATCATCACGCTTCTCTGCAAAATAGGTGAAGTCGATTCCAAGCAGGTTTCCGAAAAATCTTGACTCAAAGCCAATATCACTCTTTGTAGAAGTCTCCCAAGTCAAATCAGGGTTAGCGATTGCCCCGGGTGTCAGACCATTAACAAGTGTATTTCCAAATATATAGTTGTTGTTAACAAGGTTATACCGGTTGTAATAGCCGAAGCGGCTGCCGATACGATCACTACCCAGCTTTCCGTAAGAACCTTTGAGCTTTAAATAGGTTACAGGCTTCAGCCCGGCTATGAAGTTTTCTTTGCTTAATACCCAACCTGCGGATACAGCAGGGAAATAGCCTGTTCTGTTTCCGGGAGCGAAATTTTCTGACTGGTCACGGCGCAGACTCGCTTGAAGAAAATACTTGCTGGCAAAATCGTAATTGATACGAAATGCGGCACTTTGTAAGCCAGTTTTGTTTTCGAAATCTCCCAGAGTTTCATTCAACGCGGGACCGAAATTTATTAATTCCAACGCAGAGCTTTCGAATGAGTTTCTGCCCCCGTAAAGGCCACTGTCTTCGTTTTGCTTTTGGAGGAAGAGTGCCAGAGCAGAGATTCCGTGCTCACCAAAACGGTTTTCATAATTGATATGCCCCTGTAATTCTATACCTTTTCCTTCGCCGAAGTTTTTGTTAACAGAGGATTTTGTGGGAGCTGTCGTGCCAAAGGATCCATCAGTATTTTTTACATACAGCGGCACCCAGGAGTTCCATACTTTGTTATAGTTGAAGTTTCTGTCGAAGGCAAGAACTCCTTTTACCGACATTCCTTTCACCCATGGAATATCCTGAGTGATTTGGAAGTTTGTTAAAAGGTAATTTCCTGAAGTTCTGTTGTAGCCGCTTTCAGGGCTTACCAATGCAAGAGGGTTTGGATACGATCCCGGGCTAGCTAAGCGTCCGTCTGAAAACTGAGCCGGCAGGATAGGAGGGTTCCGCATGGTGTGTTCAAAAATATTACCCGATGGGGGAGTTGTGCGGTTTTCTAAACGTCCCGACAGGTCGACAGAGATTTTTGTTGTAGGGGTGGCCTGGAGGTCGAGGTTTGTTCGAACATTATAACGTTTATAGTTTAACGATTCATATAAGCCATCTTCGTTGAGATAGCCTAAGGAGGCAAAGTACTTTACCTTTTCGGCGCCGCCGCTTAAAGAGATGTTGTGCTGCATCCGCGGTGCCGACCCGCCTAATACCAAATCCATCCAATCGGTGTTTGGATAAAGCTCGCGGTCTGCTCCTGCTCTAAATCCCTCTAAACGCTCCATTGAAAATTCAGGCGATGCATTCGGGTTATCATTAAGCTTTGCTTCATTAAACAACACTGCATATTCGTATGAACCAAGATTCTTCGGTAAACGGGTAACCTGGGACTGTCCGAAATTGAAAGAGTAGTTAGCCGTCATTTTTCCGGCTTTGCCTCTTTTTGAGGTAACTAGAATCACACCGTTGGCACCTTTTACCCCGAAGATGGCAGCCGAGGAGGCATCTTTTAATACGCTCACGGATTCGATCTCGTTTGGATCCATTTGTGAAAAATCGCGGAATGACCGTACTATCCCGTCAACTACCACAAGAGGTTCCATGCTTCCGCTTCCGAAAGTAGAATTACCTCTGATGTAGATCTGTGCCCCATCCGCTCCCGGCTCGCCTGCGGGTTGCTTCGTAATCACTCCCGAAACGCGGCCTGCAATAGCATTACTTAGGTCGCCCACCGGACTTTGTACCAGTTCTTTGGTAGTTACTGTGGCGATAGAGCCGGTTAGGCTTTCTCTGCGCTGCCTTCCGTATCCAACTATTACGACTTCGTTCATAGTGGTAGCCTGTTCATCCATGATGATATTTAAATCGCCGGCTTGGGATACAATGATTTCCTGTTCGGCCATTCCGATGAAGCTGAATACCAGGGTAGACCCTGGTTTGGGTAAAACGAGAGAAAAAGTGCCTGTTATACTTGTTGTAGTACCTGTTTTTGAACCTTTTAAAACTACTGACACTCCCGGAAGCGGTGCTCCCTGTTTGTCGGAAACCGTTCCGGTAACGGTGATACTTTGTGCTGAAGCTTGCTGCATAAAACAGCATGTTAGCAGCAATACTATGAAATGCTTTAATTTTTCCATGGCTATTTGGTTAGTTAATATTGTTATTGAGCTATAAATCTCATTTGGTGGACAGCCTCGTTGGTTTTACCCGATCTTAGAACCATTTGTGTATCAGAAATCGAAATGATACGATAATTATTGGATGATACATCGGTAACTCCTATGAAGTTCGATGGCGGGTTACCCGGCATAGTAATCGTAGCAATTCCGGCTCCGGAAACTGCTGTGCTGAACGTAAAAATCACGTCGCTGTAAGAACGGTCGGCCGCACAGTTGTAATTAGGAGCTATGTTTCCGCCATTGAAAGTAGCGCCGTTGGCCTTGTACGTAACCTTGAAGTCGTTATTTACAAATCCAAAGGTGTAGACATCATCTTTTTGGCAATCAGCCAGCGGGCCTCCCTGGAAATATTCAGCAGGGTTACCCTCAGTACCTACGATGATTGGTGCTGTAGAGTTAGCGTCAAGCTTCCAGGGATGTGCAGTGAGTTTTTGAAAAATTGGGTTGTTCAGGATCGGCGACAGATCATCATTAGCTACAATTATCTGTTTGCTGGCAATATCATAGCCTCCGTTACCGTAAGCGTAAAGTTTAATCTCATACGTTCCTTTTTTTAAATAATAAGCTGTGCCTGTCGATTTACCTGCTCTCAGGCCCTGCCCCGCTCCAATGTCCCATTGATAGCGAAAGGCATTTTCAGAGTTACTTTCTAATAGGTAAGTGTTGGCTTTACCACCAACTGGAGTTATGTTGAATCCAGCCTTTGCTGGTATTCCCAAATCTCCTTCAGTTTCTTTGCATCCCGAAAATAGACATGCAAAAATCAGCGGTACGTAAAGGTAGCCTCTGGTCAATATCGGTTTAATACTCATAACGGTTAATTGGTTTTATTTCAGAACAAATGTAGAGCTACTTCCAGCGAAATGCGGTATTTAGGGGTACATCAAAACTACATCAAGACTCATAAATCAGCACATGACGCGATTTTTACCTACAACATTCGGTACTCAGCCGAAATTTCAGTAGATTTAATCAACTTATTATAGATCAATGTTCCGGTTTCTGCTTTTGCTGTTTTTCTGTACGCACCTAAGTGCTTCCGGTCAAAATCCAATCGGCTTACCGGAAATTGCTAATTACCCTAAAACTGCATATAACGGAGGAACACAAAGTTGGGATATTCAGCAGGATCGCAACGGAATAATGTACTTCGCCAATAATGAGGGGCTTCTCACCTTTGATGGCACTTACTGGAAGCTTTACCCTCTGCCAAACAAGACTATTATTCGGTCTATTGCTATTGGAGCAGATAACCGAATTTACGTGGGTGGACAAGACGAATTTGGTTATTTTTCTCCAGCGGTTAACGGCAAACTAATATTCCATAGCTTAAAACCTATGTTGCCGACCAAGTACCGTTCCTTTGCGGATATATGGGATATTGTTGCATACGGAAAGGAGGTGTATTTTAGGACCGACAATGCCATATTCAGGTTATTTGGTAATAGTGTTAAGGTGATTTCCTCGAGCTCGCAATGGGTTTTTCTGGGTTTAGCTAATAAAAAGGTGATAGCGCAGGATAGACAAAGAGGCTTAACAATTCTGAACAGTGGAGCTATAACAGAGAGTTTCGCGGCCACACCTCCAAATTTTGTTGCTACCTCTATGTCCCGCTTTAGCGGAGATTCTATCTTGATCAGTTCAATGAATCATGGACTGTTTTCCTATTCTCAGGGGCGTTTAAGTCCTTTAAATTCTTACCAGGCGGCCAGTTTAAAGGGGAAGCAGATTTTGCAGGCGTTTAAGGATGCAAATGGTATGCTGGTAGTTGCAACAAATTATAACGGACTTTATATTCTGAATAAAAACGGTCAGACTATTTACAATTTTTCCAAGAATACCGGGCTGCAAAACAGCACAGTATTATGCATGTATGAAGATCACAATAAAAACATATGGCTTGGCTCAAATAACGGAATCGATATTATAGCGACAAGTAATGCTATTAAACATGTGAACCCGGATATCTTCGCTGAAGGAGTAGGGCATTCGTCCCTTATCTTTAACAATACTTTGTATTTCGGACTATCGAGCGCGGTATATTCTTTGAAAGTAAAAGATAACACCGATCTGAGTTATGCAAACGGTGATATCAGTTATGTGGAAAATACCCTTGGTCAGGTATGGGGAATGGACGTGGTAGGCCAACGTTTATTTCTGGGCAAGCATGAGGGCGCATTTTCCTTGACAGGTGGGAAGGCTCAACCGCTTTCAACCGATAAAGGCTATTGGAAATTCATCTCATACCGACATCCAAAGTTTAACAAACCGGTGGTTCTGGCCGGAAATTACAATGGAATTGATGTCTTCGGTTTGGGCTCTTCGAGATACCAACTGCTAGGGAAAATAAAAAACTTTGCCGAATCAGCCCGTTTTATCACGGTAGGTGATAATAATCTGCTATGGGCCTCGCATCCATATAAAGGCGTTTACAAAATCAATATTACCGATTTTGATAATCCGGTTGTTAGCTTATATACAAAGAACGGCGGACTTCCCTCATCTTTTAACAACCACGTATACAAGGTAAAAGGACGCATCGTTATCTGTACGGAAAACGGCATCTATGAGTACAATGCCCGAAAGGATCGGTTTGAACCCTCCGTCTATTTCAGGACTATTTTCAAAAAGTTATATATCCGGTATTTAAAAGAAGATTCGGACGGAAATATCTGGTTTATAGAGGATAAGAACCTTGGTGTCTGCAGGTTCAGTAAAGGACAGATGGAATTGCTTTATATTCCGGAGCTCAATGGGAAATTAGTAAGCGGATTTGAGCACATTAATCCTATTAACAAATACAATGTTTTAGTGGGTGCACAGAAGGGGTTTTATCATGTCAATTTTGATAAATACGTCGGCGGAGGTAATTCCATTAAGGTGCAGTTTAGCCTGATTAAAACGATTGGTAAAGCAGATTCGTTGCTTTTCGGGGGATATTTTGGCGAAGTTAACGAGATTAGAAAACAGCGAAATATCCCTAAGATAAAGTATGCCCTAAATTCACTTCATTTCGAGTACTCAGCTATTGTAAATAAGAATCAGTCGAATATTCAGTATAGTTATTATCTTGAAGGATTTGATAAAGGCTGGTCGGAATACAGCAAGAAAACGGAAAAAGATTACACTAACTTGCCTCACGGAGACTTTATCTTTAAAGTAAAAGCGCGAAAAAATTTCGGGGTCGAATCGGAAGCCGCCGTCTATAAGATTTCGATAAGTCCGCCATGGTATAAAACAGTATGGGCCTATCTCACGTACTGCTTGCTAGCTCTTTTTGTTATTTACCGCATTTACAAATACCAGCATAAAAAATTACTTACTCAGCAAAAGCGCTTCGAGGAAGAGCAAAAGAACCTGGAATATCTGCACCAGTTGGAAATTGATAAGTCTGAAAGGGAAATTATAAAGCTTAAAAATGAAAAGCTTGAAACCGAAATAGAAGCAAAGAACTCCGACCTCGCCTCTATTGCCATGCATCTTGGGCATAAGGCTGAGCTTTTGGGCAAGATAAAGGGAGAGTTAAGCAATTTGAATAAGCGTATTTTAGAGGACAAAGCGCATACGGATATTCAAAAAATACTGCGAACTCTAAGCCAAGAAGAGAAAGCTGATGGCGGATGGGAGCAGTTTTCTATCTACTTTGATAAGGTACATACCAACTTTCTGAATAATATTAAGTCGGCTTATCCCAATCTGACAACTAATGATCTTCGTTTATGTGCATACTTAAAGATGAACTTGTCTACCAAGGAAATAGCACAGCTTATGCAAATTTCTCCAAGGGGAGTAGAAATTAGCCGTTACAGGCTAAGAAAAAAACTTTACATCACCGGAGAGATCAATTTGTTTAATTTTTTTAAGGATTTTAAGCTAGCTGAAAGTGAGATAGGTGAGCGGAATGTATCTGAAAAACAGAAGGAATAAAAGAAATTTATGCTTATTCAATCCTGTGCTAAGCAGTGTATTGATCAGGGTTTCGATGATTTTCGAGCCAACAAAGTCAAACTCCCGGCCATGGCCTATCAGATTTCTGTATCACAGATTTCTTTATTTGCATTTGAGATCAACTCGATTTAAGCTCAGGTATTTGCACGCATACAACAGGGTTCTCTGATTTTCCTGACTCTGCTCAGTTCTTGGCTGGAATTGATGCAATCTCTGTTACACCAGACTCGTTCATCAAAACAATACGTGTTTTTTGAGTCAGCTGTTTAGAGGTTACAAAATGAGAGGTATCGATAAATTTTCGTTCATTTTTGTGGTAATCACGAATTTTACATTGTAGGTTCCGTCTGCTTTTCTTTGATGTTCATATACTACTGCGCTAACAGTTGCCATAATTTCTTTCTTTAGCACGCAAATTCGTTATGACGTATTTGTGACGTATTCGCGTTAAGTTCAACAAAAAATTATGTAAATCCTGACATCAGGGCGACTGCCTGAGCCACTGTCGCAGAAGGTTAAATCTGCGTTTAGAAACGAAAAAAGGCCTGTTTTGATGTAAAACAGACCTTTTGAACCGGTGCGCCCACCTGGGCTCGAACCTATTGCTGTAAATAGCTAAATATCAATTAAATACAAAGAGCAAAAATGTGCTGGTAGTTGGTTTGGTAACCGACCAAAACGACGGTATAAAGGTAAGACAAAAAAATAGGGAGGTCAAATATTGGTGGCGTTCCAACGTATTTCAATCTTTTTGTCTACGCGCCCGGAGAAGATAAGCTTTTATAAACAGAAGCGGGACAGGAGCAGCACCGTATTGATCAGTAAGAGGTTCGCGAAAAATTAGCATTTTTATAGATCAAATTATAAGTCTTATGAAATGGATAGATACAGCTAATCTACGTAGCTGGGCTTCAAGAAGGGATTGTCAAGATCAACTGCCTCTGCTAGTTAGAAAGTTGATTAGGGCGACATCGAGCAGCATTAAAAAAATTAGCTTTCCAGCGGGCGAAAATGTATTGATTGGAGGTTGGGATGGCATTTTGGAAGTATCTGAAGAAACAGATTATTTGACGTTAGGAACATCTCTTTGGGAATTTGGAACTGCCAGTGATATTAAAGGCAAGGCAGATGGCGATTATGAAAAGCGCAAGGGAAATGCACTGGGATTTAACCCTGCAGATGCTACCTATATTTTTGTAACACCCAGGCTATGGACCAAGAAAGATGAATGGATCGCTGAAAAGAATTTAGAGTTATTTTGGAAAGAAGTACGAGTCTATGATGCACAGGATTTGGAAGAATGGATCGAAACAGCCCCTTCAGTTGGTGCTTGGTTGGCTGTCAACCATCTATCTATTTTACCAAAAGGTATTCAACCGGCAGACGATTTTTGGGAGGAATGGTCGACGGGAAATAAAATTAAATTCACACCGAATGTTGTATTAGCAGGACGTCAGAAACAGGTAGAAGCTCTTTTTTCACAATCAAAGCATCCTTCACTAATACCAATTAGAGGCACTTCTCGTGAGGAAGCGATTGCATTTGTTATAGCCGCTTACAAGAACGACGATGTCGTCGTTGAAGACTTTTTTGCCCGAGCACTAATTGTTGATAGTCCAGACGCTTTCAGAGAAATCTTAGTTGCAAATAAACGTTTGTACTTGTTTGTTCGCTTTGAGGATGACAATATCATCAATAGAGCTAAAAGCAAGGGCCATGTGGTATACGTGCCGTTGGGAATAGATAATTCCGGACAATGGGAGGACCGGATAAACCTTCCAGCATTGGAAAGAGAAGAATTTCTAGAAGCTTTAGTCGATAGCGGTCTTGAAAGGACTGAAGCTGAAAAAATTTCAAAAAGATCAGCCAGAAACCTGTCGGTTTTAAGAAGACAACTTGAGTTTAACCGTTTAATACCCGAGTGGGCGCATCCAAAAAATGTTAGAGACCTCATTCCAGCCATGCTTGCTGGAAGATGGGATGAAAATATCGAGGGAGACAAGAAAGTCATTGAATTATTTGCCAACGAAGACTACGACAAGTATACCGCTAAACTTAAAAGATGGATATACACACCAGATGCCCCTGTAGTACAAATCGGAGGCTCCTGGAGGCTGACTTCTCCACTTGATGCCTGGACACATGCCGGCAAGTACTGTACGCGAGCGGATTTCGATAAGTTAAAACAAGCTTTTACTGATATCTATAGCGAGATAGACCCAAAGTTTAACCTTGAAGCGGAAGAACGGCATAGGGCTTCTTGGTTAGGTGTTCGACCTGTAAATTCAAGGTGGATGCGAGAGGGCTTGATTCAAAGCATCATTCTTGTTTCCATGTATGGTGATAAGATAAAAATTGACCTACCAGATCGCCCAGATAAGTGGGTGGATTATATTATAGCAAATCTCTTGGCAACAGAAAATCCAGCATTATGGAAATCCCTCGACCATGAGCTTCCACTATTGGCCGAAGCATCGCCCGCCTCTTTTGTGGCAAGAGTTGAAGATCTACTAAAAATTGAGAATGGCCCTTTGCAACAATTGTTTGAGGAAGAGAAGGGGTTTCTCCATTCTAACTCCTATCATACTGGCTTGTTATGGGCTTTGGAAAATCTAGCTTGGATGCCGGAGCACTTAACCCGAGTTGCACTGGTCTTAGCCAATTTAGCACAAAATGACCCTGGTGGAAGCCTTGCTAACAGGCCCATTAATAGTTTACGCGAAATATTTAAGTCTTGGTTCCCCCAAAGCTTAGGTAAGTTAACAGACCGGATAGAAGCACTAAAACTGATGATGAAAGCTTATAAGGAAATAGGTAAAACCGTTGTCAAAAGCTTATTGCCTTCTGGTCATGGTACTGCAAGTCCCACTCACCGAATGCGCTGGAGACTTTCAGATGAAACCATTCCACATGGAGTAAGTTATGAAGAGCTTTACAATACGTATTCATTGGCAATTGAATTGCTGTTTGACCAGTTTGACGATACAGAAGCAAGTTTTGATCTACTTGTTGAGAAATCTTTTGATCTAAATCCCTGGGACAGGGAAAAAGTGTTAGATTTTTTAGAACAGCACTTAGACAAGGTCGATCATGCAACTAATAAATCATGGCATACGCTACGCAAAATGGTAGGGAGACACCGCACTTATCCTGATGCAGATTGGTCGCTACCAGAGGAGGTGCTATTGCGCTATGAAAAATTATACAATTCGTTAACTCCCGCTGATCCACTTGACCAAAACACTTGGATATTACGGGAGCATTGGCCTGAAGCAATTGAGGGCAAACCCCGAAGGCTTGGTCACGAAGAACAGGCCAAAATTATTCATGATAAAAAAGTTAACGCTGTCAAATTTCTTTATGATAATTATGGTTTAGGTAAGATACTTGAGATTAGAAGCCAATTATCGGGCATTGAATTACAAACGTTTGGTTTTGCTGTTGCAGATGTAATAAACGACGAAAATGAACTTTCAGAGATATGGGAAGGTTTAAAAACAGATGGTACGAAAACAATATTTGCACAATCGATTATTGATAGAAAACGACGATTGCATGGAAATCAACCAGTTTTCGAGCTTTATGAAAAACTCCGAGCTAAAGGATTTGGACCCATGGCCCTTACAAATGTATTTTTAAAGTTAGTTGCAGGCGGAGTGCTGTGGGATTTTATTGATACAACAAGTCAGGAGGTAAGTGATGAGTATTGGAAAAGGGTGGATTCTTTCTACTTTTATGCTCCTACGGAAGACTTATCCAAGGCAATTTCCAAGTTGATGCAATACAATAGGTTTACATCAGCAATACACGTAGCTTCCAACGCTGCCGAACAGTTAGACGAATCCTTATTGGTTGAAGTATTAACTAATTTTATAAGCAATAAGCTGGAAGAAAATGTACGCTTGGACTCGTATGAAATCCAGCACATCTTTGAAGAACTGCGCAAAAAAAACACACCCGACCATAATACTCTCATAAGACTCGAATGGCTATACTTGCCGCTCCTAGATCAGGGTTTTGATCATGGCAATACTCCGATACTTCATCGAGAGATGGCGGAAAATCCCGAATTCTTCATACAGGTTTTAGAACAACTTTACAAAACAGAAACTGACGATGAACAGGAGGCTGAATTGACTGAGGAGCAAATACAGCAAAAGGCACAAATGGCACAATCTGCCTACAAATTGTTTCAAACGTGGCATGCTATTCCGGGAACGGATATACAGGGAGATATTGATGCTGATAAATTGAACAACTGGGTAAATCGTGTTCTGGAGCTTGCCAAGGAAAGTGACCGTCTGACGTTTGCTGAAGGTAAAATTGGTGATGTATTCGCAAAATATCCAGAAATCAATAAAGAAATGGACCCACAAAAAGAGCTAAACTGGCCACCGGATATTTTATGCGAAATCATGGAAGGCATAAATTCGAATTCGCTTTTTGAGAGTTTTAGAACAAGCACATATAATAAAAGGGGGTTTTCATCAAGAGGACCCTTTGATGGCGGTGCTAGGGAATGGCACATTGGCAAATATTTCAGAACACTCGGCCAAATAAAATCAGCGAAATTTCCTCATATCACCGCTCTTCTTGAAGATTTGGCTAAAGATTTTGAGCACCAGGCGAAATATGAAGATGAGCGGGCAGAGCGTGATAAACTGGATTATTGATTGGTACAGATATCATTCTCTATTTAACAGTGCGATTGAAATTCTGGTGCTATCTCTCGATCCTTAGTCAACCATCTTTGCACACGTCCCTTTTGGCTTTTGGTAGAGGCAAAAAAAATGAGCGCCGGCCTGGCGAGGCAAGACTTTGCGGCTATGAAAATACTACCCGGAGCAAAGCGGAGGTGTGGAGATTTTCTGGCCCAAACCCGAAGGGCTCGGCCTTGCCTGCCGCAGCGGTTTACCTTTGCCGATACAAAAGCCAAAATGAATGAAAGAGATACGACCTAATATGGTTACCTACATTCTAATATGTTGTTCAAATGGATACATTGGAACATCAAAAGCGGCTATCTGCCTTAATATTGGTGAGCCTTAATCTATAGCGATGTGAATTATCAACAAAAGCCTTTCAATTCCACGACTCTCTACTTTATAGAAGGTGGCACGAAATACCAGGGTGGTGGATGAAGGGGCTTTTAGTCTTTAATGTCTTGCCCATATTTTTTAAATTGCCTACTTTTCAAGTATGGTTAGATAGGCGTACAATCTGGAATTTATAATTTGCAAATACTCGAGAAAATGAAAATGACGGTATGTGGGAGGTAATATATTCACTTTTCTCCGTTTCAGCGGGGAGTCTCTGTCTCCTTTCAGTACTCCTTTTATTCAATTTCACCGGAGTGAATACTCTGGCGAACAGATGGCTGGGCGCATTTTATCTTTTTTTGGCTCTCGCGCTGTTTCAACAATTTATGGAGAAAACAGGTCTGGCTGAACAATCGCCGGCGTTTGTTCACGGTCTTGAACTCAGCAGATGGGCGCTCGCTCCATGCTTTTATATCGCTCTTCTATATTTCGTAAATCCTGGGAAAAAGTCACCGATAATACTGGCACATTTTATTCCGATGGCAGGGTTTGTAATATTCTCTTTCTTATTTATAACTCCGCGTTTTTTCAGCGCTCAACCAGCAGTAGAATTATCGGCTTCATTAGGCTTTTTCTTTCGTTACTTCTCAATTTTGCAAGCTATTATATACTGGCTCTTATCATTCAAACTAATAAACTCTCACTCGAAAAATATACGATTGATTTCATCTAACATTGAAAATATAGACCTTTTCTGGGTCAAACATCTTTTACTCGGTACCATTGTGTTACTTATAATAAGGATCGCAGCGCATAATAATGGCACAATCTCGGCGCTAACGCTTGTTTTGTACAGCGCAGGTATCTTTTATATCGCTTTCTATTCTCTGAAGCAGCGGATTTTATACCCTATTATAGCATCGGATTTGCCGCAGGTCCAATCCGTCATACACGAGAAGAAAAGTTCAGAAAGGCTGAGTACTGATCAGGTAGATGAACTGAAGAATAAGGTACTCTTAGCACTGGAAAGTAAGCAGTTATTTTTAGATCCTACTCTGACTTTACCTGCATTAAGCAAGGAGGTTGGTGTCGGTATTCATGAGTTGTCTTATGTAATTAATAATGGGTTTAGCAAGAATTTCTACAGTCTTATTAATGAAATGAGGATAGCCGAAGCCAAGAAGATCCTCCTGTCCGAACAGCACAGGCACCTGGATATGGTTGGAATCGCTATTCGTGCAGGGTTTAACTCAAAAACTACATTCAATACCACATTTAAGAGGCTGACCGGCCAAACACCCACTGAATTCCTGAAGCCTGAAAAGACGAATAGTTAAGTAGAATCTCACATTCAGATGCTTTGACCGGAAAGGTGTTCAACTGTATCCACACGAACGTAACCCGGCCTGTGCGAACGTATCATTGTCTCATAAACAACTAAAATTATGAGTTCAATGAAAACGTATTACTTAAAATTAAGATTGTATGGAACACTGTTACTTAGTGCGGCGGTGCTATCTGCAAGTTTACTAACCTCTCCTGCGCAAGCAAATCGGCGAAAGGTACAAGCTGTGCTTCTTGATACTGCTTTAAATTACCTCCAAGGCTTCTACCGATTGCCCAACAATGTGGCCTATCTCGAAATTGTGAACCGCGATAATGGTTTAATCGCAAAACAGCAATGGGATGGAAAACAATATGTCCTTCTAAAAAAGTCACCATTGGTTTTCGAGTCGAGAGATGAAGAATATAAGGGTGAATTCATGAAAGATGATTCTGGGAAGATAGTTGCATTAAAAATTTTAAATCGCCTCATACTCAAGAAGGTCGATTATAATCCAGGCAAAGTGGCTATAGTGCCCCATGATAAACTTAAGCGCCTGGAGGGTAAATATCAATTTAAGAAAGATCCAAAACGATTGTTCGAAATCGCCGCAACTGATAATGCTATTGTTTTAAAGGAACTCTGGAGCGGGAAGACAATGCAATTTTCTCCACTGTCCGAAATTGACTTTTATAACAAAGAGTTAAAATTTCCAATACAATTTATCGAAGAAGGCGATAAGATCACCCGCCTAATATGTTTTCAGAATGATGAGTGGAATAAACTACCGTAAGATAATCCTCTATAAAAAGTAAGATGAACAGAAACTATTGCATCATATCGCTTTTGATGATTCTATCAACAGCGCTTCCCTTCTCATCAGCCGCTCAGCAAGTTTCCGACACCAGCTATCATTTTCAAATTCCTAAACCCCAGTACGCACTTGGAAAAGGCCCTGTAATTTGCTTTGATGAGCATCACAACAATGTCCATATCCTGAAAGGCACCTATTACACATTTAACAAGTTGTTGTCTTCCGACGGATATACCCTGCGGCCTGTAAGGACTGAAATTACTGCTGCTGTATTAGGAGATACCAAAATTTATGTAACCGCCAACGCGATCTACGCCCCGATGGACTGGGACCATCCGGCCACCTCCGTCTTTAGCGATAAAGAGATTAATGCTATTCACCAATGGGTAGACAAAGGGGGACGCTTATTTATCATCACCGATCATAAGGCTCATTCGGGCTCGGTAAATGCCTTGGCCAAAAAATTTGGCTTCAATCTAATTGATGGCTTTGCGATCAGGAAAGATGATCGGCCTGAGATATTTTCTTTGAAGAGAAATAACTTAAAATCCAGCACAATAACAAATGTCCCTGGTGCGAAAATCGATAGCATTAGGATATGGGGTGGTACGGGTTTTACCGCACCGCGCGAAGCAGAGATTATTTCCTCTTTAGGTGAAGAGTATAATATATATATCCCGGTAAAGGTTTCGGATGTCGACCGTCCGATTTTAGAATCCACTCCAAGAGTATCAGGTTTGAATTATGCAAATGGAGCAATTCTAAAATATGGTAAAGGAAGGGTTGTCTTATTCGCAGAGGGCGCTGCGTTTGCCGCACAGCTAGAAGGAATAACTAGTTTGAAAAGAGGCATGAACCATCCTGACGCTAAGCAGAACGCGCAATTTCTTTTGAATATCATTCATTGGCTAGACGAGCACCAGTAGGCTGGCGAAATCGAGTTCTTAGTCAACGATTACAAAGCGATGGAGGGCTACAAGAGCCCTTCATCTGCAAATGAATAATAACTTTCGGAGGTAATAATCACATGGTCAAGCACCGCAATATCAAGTAAGCTTCCTCCATCTTTTATCTTTCTTGTTAGATTAACGTCAGCCTGGCTAGGTTTTAAATTACCTGAAGGATGATTGTGGCTGAGTATAATTGAACTCGCGCAACCTTTTAATGCGGTTGAAAAGATAAGCTTGGGATCGGCAACAGTTCCGGCCATGCCACCGGTAGATACTTCGAATATCCCTAATACTTTGTTTGCCCTGTTCAGCAAAAGCACTTTAAATTGTTCGAGTAGCTCTAGTTTATTAGTATCCCAGTTTTGGTATAGGATATTATAAACGTCTTTAGAACTAGAGATTGTCGGTCTTTCTGAAGCTTTGAACTTTGGTTTGTAAGTCACATTGATTTCTGCTACCTGGAACAATGAAATTTGAGATTGAAGCTTTTCCATAATTGATGATTTGAGGTTAATGAATTAATCATGGCGCTTCAGCAGGCTGAGGGCAATCAAGGGCAAAAGGAAAAGGAATAAATGGGCAAGAGCCAGGGCAAGCGGGTTTATGCCGGAAGCTTTTGCCCGCCACAGCAGCCCTTGGCCTAACTTGGTGCTAATGATTAATGAAGAACTGTGTTTAGCTCTGCGAATTAGGTATCAGTCAGTAGTAGTACTTTTAACTTGCTTAGCAACGCCCTCCAACCAAATCTCGGAATATACATCCATCCGGTCTTTGATGTTTCTGATCGATGGTTCCAGCTCATCGCGTAAAACAGTTAGCATGGTTTGCCATTTGTGGGATTCAGGCATTCCACTCACGCTGTTGAGCTTACGCACAGCCTGGTTAAAATTGATACCGATGGAATTGAGTTCGTTCCTAAGTAGTATTAATTCTTCAAACCAGTTGTCCATGGATTGATTCCTGTAATAGACAGTGACTGGCTTGTTAAATAAAACGTTTCGAACATATTCACTGAGACATCTGCAGGTTGTCTTTTTAAATCTTTTATCAAGCCTTTCATGCTCCTCAATATTCAGGCGAACAATCATTCGCCTTGCACGATTTTCCTCTTTTTGTTTCATAAGCTAGATCTTTAAAAAATCCAACTTCGGAGGATTTTTAATCATCCTCCGACTGACTTTGGAAGGAGGTGCAAGATTCGTTTGTATGACAAACGTACATCTTGCTGAAGCCCGAAAATCGGGGCTTCTCCCGAAGGGCAAGATCCGTTGTATCACAATGGTACATCTTGCTGACTGCTTCCAAGAAGGGCAGTCTCCTCTCCTTTATAATTTTCATATGATGTTTTCTAATTTGCTTTGGGCGAGTTTCACTGATTGTGAATAGTCGAATATCCAGTCGGTAGCCAGGACCTTCCAGTTTTTGTTTTGGTCAGCCATCCCAGTTCATCAAAGTGCTGGTAAAAGTTCCCGGCGGTTTTCGCGTAACCTTTTTGATTAAAGTAAATATGTACTGAATCAAAGTCCGGAGGAACCTGATACCCGAATCCAGCTGGACCAGAAACTTTGTGTACCGGCTTTTCCGGCGAAATCCTCTTTCGGGCCTTTCTCTTCTTCATGCCAATCTCAACTTCTGTTTAAAGCCCTCATCTTCCATCAGGTCCTGAATCTTTTCCAGATCGTAATAAGTAACGTTCCCCAACTTCTTGAATGGGATGACGCCCTGATCCCTCAAATATTGAAGCTTTCCCGCTGACAGTCTTAGAAGCTTTCTTATTTCAAAAGCTTTAAGCCACTGCTTCTGCAACTTGGATTGTGCTGATGGTTGTCGCTCAAGGAGCTCTTTGATATCGATGCGAAACAGTTAAGATTTGATCTCGAAAAACCGGAGCATGCAGGTTTGAGATAGTAGTGTTATTTGTCTTTTCCATAGTTCGAATTTTAGTTCGAAGTTGAGAAAGCATTAGATAGATTCTTCACACCTTATACCGGAGGTATGTGGTTTTTCGCTATCTAATAATCATCAGAAATTAACCCCATTCTTTGAGAAGCGAAGGTCTCACGTTTATTTCACCCGTCAAGAGCTTTCACGGCATAAATTCTCCTTCCTTCGTCAGTCCGATTTATTCCATGTTCTCTTGACAGGTTCATGCACTTAGGAGGAGAGCGGCTTAACAAAGAAATGGGATGGTGTATGAGTTTTTTTAAAGAGGTATGTACTCTTATCTCTTGAGGACTCGTGAAAATTACAGTTATATCAACATACTAGTTTATCATCTTACTACGAGATAGATACACCTAAATATTGCATGAATTTTAAATAAAAATATTTACACTTTGTAAAGTATTAGCACTATTTTTGTACTAAAGAAAGCATGAACAGACTTGAAGAATTAAAAAGGCATCTTAAAAGAGGTCAGGTGTATCGGCGGGATGATTTAGCCAAATGGTCTAAATCAGTTGATCGGCATCTTGATGCTCTGGTTGAGGAAAATACCCTTCAAAAACTTTCTCAGGGTTTATACTATTACCCCAAATTAAGCGCCTTCGGCAAAACTCCACCGGAGGAAGATGTCTTAATACGAAGCTTTCTTAAAGATGACAGGTTCTTGCTTACTTCGCCAAGCTCCTATAATAGTTTAGGGGTTGGTACTACGCAGTTATATAACGAGAGAACCGTATACAATCACAAAAGGCACGGTGAATTCAAACTGGGAAACAGGAAATTCAGCTTTCGCATGAAACCACATTTTCCGAGTAAAGTAACCAAAGAATTCCTGTTGGTTGACCTGGTAAATAACCTTGAAACTCTTGCCGAAGACCCGACAGAAGTATTAAAAAACATAGCTTTAAAGGTTCGTACCATGGACACCAAAAAGTTGAAACGCTATGTGTCTCAGTACGGAACTGCAAAGGCAAAGAAAATATTAACGCCATTATTAGAGTCCCCAATTAAACAGGATGCCTCTTAGTTATTTGCACGACCGAAAAGACTTCCCTGAGTTACTGCGGATACTCGAAGACGAGTCGGGCATACAGGCTACTTTAATCGAAAAAGATTACTGGCTGATGCATGTTTTGTACGGCCTGAAAGCCCAGGGATTTAGCTTTGAACTAAAGGGCGGAACCTCGCTGTCCAAAGGCTTTAAAGTAATACACCGTTTTTCTGAAGATATTGATATTCATATTACTCCTCCAAAGGAATTCGGAATCAACGAGAATCCTAAAAACAACAAGCCTAATAATGTTAAGGCCCGCAAAGACTTTTATGACTGGCTGGCTAAAACGATTAAAATAGACGGTATTGTTTCCGTTGAACGAGACGTGGCTTTTGACGACCCGGAAAATTACCGTAGCGGAGGCATCAGGTTACACTATGAAACCACTACCTCTTCAATAGAAGGCATTAAAGAAGGTATTCTATTAGAAGCTGGATTTGACACAGTAACTCCTAACCAAAGTATCTCAATCAGTTCATGGGCGTATGACAAAGCTAGTGAAACAGAATCTATCAAGATTGTCGATAACCGAGCAATGGATGTTAGTTGCTATCATCCCGGCTATACGTTTGTAGAAAAGCTACAGACCATTGCTACTAAATTTCGCCAGGAAC
Organism: uncultured Sphingobacteriaceae bacterium; assembly: GCA_946887045.1. Next base: position 108,658 of record CAMPKC010000003.1, on the reverse strand, counting down.
AGGAAGATGGAACGCAAAAGCCCAACTATATGCGGCAATATTACGACGTATACTGTCTTTTAGAACATCCGCAGGTATTAGACTTCATTGGCACTGCGGAGTATACAGCACATAAAGAAACCCGGTTTCCAAAGAAAGATCTTGAGATTCCTATAGCGGAGAATGAGGCGTTTTTACTTTCCAAGCCAGAACAACGTGCAGCATTCAGAAAACGATATCAGCTTACAAGAGCCTTGTATTATAAAGGACAACCGGATTTTGATGAGGTGATTGGACGATTAGAGGAGCTTATTGGGCGGCTGTAATATCTCCAGTTAAAAGTTTCTAAATGAATTTCTATTTTTCGCAAAAACCTTCAAGTTGTCATCAGGCCAAACGGAAATATTAGCGAGCTGCTTTCTAAGGTCTGATTTATTCACTTTTTTTTCTGACAGGGTAATCACTCCAAGCTCATTTAAAATTTGCTTAACCAGTAAGCTTTTATCTTCTGGAACATTTATGGTTAACCTTTCCACGTCTCAAATTTACGATGGTTTATAACAATAACGCTTTTCAATGATGTTGACAGGATTAACAGAGGGAAGTAAAGGAGGATTGTTAGAAAATTGCATAACGGTCTCATATAAACGCAGCGCCGGATTTTTAGAACTGATTCGGTTTGCGAAATTAAACGCAATAGGGATTCAAATTTGCACTTAAATCCTGTTGCGTTTATAAATTGTGGGCTGCTAGCTTTCGTAGTTTAAGTTGAAAGATAATCATTAGTATTTTTGATTTCAGCATAGAAAAAGTTCAATCCAGCTAAAAAAGCATTATGTACGTCAGATGCTTTTACTTGATTTCCATTGATTTCAAGGTCTCTTGTGGCACAAGCATCTCCAATAACGGTACACTCAAACCCAAAATCTTTTGCTGCACGAACGGTTGCATCTATACACATTTGAGTCATCATACCTGAAAAAACCAATTCAGTTACATTTTTTAATTGTAAATATTCCAAAAGGTCAGTATCCCTAAACGCATTTGGGAAGTATTTAGTGATTACTTTTTCTCCTTCATTGGGTTTTACATTTTCGTGAATTTCGGCTCCTTCGGTTTCAGGTAAAAAGAACCCTACTTCTGGTGTAGCTGCTAAATGCTTAACGTGAATAACCGGAGACTTATCTTTTCTGAACTTAACTAACAACTGTTTTGCATTCTCACTTGCTTGAATTGGGTTGTGGAGTTCCATTGCACCACCCGCAAAATAATCGTTCTGAATATCGATAATAATTAATGCTTTGTTCATGATTTTTAAATTTAAATACTTAGTACAAAGGTCTTAAGAAAAGGTATTTATTCAGGTACCAACTGGTTATGAATTGATACCATTTTGATAACTGTCCATGAATTCAGTAGTGGTATTTCCCGTTTGTGTTTTGAAAAAGCGCATCAGGTGATTAGGTGCTGAAAAGTTTAATTCGTAGGCAATCTCGCCAATATTCATGTCAGAATGAATCAATAAATTTTTAATTTCAAACAGTAATCGTTGCTTTAAAATACTGCTAGCAGTTACATTAAATTGGTCTTTCACTGCCTTGTTTAAAGTAATGCGGCTGATTTTAAGTAACTGAGTATAATCACTTATTCGCTGTTTTTCTTTGATATGTAGTTCAAGTAGCTTTTTAAACTGAAATGCGTAGTTATTAGCGGAATTTTCATTTGATAGATTATGATTTTGAGCGTATTTACGGTTTAGTTTTTGCAGTAAATAGTACAATAATGATCTTACGATATGTACGCTATCTGCTTTTGTATTTACAAGTTCAATTTTAATTTCGTTTAGCTGTTCCCAAAGCTTTTTAAACGAAATTTTGTCGATTTGCATTAGCAAGGGATAATCTAATTGATAAAAATAGAAGAGACGATATGTAAATAGTTTATCAGCAAAAAAGTCATTCAGGAAGTCCTCTTGGAAAACGAGAACCTTAAAATCCAAGTCTGTTCTATTTAAGTTCCACTTTCTTTTTTGAAAGGGTGATATAAAAACAACAGAATTATCTTTAATAGTAATGTTTTGCTGATTTAGTACGATTGATCCCTTACCCGTTTTGAAAAAGACAATTTCAAAAAAGTCCGTATTAAATATTTCATTGCTTAAGTAGTTTTCTTTGATTTCTTCTGATGGTAATACATTCAACAGGAAATCAACTCCGCAATCTTTCTTATGAAACTTGATTGTTTTCAATTGGGCGTTCTTTTTAGGTTGTAGTCATGGGTTTTACAATTCCTTGTTCGCATTAAGCATTTTAATTTAAGTTTTCTAAAGCAAATTCAGCAAGTTTGTCAACAATGGGCAAGGTGTTCAGTCCAAGCTTAGTCAAACTGTATTCAACTCTTGGAGGTATTTCTGGAAATGACTTTTTAGAAATGAATTTATGTTCTACTAAAAAATTCAACTCTTGAATTAGCATTTTTTCGCTAATACCTGGAATGGTTCTTTTGAGTTCCCCATATCTTAATACTCTTTCATTTATTTGAAATAATATTAGCAATCTCCATTTACCACTCAGTATATATAGTGACTTCCTTACCGGGCAATTTTCGTCTGATTGTAAGATAATTTTCTGATTTTTTTCCATTGATATTCAGCATTTCTAACTATTTAGTAAGTACCAAACTTTCAGGTAGGTACTTGTACAAAGGTAAGGTTCACAATACTTTTGTGAAAATAACTTTAAAATAAAATAGTATGTCACAGGTAGAAACCAATAAGCAAATCGCTATTACAGCTTATCAAAGAATTTTTGGTGATTTAGACATCACTGGGGTAGATGAATATATGAGTAAGGATTTCTTACAACATAATCCAACAACAGCCGACGGTCCGGAAGGAGTAAAGGCACTTGTTCAAATGCTTATCTCACAAGGTGTACCAAAACAAAAAATAGTATTCAAACACGTTGTTGCAGATGGTGATATTGTTTTCCTTCATTCTCGTTATGAAATGGCAGGAAAGGAATGGAGGTTTATCGATATTTATCGTATAGAAAATGGAAAATTAGCCGAGCATTGGGACGCTATGATGCAGATGCCTGATAATCGTGGTAATAATAATCCGATGTTCTAATAGTAATATTTATCCATTAAATAATTGAAAACATGACAGCAAAAGAAGTAGTAGAGTCTTATTCAATAGCTCTTTCAAAAGGAGATATTCCCGCAGCATTTTCGTATTTCAGCCCTGAAGCAAAATGGCATCAACCCGGAAACAATAAGTTTTCTGGAACAAAGACAGGACTCGATGCTATTGGCAAAATGCTTGGCGATATGATGGGTGCAACACAAGGTTCATTAGTTATCAAACCTGCGGGTGCAATGATGGTTAATGGAAATTTTGTTTCTTGCCCTGTTCGTTTTAGTGCGAAGACCGGTGACAAATCGATAGACATGAATGGTAACGATTTGTATGAAGTGGTAGGTGGAAAAATAGTTCAAGTATGGCTTTTTTCTGAAGATCAGCCTGCTGAAGATGAGTTTTGGAAATAACATTTAGTCACAATCACAAGAGGGCGGGTCAGGGAGCATATTGCTCCCTTGATTGATCAAAGGCTGCTGTTGAAACTAATGATTTAAAAAAAGTATTTCCCATTGTCACCCGGTTTTTAACTATAGTTGTTTGTATATGTATAAACCCGGATGGACAGGACTAACCAAAATTTTCAGATTGCTGATTTAATCAGTAAATTATTGAGAGGAGATATTACCGAAGCAGAGGATTTGTATCTTCAAAAGTGGGTGAATGAGCACCATGAGAATCGGACGTTTTTTAAGAAGTTTGTTGATAGTACTTACCTGGAAAACCAACAAAATATTTTTAGGGCGATTGATTCAAACCAGGCATGGAACAAGCTTTATCGAAGAATTTATAATACTCCCCAATCTCGGCCTCTTTATTCCGGTATATTAAAATATGCAGCCATTCTTATCCCTGTTCTTATAACTTTTGGTCTTTTGTTTTATTTGTCAGATGGAAAAAAAGGAGAAACGGAAAAGAAATCGGCTCAATCAGCCCCTAACGACATTAAGCCGGGAAGTAAACGTGCGATACTGACCTTAAGCAACGGTGAGCGTGTTGTACTTGATTCAGGTGTTCGCAGGAACATTGATGAAGACAATGGCACTTTTATAAATAACAATAATGATATCCTGTCTTATAATACAAGTAAACAATCACAAACCGGGAAAAAAGAATTTTTTAATACTGTCCTGATTCCGGCCGGTGGGGAATATAGGTTAATACTTGCTGATGGTACAAAAGTATGGATGAATTCGAAGTCTGAATTGCGCTATCCAATAGAGTTTAACGGCACAGAACGTAAGGTATATTTAAAGGGTGAGGCTTATTTTGAAGTAGCTAAGAATGCATCTATGCCATTTATAGTAAAGACTGATAAAGCCGATGTGAAGGTTTTAGGCACACACTTTAATGTCTCTGCTTACGCTGATGATGAAACAAAGACTACATTAATTGAAGGTGCTGTTAAAGTAAAAGGTGTAAAAGGTGCTGCAGTTTTAAAACCAGGTGAGCAAGCAGTAATAAGTAACTCGCAATTTAAAGTGCGGAATGACATAGATGCAGAAGGCGAAATAGCCTGGAAAAATGGATTTTTTAATTTCAGAGATGCTGGAATTGAGGATATTATGCGCGGTGTAGCACGATGGTATGATATAGAAGTTAAATATGAAGGGGGCATTCCCACAACAGAACTTAGCGGCAGAATGTCCAGAAATGTTAATCTGTCTGGATTGATAAAAATACTGGAGTTTGAGGGGATAAAATTCCGGATTGAAGGAAGAAAAGTAACCGTTATCAATTAATTCCGGGTGATCTCGGATAAGCATCCTCGGATAAGCAACCAGTTGAGCTGCATTAATAAATAGTATAATTAATCATTTAAACCAAAATCATGAAGAAAGAGATACGAAAGCTCATTTAAACGGTGTGCCCGATAATATAATGTAGAAACAGTTGTCATTATTATCTACATAACTATTATTAAAAAAAACCGGGAAGTGCTCTAACACTTTCCCGGCAAATATCTGGGTGCCAATCATCAGAAGTAAGAATTTATAAACTAACGTTTTAACCCAAATTAAGCAAAATTATGAAATTAAAGTGGAACTGCGCACTAGCGGTCTGGCCCGGCGTATCCAAAATTTTAATGGTTATGAAACTCATCGTCGTTTTTATGGTTTTGGCTCTTGCTCAGGTAAGTGCTAAAACATATGGTCAAAACGTAACTCTTCATCAAAAAAATACGACTCTTAAAAAGGTTTTAATATTAATAGAAAAGCAAACCGGCTATCAATTTATATATGATAGTAAGCTTGAAGGCCTTAAAACAAGAACATTAAATATCGATGTAGACAATCAATCGATTGATAAAGTACTTGACCAATGCTTTTCAAATCTTCCTATTAACTATATAATAGTTCAAAAAACAGTTGCTCTTAAAAGAAAAGACATTGAGAAAAACTCTGAAAGATCGATAAAATCTAGTGAGGTTCATAAAGTTAAAGGAATCGTAACGGATGATAAAGGCAATGTTCTTCCAGGAGTGAGTATTAAGGTTGAAACCACTAATGTTGGTACTGTTACTAACTTTAAGGGCGAGTATGAAATTAATGTGGAGGAAGGTGCTACTTTATTGTTTTCTTATATCGGCTTTGCTTCACAAAAAATTGCTGTAAGCGGAAAAACCAGAATTGATGTGGTTATGCAGATTGATGAAATAGCCAGCAAGTTGCAAGAAGTGGTTGTAGTTGGCTATGGAACACAAAAGAAAGTCAATTTAACGGGTTCTGTATCCAGCATATCTGCGAATGAACTGGAAAGCAGGCCCATAACACAAGCATCTCAGGCATTGGCAGGTCTGGCTACAGGTGTTACTGTTTCGCAAGGATCTGGTCGTCCGGGCAATGACGGGTCTTCAATTACAGTTCGTGGGCTGGGTACATTCTCGAATGCGGGAACTGATGCCTTGGTATTGGTTGATGGTTTAGCGTCATCAATCAATGATGTTGACCCCAATAATATAAAGAGTATCTCGGTATTAAAAGATGCCGCCTCAGCATCTATTTATGGAACCCGGGCTGCAAACGGGGTAATACTAATTGAAACCAAACGCGGGCAAGCCGGGAAACTCCAGATTAACTACAATAACTATGCAGGATGGCAAAAAGTTACTGAGTTGCCGCAATTCCTTGATTCATGGGAATATGCTGAATTAAGAGGAGGTTATACCGCCGAGCAAATAGCCCTGTATAAATCAGGTTCAGACCCTGATAACTATCCCAATGTACCTCATCTTAAAAAATTGCTGAACTCCGGTTCGGGATTTCAAACCAACCATAGCCTTAATTTTATGGGCGGTAATGAAAATAATTCATATCTCTTTTCTCTGGGGTATCTGAAACAGGACGGCATTGTAGCCGAAAATACGTACGATAAGTATAATTTTCTATTAAATTATGATAGCAAACTTAAAAAGAACCTGAGCCTTAAATTTAATTTAAGCGGATTTAGTGCCGGTACCAACGAGCCACGTCATTCCAGTGGAGATATGACAAATATGATAGCTTTCGCTGTTCGGGAACCTGCAATATTCGCAGGTGCAAAATCTGACGGAACCTATGGATATCAGGATAATTTTAGTCCGGAGGCATGGTTGGCAAGCGAATCGTTTATAAATAGAAAGAATAAGAATTTTTTAGGAGGGGTAGAACTCTCGTGGGAAATAGTCAAGGGCTTGAGTTTAAGTGGAAAAGGAGGGTATAGATATTTTAATTATACAGATAATGACTTTATTTCGGAGGTCGTTTTTGATAAAAATAAAACAGTTGGCCCTAATCGTTTATCGATAGGAACAGGGGATAATTCCTTACTCACTTTGCAGTCTTTGCTTCAATATTCTAAAGCAATAAAGCAACATAGTTTTAATGTTTTGGCAGGATATTCCCAGGAAGAATATCAGCAAGACTGGATGTCTGCCTCACGGGATAGATTTGCTAATAATTCATTATACGAATTGAATGCAGGTGCAGCAAGCAATATGCAATCGTCTGGTTCTGGAACGGAATGGGCCTTGAGATCTTATTTTGGCCGGGTAAATTATTCCTTTGCCGGAAAATATCTTTTGGAAGCAAATGCCCGGTATGACGGAACTTCCCGTTTTCCAAAAAAAGGCAGATGGGGATTTTTTCCTTCAGTTTCTGCAGGATGGAGAATATCAGAAGAATCCTTTATTAAAGATAACTTAAGCTGGATCGACAACCTTAAGCTTCGTGCTTCATGGGGCCAATTAGGAAACCAGAACATTTCTGATTACCCATATCAAAACGTATTAGCTTTAGGTCAGAACTATACCTTTGGAGGAACACTTGCACCGGGGGCAAAGGTAAACAGATTGGCTAACGCAGATGTTACTTGGGAAACGACACAAATTACGGACATCGGTTTAGATTTAGGGATTTTAAATGGAAAACTAGATGTAACGTTGGATTTTTTCGACAAAACTACATCTGATATTCTTTATCCTATATCTGTTTCAAGTGTGTTGGGTTTGGCTACATCTGATGTAAATGCCGGAGAGGTAAAGAACACAGGATTTGAACTTATGTTCAATTATAAAACCTCTATAGGTAAACTAAATATTGGGCTGGCACCTAATTTTTCATACATTAAAAACAGGGTAACCAAACTTGCGGATGGTAAAATGCGAGATATTGGTAAGGGACTTTTTGTCGGTGAGTCGTTGCGTCCTATTTATGGTTATGTGGCAGATGGACTGTTTGTAGATGCTGCGGATGTAGCAAGTTATCCTACTCAGCCTATTGCTGGCCAGCCAGGAGTTATTCGTTTTAAAGATATCAGCGGACCTGATGGAGTTCCGGATGGTAAGGTGGATGCTACTTACGATAGAAAAGTGCTAGCCTCAACATTTCCCAAATATTCTTATGGTGCTACTGTTAATGCTGACTATAAAGGATTTGATTTTTCATTGTTGCTGCAAGGGCTAGCTGGATTGGAAAAGCAAATGGGTAATTATCAGGCCTTCGCATTTTATAACGGCGGAAATATACAGAGATGGCAGGCTGATAATGCCTGGACAGAAGCGAATCCTAACCCCAATGCATTATATCCTAAGCTAACAAGCCTGGGTTTGGGAAGTCAAAATGTTCAAACGTCAACATTCTGGAACAGAAACGCGAGTTTCCTAAGGGTTAAGAATGTACAGGTGGGTTATACCCTCCCTAAAAGTGCTATCCAAAAACTCAGTATAAGCCAATTGAGGCTTTTCTTCGGCGGACAAAATCTTTTTTCGGCGAATCATTTTTATACCGGCTGGGATCCTGAAATGAGCCAAGGTGGAGGCGACCAACGGGGTGGCGATAATACTCCATTCTATCCAATCACAAGCGTCTATACGTTTGGGATGAATGTTAAATTTTAAAGCTTAACGAACATTTTGAAAATAATTAAAATGAAACTTCGAGGAACCCCCGCTCAAAACGGAGACGTAAAGATCAGGGGAAGACTCATTATCATTTATTAAAATAAAATTCTAATGAAACCATCATGAGCATCCCGTCATAAACCGAGATGAATATGCTCATGATAGCTTCATAGCCATTAAAAAAAATATTCAAATGAAAAAGAGATATATCAATTCACGATTACCCAAAATATGGATTATTTTAGTTTTGCTGGCGACGTTTAGTTTTGGCTGTAAAAAGGATTTTTTTGATAAACAACCTTTAGCTGAAGCTTCTGACGCAACTTTCTGGAAAACAGAAGGAGATGCTCAACTGGCACTTGTAGGATGTTATCACACAGGGGCTGGTTGGAAGGGTGAGGATTTTTGGACACCCAGATCCCTCTTATATCTTGACCTTATGGCAGGAAACGGCTCGGAAAAAGAACTCATTCCTGATCATGTAACTGATGGAACGCTAAACTCTGCATATTGGGTTACCGGCGCATACTGGCAGAATTCCTATCAGAAAATAACTACCTGCAATAACTTCCTGGATCATGTAGGTAATATAAATATGGATGCCTCAAAAAAGGCTGTTATGATTGCGGAAGTTCGTACGCTGAGGGCTTATGAGTATTTTAACCTGGCCCTATATTTTGGTGATGTCCCTTTAATACAGCATGTTCTTACAATTGCGGAAGCAAACAGCGTAAGCCGTACTCCGAAGGCGGATGTTTGGGCGTTTGTAGAAAAGGAGTTAAAAGAAAGCTATCCTGTTCTCCCGTCATCCCGACCTAATAGTGAAAATGGCAGGATCACATCAGCCGCTACTTTAGCAATATTGGGACGCTTGCAAATGGCCCAGAAAAAATGGACTGAAGCTGCTACAAGTTATAAAACAATCATAGATTATAATCACTATGCTATTGATCCTAAGTTTAGAGAATTATTCTTTGAGGCTAATGAATTAAGTAAAGAGTTTATCCTGACTTCACAATATCAAAAAGATGTTTATGGACATGTTCTTCTTACTTATATGCTACCGGAAACATGGGGAGGCTGGCATCAGTTTTCTCCTTATAACGAATTAGTTAAAGATTTTGAATGTACAGACGGCAAAACAATTGATGTTTCGCCCTTATACAATCCGGCAGATCCGTACAATAATCGCGATCCAAGATTGGATGCTACTATCATGATTTCTGATCGGACTTCTTATAGAGGAAAAACGTATATATCCCGACCAGGAACCTCTTCTCCAGATAGGAAAGATAGGTATCCGGTATGGAGCGGATACTGTATCATGAAATTTCTGGAAGATGATCCTACACAAAATCAGTGGAGTTACGGCGGTAATTTTTCAATAATCCGTTATGCGGAAGTTCTTTTAAGTTATCTGGAATCGAAATTAGAGTCGGGTGCAGCGATCGATCAGACATTGCTTAATGAAACAATCAATAAGGTGCGTGGTCGCGCAGCTGTAAATATGCCAATGGTAACTACTACAGATCCTGTTGAATTAAGAAAAATTGTGAGAAGAGAACGTAGAGTTGAGTTCGCTTTTGAAGGCTTGAGATACTATGACATTCTTCGTTGGGGAATTGCTGCAACCGAGCTTAATCGTCAATTTACGGGAATGAAACTGACAAATACCCCAGCAACTTTCACAGACTTTCCTGTGGATAGCGAAGGCTATTTTATTATGGGTAGAAGAAACTTCAAGGCAGGAACAAACGAGTTATGGCCTATCCCACAATCAGAACGGGATATTAATAAGAATTTAACACAGAATTTTGGTTATTAGCCTTATAATAAGCTAGCTTATACATAAGCATATCAAAAAGATAATGGGATGACTGGTGTAGAGATATGCGGTCTCCCATTATTTCTTATATAAGAACAAGCGCCGTTAATTTCTTTATTTACTTATTACAATTACACAATTAATACTACAAGAAAGTTTTTTAGGAACCAACGCTTGAATGGTGGCGAGACTCTTCGTGAATTATCTGATGCTGCAAAGAAGCCAATTGCCCTTTTGAATTTATTTCCCCATTCAGAGACTGGCTTAACCCAGATTCCTTACAAAAGCGAATGAGGTTTTTGTGAAACGAATGCAGGGTATCTTACAGAACTCCTCAATCTTTGTCAAGAACCAGTTCATGAGCCGAAGAATTTTAAAACACTCTTTTTCATTATTACACGTTGACCGTGTTAAACTAGACAACAAATGGAACTATACCAACGTAATTAGTCCTTATTATCGCTTATACCTGATAGATGAAGGCGAAGGATTTATATCACACCTGGAAAACACGGTAAAGCTCGAAGCGGGTTATATATATCTTATCCCCAGCTTTACTTTATGTAATTTACACTGTTCTAGTTTTTTAAGCCAATACTTTGTACAGTTTTTTGAAGACTCGTCAGACGGTATCTCCTTATTCTATAATAACCGAACACTGATGAAATTAAAGGCAAGTTCACTGGATGTTGAAAACTTCAAGAGATTACTTACTATCAATCCAGGCAGAGGTATTAACCGGTCTTACAATCCAAGAGTTTATGAGAAAAACGCATATTATAAAGAATACCAAGAGTTAAATAACATGCAAAGCATGTCTTCTTTTATGGAAAGCCAGGGTATTATTTTGCAATTAACATCAAGATTCCTCACCTCAGAAACTTTTAAGCAAAATAAACTCTGCTCAATTTCTTCAAAAATTTTAGATGCAATTAGTTACATTCAGCTTAACCTTCAACAGAATCTTACTGTTGCTTTCTTAGCAGAAAGGGCGAACCACCATCCTGACTATTTCTCGAGATTATTTTGTCAATACACAGGCGATCGGCCTTTATCTTATATCAATGACAAGCGTATTGAAAGGGCACAGTACCTAATCACAACAACCAACATGCCTTACAGTGATATCGCAAAAGAAATAGGCTTTGAGCACCTGCCTTATTTTTCGAAGATTTTTAAAAAGCTTATAGGTATGACACCAAGTGAGTATAAAAGGAAAAACCAGAATATTAATACCGTTTAAAGGATTTGCCCTTAAAACTCGCTAAGACCGTTTGCAAATTGATATAAGTTCATAGAAGGAGCATACCTGAAAGGAAACATGTCAGGTTTATTTTAGCTGTCCTACTATCTTAAAAAAGACTCAATCCTTCTTCTCTCTGAATAATCCTTTATTATTGGGCATCATTCCTGTTACTGCTGAAATGTATACGAATTGTCGTCAAAAATCTTCTGCTTTAATTGAAAAGGAGACTACCTCTTTAAAGTAGCCTCCTTACAAAGTATTCTCATTTTCATGAATGTGTAGTGCTTACGGGTGCTAATCCTTAAAAAGCCTTACCTTACTTATCCTAAGACTGGTATTTCTATTCGTGGACATTGTAGCAACAAATCCCAGCGCGACCTCTTTTCTTTCTGTTAACACAAAAGAGACAGTTATATCTTTGCCGTTGAGAGAATTATTTGTCAGCCTATAAGAGCCTAAAGAGCCGGAAATAGCATTAACATCGGGAAGCGAGTTTCCCAAAGCCACGCTTGCATATGTGGCCTCGCATGTTCCATGTAGATTCGAAACGGAACTTACAAAACGGTAAGAACCCGGATCTAAAATTAAAGTCTGAAAAATCTTACCGTTGTTTATTGCAGCATTACTTCCCCAATATTCAAAAGAAAGGAAGCCAGCGCCGGCTGTATTGTTATTGTCGAAGCCACCCAGCCCAGACTGGTTTTTTACAGGATCTGTAGTTATCCAATCTTGTAAAATCCCCCATCTTACCGGAACATTTACGCTCTTAAAGGGTGAACCAGCATTCTTCAAAGCTATCTCATTAATAGCTTGCAATTTGATGGCAGAATAGAATGTATCTATAGCATTGCTATCAGGTAAAAAAATAGTTCGATAGCTCAAAGGTTGACTGTAGTCATAATCGGGCAACAGGGTAGTATTACCCTCTGCAGGTATCGTAAATTTCCTGGCAAGTCCCGATTTATTCAAATAGCTTAACTCTACTCCGACAGAGCTACTTTCCGAACTAAGCCAACCTATTGAACTTGAACCATCTTGTTCCAGACGTAACATTTTTAACACGCGGCTAAGCAATGCATTTTCATAAACATTGCCATAAACGGAGCCTGACACCAGAGATGCAATTGAAGAATTGCCATCCATATCAAAATTAAACAACTCAAAATTATAGTTGCCTTCTTCCAGGTTAGGAACTATTACCGAAAACACCCTTGCGCCAGAAACGTTAGTATTTACAGGAACATCTAAATATTTAGTCCGGTTATTCCAATATATCTTTGTTTTAACGATTTTAGGGTCTGCAATTAATCTCCAGCTTAACTTCACCCTATTCCTGCCAGGGTAAAGCTTGACAGAATCTGCTTTTGGCATATAAAGGATTTCTTTACCATTAGTAAATTTCTTGTATTCGTCCATCTTAGAACAGCTTGAAAAAAAAGCTGCCAGTAAGATGACTATATATACATATTTCAAAGTTTTCATCCGAATTAATTTGTCTTTAAGTGGCAATCAAGTACATACTTGATAGTTTTCCATTGAGTTATTTGTTTAAATAGAAAGAAAGGATTGAATTTCATTTTACAACTACTGATCGTTGCCATGAAAATTCATCTCCGAAATATGAGCGGCCAATCCTCCGGCTCCAACCCAGGCTTCCAAAATTCTCACTCGTATATACCGCACTTTTGGTGCATCCAGCGGAACCGTAAATTCTTCTCCTCTAGCAGCTGCCTGTACATCTTCATTCATATTAGACCCTGAAGGCGACCCTGAAGGCTTAACAGAGATGCAGGATTTAAGCATTACCCAATTATCCCAACTTCCATTTGAAGGAGGATTAGTTGAACCCCAAATTTCGTATCTCTTCGGATTGCCATGATTGTAGATCCAAACCCCTTGCCTTTGCCAAAGTGTAAAACGGCTTAATTTTGCGGTAACACCTAAATCAAAGGTGATATGCATTGGCATTCCTACATCCGCCGAATGCCACATGTTACCTTCGGCGGTAATCTTGCCATCCCACATTCCCGGCATGGACAGTCCCCATCCGGTTGGCGCATCAGTGGGCAATGACACGGTTCTGAATTTGGTTCTGTCCAATAATTTTTCATAGATAGGGGTTAATGCTTTCTTCAGGGTGTCAGTCCGGTTACTCCACCGGTCCCTGATATATACCCCAAAAACCGTTTCTTTCGATTCAAATCCACGTGATGCAAAGTTGACATTCTTTTGTTTGGTGTAATATGTCTCTTTAAGGTTCATATTACCGGTTGAATCCTTGAAGCAAATAACGACAGCGACTTCAGCCTCCGTTGGATTATCAAACTGTATATTAATGCCGCCAAAATCTTCTGCAAGACGCATGTTTTTGTAAATTCCCAGAATTGGGGGTTCCAGAGGCTTCACCTGGACAACTACAGGCGCCGATCTGTTTTCACTACGATCTACAGCATACAGGTTGACATTATACACGGAAGTATCAGCAAAACCATTAACAATTAACGTACTCGTATAAGATGAAGCTTTGCTCTGGATTAACTTCCCATACTTGTTTGTATACTCGGCAACGACGTATAAAAGGTCCTTATCCGTTGGTAAGGAATAAGCTATTTTAACCGCCCCGGCCTGGCTTTCAACTACCGGGTTTGCAATAGTACCGGGAGCAGACTTGTCGCTTTCAATAGCCTTCAGTTCATCTTCTTTGCAATTGCTGAATGCAATGGCAATAAGTATGAATAAAACAAAAAATACATTTCTTTTCATTTCTTTAAGTTTTAAATTACCATCCTTGGTTTTGAAGTATGTTCGGGTTAACGATAATATCGTGCTCCCTTATTGGCCAGAAATAATCTCTGGGGGCGATGAACTTCTGACTATAAAGCAATTTCGGTCTGTAATAGGCAGCTTCCTCAGCCTGCTCGATATCCCAGCCTGCTACCGAGGCGTTCAAGGCAGCCGAAGCTTCTTTCCATCTGCGCAAATCCCAAAAACGTTGACCTTCAAATGCCAGTTCGATCGCTCTCTCCCGATGAATAATTTCTCTCAGGCCCTCTTTGGTAGTGAATTTTGTAGGATTTGTAGAGAAGTTTGTCCATGAATTTTCCACTGTTGGAAGACCGGATCTGCTTCTAACTTTATTTAGATATTCCAACGCCTCAGCGTAAGGCTTGCCTGATTCATTCAATGCCTCCGCATATAACAGGTATAAATCAGCGAGGCGAATCATAGGCCAGGGATAGAGTTCTGTAGTGTATGCCTGTCCATCCTGAATCACAAACTTCCAGTTAACAAGTTTTTTTGTAAAGTAGCCTGTAATTGAGTATCCAAAAGCTGACTTTCTGGATTGCGCCTGTCCTAGTTTTGCTTTTACATCCCAGGTCCGGTTCTGCATATACCATATAGAGCCATCAAATGCCATGTCTGCATAAAACCGTGCTTCCCTGTTAAAATGCAGGTATGCGGTAGTATAGCCGTTTAGAATATAGTTTTTATCATTCCCTTCAGCTTTTTTAAGACTGTACCTTTCTGCATAATCCCATTCTTTATCCTCTGTGATGGGCACTCCGTTTTCGGTATAAAACAGTTCAGCCATTTTCAAGGTGGGGGCCAGTTGTCCCAGCGCAGATTCGTTGGTGGTTCTGCCTGGATCAAGCCTTGGCATTGCCTGTGTCTGAATTCTACCCAGCTGCGAGTTGCTATATCCCCAAATCAGTTCAGCGTTCCATGGCTCGGTCACGCTATTGCGGATAGTCATTTGTCTTTTGAGTGTATCCGGAATGTTTACCAGGCTGCTGTTGAATTCATAAAGCTTTAATCCGGCCGTTTCGCATTCTGTAATCGCTTCCTTGCAGGCCTTTGCGGCCTGTACCCATTTTTCAGCATCGTACTGTGTGTTGAAAAGCTGCGAGCCGTCTGCATTCTTCAACTGTCCATAATCTGAATTGCCATTAAATAAAGGGCTGGCAGCCATAACCAGAGTCTTAGCTTTGAGAGACAGCGCGGCGGGCTTAGTTGCATGCCCAAGCTCTGAAGAACGGTTGGCTATTTTTGATGGAAGATTAGTAGCTGCAGAATCTAATAATGCAACTATATAATTAACCACCTTGTCAACAGGGTCCCGTCTAACCCGTACTTCTTCGGTTGAAGCCGAAATGGGAATATTTTTATCAATAACATGTATCGGTCCATACATCCTTAGAAGATAAAAATGGTAGTACGCCTTTAAAAACTGTACTTCTCCAATCCATCTCGTTTTCATTACCGGATCGAGGTCAACCACTTTATCGACATTGTCGAGAAAAATATTACAGTCACGCAGTGCCCTGAACAACGGCTGACCTCCGCGGTTTCCATCCCAATAATTTAAGAAAGGATCAACGATGTTCTGGTTTCCTCGTGCAATTTGTTGCGGATCTACCGGAAGACGGCTTAGCGAAGTAATAGGCCAGTATGTCCAAAATTCGTCTCCAGCCAAAATAGCCGGATTAACATAGATGTCACTCTCATTTGGAAGATATGAGTAACAGGTGAACAGAAATTTTTCTGCCTCTATACGGTTCGTGAAAGCATTGTCGATTGTTGCCACATTATCAGGCACCACATCTAAAAAATCGTTCTTACAAGATGACATGATAGCCATGCACAGAACCAGAATTTGTATTTTGATATTTCGAATTGCCATGTAATTATTTTTTGATTTGGATTCTGTAAAACATTCCTTTACAGGGTTAATTTCTCTGATTTTAGAAGCCAATCTGTACTCCCATGTTAAAAACCCTTTGAACAGGATACCCAAGACCATCGCCACCCATTTCTATGTCCCAAAGTTTAAATCCGCTTAGTGTAGCCAGATTAATTCCGCTCACATACAGCCTTGCATTATTTCCATGCCATCTGCTAACAAGCTTTTTAGGCAGCGAATAGCCCAGCTCAACAGTTTTAAGCCTTAGGAACGCTCCGTTGCGCATAAACCAGGAATTGCTTTGGGTATTGTTGGTATTAATGGTGTTGCTTAACCTGGGCCATAAAGCATAAAGATTACGGTTTTCTTCAGACCAGTAGTTGTCGGCATAGGCTTGCAGCATTGCGGTACTGTTAACAAAGGGGGCCGTTGAAGTGGCATTTATCCAAAAGGAAGAACGGGCAGAACCCTGGCAAAAAGCTGAAATATCAAAGTTCTTGATTCCATAAGAAAAACCAAATCCATAGATAATTTCAGGAACGGTAGGAAGCCCTAACGGTACCTGATCCAGGTTTGTTATCTGGCCATCTCCGTTTACGTCCCTGTATTTAATATCTCCACCTCTATATTCTCCGAAATTTTGTTTGGGAGAATTGGCTACTTCTTCATCATCAACGAAAAGCCTTTCAGCAATCAATCCATAAACCTGATTCAGGGAGTTTCCTGGGTGCAGCTTATATTTCTCATTATATTCGGGCTCTTCATATTTTAGAAATTCACTTTGTGCGTACGTAAAATTGCCATGAACTTTTAACCAGGAAGAATTTGCAAAGTTCTTAGTGTAATCTGATGAGATATCAATACCCTGTGCTTTGGCTTCTCCAACATTGGCCCTAACGTTTGCAGACAAGCCCATTGTTGTGGGAATGGCAGCCCTGTCCATTAAGATGTTTTTCCGGTGTTCGGTAAAATAGTCAACCTGAAGCTCTAATGAGTTAAAAAGGTTAAGCTCTATCCCTGTGTTAAATTTCCTTGCTTTTTCCCAGGTAATATTAACGTTATCGTATCGGTTAACGGTGATTCCGCTTTTCGCATAGTTGAAATTCTCGCCAAAAGCGAATCCCTTGCTCCAGTCGTTCATGTTCACTTCCGAAAGGTAAAAGAAGCGGTCATCTGCACTTCCAATGGCATCGTTTCCAACCAGCCCATAGGTAGCTTTCAACTTTAATTTACCGATTGTGTTCCTTAAGCCATCCCAGAACTTTTCGTTAGAAACATACCAGCCCAAGCCAGCAGCTGGGAACAAGCCATATCGCTGGGATTTGTAAAAGCGCTCAGAGCCGTTGTATCCGAAATTTAATTCAGCCAGGTATCGGTTATCAAAACCATAAGTAAACCTACCGGAGACTCCCTGGTTGCGGTAAGGAAGTGACTTTTGGAGGGTGCCCTGGTTAGCAAGCAACTGTGCTCGCCTCTGGTATACTAACAAACCTGAAACATCGTGTCTTTTAGCAAAGGTTTTGTTGTAATTAACAGCCGCCTCCATGTAAGTGGTAGTGGTGATATCCTTTGAGCCTTCGTTGAAATTTAAATACTCTGTTGCGGACCCTTCATTTAGTAAATTTAAAACATAGTTGTCTGCCTGATTATTAGCTCCGGCTGCTGCATAAAAAAAAGGATTATAATTTCTGGTAACATCGAAATAAGCATAGCGCGAGGTGTTGAACATACCGCGTGCCGAAAGCCCCGGAGTAATAAATGAAAAGTTCTGTTTAAGCTCGAACTGCGCATTCATTGTGGAGCGGGAATAATCCTTATATCCCTTCACCATATCGGCATATGGATTGGTATAGTTGGGAGAAAAGTTACTACCCGAACCTGAGTTACCAAACAAAATATGGTTAACATTTGGCATAGCTGAAGCCGGATAAAAAGCCGGAAATAATACCGGATTTGAGCGTACAATCTTGTTATAAACTCCCTTTCCACCATCGATCGGACCATTGTAATCGTCAAATGAACCGGACAATCTGACAATGCCTTCTGTGGTATTCGATAAATTAACATTAACGTTCGACCTGAGCTGATAAGACTTAAGGTTGATATTCGTATTAAAATTATTCCGCTTGTCTATTTTTAGATTCCCGTTATCATCGTTTATAGTTCCGGCGATATAGTACCTTGCAATTTTACCACCACCGTTGGCACTGAAATTAAAGCGCTGATTTGTAGTATAATCCCTTATTAACATATCCATCCAGTTAACCGCTGGATAGACCATTGAATTGCTGCCAGCAATCGTCTGGTCTATTTTATTCTGCGAATAAGGCAGCAATCCCAAGGGATTGCGAGTTAAAACCGACTCGTTTTCCAATAACATATACTGAACCGGGTCAACAAAATCAATATTCCTGATATTGGAAGAAACTGAGTTTTCATATCTGATAGATATTTTTGCCGGACCCTCAACCCCTGCTTTAGTGGTTATCAATATTACACCGTTTGCTCCCCTCGCCCCGTAGAGGGAAGTTGCAGTTGCATCTTTCATAATTGAAAAACTGCTGATATCATCAGGCTGCATCCTGGCCAGGTCGGTCGAAGTAACTTCAATACCATCAATTAAAATAAGGGGGTCTTTTTTGTACCCGAAGGTGGTTACTCCCCTGATGAAAAAAGAGGCATTGTCTTGCCCGGGCTCGCCACTTCTTTGGTAAGCAATTACACCTGCCAATTTACCAGCCAATGCAGTTGTAAGGTTACTAGAAGCTACTTTTAACTCTTTAGGGTTGATAGTTTCAATAGAGCTCACCATACTGGATTTTTTCTGGGTACCAAAAGCAACAATTGCCACTTCATTTAACTGGTTTGATACGGGTTCCATTACCGCATTTATAGTGCTCTCGCCTGCTATCCTAACCTCCATTGGCTTGTAGCCTACCATGGTAAAAATGAGAGTACCATTAGCCGGGGCCTTCATAGTATAAAAACCTTTATCATTGGTTGTGGTGCCAACTTTAGGGTTATTTTTTAAAACCACAGATACTCCGGGCAGGATGCCATCTTTGTCTCTAACAACTCCTTTAATGGTAATATCTTCAATGAAATAGTGATTAATTGCCTTACTACCCTCTGCGTTTGACAAGCTAGAACAGCCGATCACTAACAGAAAGGGTAATACAGAGGATTTCAGAATTTTTACTAAATTCCTTAACAGAGTTAACTGCAAATAATATCTGCCGTTACTCTTTAATAACGAAAATGTCATAGATTTACATTGGTTTTTTGAATGAGTATTGCTTATTTGAAGCCGAGGCCAGAATATTCATTTTTGACGGGTGAGTTTCTGGCCTTTTAAAGCCCAGGCTGCAAGGGCTGCGTAATTACGTTGGATAAAGTTGTAGCATGGTCTAATTGTTAGTTATAGTTAGGTTTCTCTGAGCAAGTAAAATCCTTGAAAGTTGCTGCACTGTTTCATCTTAGTGTGGCTAATCATTAAAAGGCGGCTCATTATTTTCTAAAATTAGACACTCATTTCTCCAAACAATTGCCTTAACTAGACTTTTTTTTACACAAACCCGACCACATTAAATGCCATCTATTCTAACAAACACTACCGGGAAACCTTCTTTATTGTATAATCCGATTTGAGAACGATCACTCAAAACGTAGTAGTGCTTCGGACTTCTATAGAGGAAATGGCAAGGATAATGAGTTTATCAATTATCATTGTCAATTAGAATTCCCTCACTACATCTTTGATAAATTGACAGCGATACTGTAGAGATTGTTGAACTCAAGGAGCAGGCTGATATATCGATGAAAGTTGTTAGACCAGAATACGAATCCTTTTTTATTTGCTAAACTTTCTTGATGTGGCATTCTCCAATCATTTGAGCGGAGTGAGAAAAGCCGTAGGCGTTTGGCTTCTTTTCCCCGATTCACATTAAAGGAATTATTAAAGCCTGCTCCGGGGAGAAGCAGGGCTTTAAACCAACTAACCAATATAAAAGATTAACCAATTTTATTTATGATATTGTGTAAAATGAACACGACTATATAGAATCTTCGACAATAGTAACTGCTTTCTGCGGCTCTGATCATTCTTACAAATTTCTACATATTCAAATCTCCACAATTACTCAAAACAGGCTTTTTTTTATACAAATCCTGCGCTCTGTAGGTTCTGTTGTGGAATTGGGTTTTAACTGAATAAAAAAGCACGTCGGCTATTCTTCAGAATAAATTCTAAAGATTTATAGTTAGATATAAAAAAATAGGGGAACTTTTTTATTAGGTCTCTCAAAGAGAACAGGCAAAACCGATTATGGATTAATCAAAGATCTGTTTAAAAGTCGCCCGATCTTCCGCTTTTAATAAGATTAAGGACAAGATTCCCGCCAGCCGCACAATTAATTAGTGTTCGAGGTGAAAATCGGAGGTCGTTATGCTTGAATATGTCGGTTATATATAAAATAAAGTCTGGTTGGTGTAACCCAGTTAGGGTGCAGCTATTTAAATTTGTTTAAGCAAGTAGCCTTAAGGAAGTAGTTTGCTTGCCACCAACGTTATTTGTAAAGCCCGATTATAAACCCACCAATATGAGTAAAGTTAAAAACGGTATAACCTGAATAAACATTAGAGCCTTCTATGGTTAAAGTTTGGTGGGTTTTTAACAAGGAAGAAGTATTTATTGACTTGCAGAATTGCTCTCAAAACAGCGCCTTATAAAAGCATTACCAGGCATATTGCCTCAAATGATAACAAATGAAATATTGTTTTGCACTAGACTTAAATGAAGATCATGTTTTAATTGAAGAATACGAGAAATGGCATCAGAATGTGTGGACTGAAATAAAGGAGGGACTTGTGGTCGCAGGTATCACTGAAATGGAAATTTACCGAACAGGGAATCGATTATTTATGATCATGGAAACTGATTCCTCTTTTTCGTTTGACCGCAAAAAAGCTTTGGATGCGGCTAATATTAAAATCCAGGAGTGGGAAAATTTAATGTGGAAGTTTCAGAAACCCCTCCCTTGGGCAAGGGAGGGTGAAAAATGGGTGCTAATGACTAAAATATTTCAACTGTAGCAACGCACTTTTACAACGTATAAAAATTTAAATGAAAAGTTCTTTTTTAGTTCTGAGCCTTATTTTCAGCTCCGTGGGTTATGCCCAACAAGTTTTATCTCCCAATAAAAAAATTAAGGTAGTTGTGGAGATTCAACCAGCCGGTCAGGGAGGCTTAGGTCAGCCTCATTTTAAAGTGCTTTACAAAAGTGGAGGGACATACGTTGAAGTGTTACCAGCTTCGCCACTTGGTATTATAAGGGAGAATCAGCAGTTCATATCAAATCTCAAATTCATGGGAGAGAGCAAGGCTGTTGCAGTTCATGACAAATATGAAATGCGGACGGGAAAGCGGAAGCTTTGTGAAAATACTGGCGTCGAAAAAACTTTTAATTATCAGAATTCATCCAAACAGCCCCTGAATATTATTTTCAAAGTTTATAACGATGGTGTTGCGTTCAGGTACACATTCCCCAATCGTTCAGACTCCGGTTTATCAATTAAAGATGAAGCAACTGGCTACTTAATTCCTAAAGGTACGGCGAGATGGATGCAGCCCTATAATCATGCTTATGAGGACTTTTATCCGCTTAATACTGGGGGGACTGGTGAAAAAAAGAGCAGAGACTGGGCCTATCCTGCATTGTATAAAGTTGATAAGCAACCGTTATGGGTGCTAATTTCGGAGGCAGGCATAAGCAGTCAAAATTGTGCGGCGAAACTTAGCAATAAACAAAACACAAACCTGTACAAAGTGACATATCCTGAAGCAAAAAAGGACTGGCATGGCGGAGTCGTTTCCAACTCTCCCTGGAAATCGCAGTGGCATGTAATGATAATAGGAGACCTGGCCGATCTGGTGGAAAGTACGTTGATTACTGATGTGAGCGAACCTACTGCCTTTAAGGACACGAAATGGATCGAGCCTGGAAGCGCAGCCTGGGTATATTGGGCATACAATCATGGCTCAAAGGATTATAAGAGAGTAATGGAATACATCGACCTGGCGGTAAAAATGAATTGGCCGTATGTACTTATTGACTGGGAATGGGATGTTATGGCAAACGGAGGAACCATCAACGATGCCTTAAGTTATGCCAAAAGTAAAGGCATTAAATCGCTTTTATGGTATAACTCGGGTACCGATTGGCTTGATGCAACCCCGGCGGACAGGCTGTTAACACATGAGAAAAGAGAAAAGGAATTTTCATGGCTAAAAGAGGCTGGAGTATCAGGTATCAAAGTCGATTTTTTTGCAGGAGACCAGCAGGGCATGATGCAATATTATATGGATATTCTTGAAGATGCTGCAAAAAACCATTTGCTGGTCAACTTTCACGGAGCTACCGTACCCCGTGGCTGGGCTCGTACTTATCCCAATCTGATGACAACCGAAGCGGTTTACGGTGCAGAATGGTATAATAACAACAAGGCTTTAACGGATAAGGCTGCTATCCATAACACAACTCTTCCATTCACTCGGAATATTGTAGGCTCTATGGACTATACCCCGGTAACGTTTTCAAATTCGCAACACCCACATATAACTTCTTTTGCTCACGAGTTGGCATTGGCAGTAGTATTTGAGTCGGGATTACAGCATTTTGCAGACAGGCCTTCAGCTTATTATGATTTATCGGACGAACCCCGCGAATTTTTGAAAGACTTTCCTACAGCCTGGGATGAAACCAAGCTGATAAACGGCTACCCGGGCGAAATGATTGTTATTGCACGAAGAAAAGGCAAACTCTGGTATGTAGCCGGGCTTAATGGAAAAGACTCTCCGCAAACACTCAATCTTAACCTTGACTTTTTAGGTAGCTCAGACTATTCTTTCCAACTATTCAAAGACGGGGCAGATACGAAATCCATTATAAGCGAAACCAGAAATATCAAAAAATCAAATATGCTTCAAATTCTTTGCCTGCCAAGGGGTGGTTTTACAGGAGTAATCAGCGACAGGTAATTAAACACAAAAATTAACAAATCAGTGCTGACAGAATATATCATGTTGAAAAATATGGACATCCGTCAAGGTTTGGGTTCAAAGATGTAATTAATGAATGGAAGGCTGAACTTTGGGATGCGGAAAGTCTGGTTTTTTAAAATCAGAAATATGCGGTCTCCCACATTTCCTATATGAGAAAATTGATTTATGGATATTAACAAGCGATGATTGACATCATATATAAGCATTCACGATAAAACTAAAACATGATAATGAAAAAAGGGTTGCTGATTTTTTATTTAGTTATTGCCATTACCCAATTAAAAGCACAAGAAAGATTAATCAATAGTCAGAAGCTGGAATGGTGGCGAGATGCCCGGTTTGGATTATTCATTCATTGGGGGCCGGTTACGCTTACCGGTGCCGAAATAAGCTGGAGTATGCGCAGCGATCTGTCATGGAGTAAACCCCATTTGCAGCCGGAAATATACGGGCAACTTTATAAACAGTTTAATCCTGTAAAATTCGATGCCCGCCAATGGGTTAAGAACGCTCAGAATGCCGGAATGAAATACATCGTTTTTGTGGCCAAACATCATGATGGTTTTGCACTCTGGGATTCAAAGCTAACCGAATACAAAATAACAAACACTCCTTTTGGCCGTGATGTTCTTCGCGAATTATCTGATGCCGCAAAAAAAGCCAATATGCCCTTTGGAATTTATTTTTCACCGGGTGACTGGCGAGATCCTGACTGTCGGACAAAAACGAATGATGTTTTTGTGAAACGAATGCATGGTTATCTTACAGAACTGCTTACCAATTATGATATTAAGCTTCTATGGTTTGATTATGATGGCTTCCCTAACCCAAGTTTACCCGAAGAAACAGCTACTTTGGTGCGGAAATTAAAGCCGGGAATAATCATCAATAATCGCCTAGAGCCTCTTCATCCCGATGAATCACACGGAATGATTGGAAAATGGGGCGATTATGCAACTCCGGAAAACCGGGTAGGTAGTTATTGCGATACTGCGCCATGGGAAACCTGTGCCACTTTGGGGAGGGGCTGGTCATGGAGATCAAACGACAAACCTAATGACCTTCGATTTGCACTACGAACATTAATTGGTTGTGCAGGAGGAGATGGGAATCTTCTCCTTAACGTTGGACCCAACGCACTTGGTGAATTTCAAGCTGATTTTGTCGAAAGGCTGAACGAAATAGGATCCTGGATGAAAATAAATGGAGAATCCATTTATGGAACTCGCGGAGGCCCATACGTTCCAACAAACGATTATGCAAGTACCCGTAAAGGAGACATAATATATATACATGCCTTTAATTTTAAAGGTAACAAGCTTGTTTTACCACACCTGCCTGCGAAAGTTAAGAAAGCAACCCTGATGGATGGTACACCTGTAGTGTTCCAAAGTATGAAGGACGCACTTAATATTTCGGTAGAATCGCAAAAGCAAGCCCCGATTGTTACCTTGGTAAAGCTTACTATTGACCAATCTTCCAATAAACTAAAGGCCATTTACCCAGCATCTTCAAGCAGTTCAGCGGCCTATTTGAAACCAGCCAAAGTATCCAGCAGTATAGCTCCCTTGTTTATGCATACAGCAGAGGCTGCAGTTGATGATAACTTTAACACTTTCTGGAGTCCTGGTCGAAACGATTCAGTTGCTGCAACCATTATTGGCAAGAAGTTTGAATCGCAGCATGACCCAAAATCGGAGGTGTGGAAGAAATCAGGATGGCTGGAAGTAGATTTAGGTGTCCAAAAAACGATTACAAGGGCAATTATTCGGGAACTTTCAGGGGATGACTGTTCGCCCGTAACTTCATTTAGTATTGATTACAAGGAAAAAGGGGTATGGAAAACAGCCGTTAATGGTACAACTATAGGGGAAACCTTCAAAGTTTTAATCCTGCCGAAGCCAATAACTGCCAAGAAATTTCGTCTGTCTATAGCGGCAGAAGGTCGGCCTGCAATCACTGAATTTCAATTATTTGAGACATCGGGTAAAGATTTAGCTGCTAAATAATTGGAGAAATAAAAGTGAAGTTCCAGATAATTCTGTTTCGATTTGTTTTTTATAACCTGCTCACAATTAAGGTCGATGTATGCTATACGGCGCCTTTGCCTGCATTAGCAATAGAGGGAAAAGATGGTTATCTTTATAGTATAAACAGGTGAGTGATGTAATGCCAAGAGAAATTTCTATAGAGCTTTTAAAAGCAGGGAATCAAACGGCTTTTGAACAGATCTTTGATTTATTCCATAAGCGCCTATGCTTATTTGCTTTGGGAATTACTAATGATGATTCGGCAGAGGATATTGTACAAGAGGCTTTTGTTAAGTTATGGGAGCGAAAGGAGAATTTTAACAATGTCGATTCTATCAAGGCATTTTTATATTTAACAGTAAAAAATACCTGCCTTAACCTTTATAAACACAAGCAGGTAATTCAAAAACACTCCCAGTCTTTAACTGAGATGGTGGAGGAAATAAGTGTAGACCACAAAATGGTTGAGGCCGAAGTTGCATTCCAAATCAGGCAGGCTCTTGAGCAATTACCCGATGGATATAGAAAAGTTATATATCTTGGCTATTTCGAGGGCATGAGTAACCAGCAGGCGGCAGACCATTTAAATGTATCTATTAATACCGTAAAAACCCAAAAAGTTCGGGGGCTACGAATTTTAAGAGATCTCATAAAAAAGCTTCACTATGCTTTTTTATTCGTTTAACTATAAATTTCCGAGTTGATTCTAATAGCCTTATGTATATCATAGATGAATTTTGAGAATAGTACCAATAACCCCCCTGTACTTAGGAGATACGTTTTAAGGTGTTGTGCTGAGGTAATATGAAGAGTAATAGAAGTTAATTTTACCGACGTGGCGCCTAAATTAACTACTTGTCCTAACGATAGGACTACAGTTTTCATAATGCTCATCGTTAAAAGTGAGGATTTGAAATCAGCTTGTAAAAGATTTAACATGCTTTAACATTCAATCCATGTTAAAGATGTTCGGCAATGTTGAACTGTTGCATTTTTCGCAACAGTTCAAAAGAATAATCACGCCAACTTCTTCCTCAACGCCGCCATATCCTCACTTATCTTCTTTTCCAACACCTTAGCATATATTTGAGTAGTTGCAATCTTAGTATGCCCTAGCATCTTACTCACGGTCTCAATAGGAACACCGTTAGACAGCGTAACCGTTGTTGCAAACGTGTGTCTCGCTAAGTGGAAAGTGATATTCTTCTTAATGCCACAGACCTCAGCAATCTCTTTCAGATAAGCATTAACCTTCTGATTAGAAACTACAGGAAAAACGGTATTGGTCACTGAGGCTCTTTGATTGTCTTTATATTTCTTTAAGATTTCTACCGCTTTTGGTAGCAGGGGAGTGTTAACCGGAATATTCGTCTTCTGCCTGCAAGTTCTCACCCACATTTCTCCGTCAGTAGCTTCCACAATATTATCATGCTTCAGATTGATAACATCTACATATGTAAGCCCGGTGTAGCAGCAGAAAACAAAGAGATCCCGAATCATATCAATGCGGTCGATATCAAAGACCTTGTTCTCCATGGTTTTCAATTCCTTTTCAGAAAGATGCTCTCTGTTTACCTTAAGTATTTTGAGTCTGTAATTAGCGAATGGGTCCTTGGAAATCCATTCGAGTCGTATAGCCAGGTGAACCATCTTTTTAACGCGAATGATATGCTTCATTACCCCATTATTGTTCAATGGCTTCTGATGGTCTACAGGTTTATGATTACGAAGGAAGGTTTCAAAGTCGTAAATGAATTTATAATCCAGTTCATGCAGATATAAGTCTGCTGACTTGAACTGCTTTTGAATAAACTTTACGAGATAGCGCTGAGTAACATAATAGTGTTTAAGTGTACTCCATTTGAGCACACTCGCGGCCGTTTCATTATGGTATTCAAACAGACTACTTAAGGTGTGTACTTCTTCAGCTGTTCCCAGGAAGAAATCCTTAACCATTTCCGAAGTAATAATTTTTCCCTTCAACTGAAGATTCTGGTAACAGTTGCCGATAGCCAGCCTGACCTGTTCAAGATAGTTGTTTATAGACAATGAATCCTGGCGGCCTCCCTTTCCTGCCCCTCTTCTTTCGTCCCAGTACCTTAAATCAATTGATTGCTGCAAGGCGATGAAGCATTTTTGTTTGTTTACAGTGATGCAGGCATAAACCTGTGCTTTGCCATCTTTAACCCTGTCTTTGCGGATTGTAAAGTGGATTCCGAACGATTGTGATGTTTTCATAAAATTTACTTGTCAAGTTTCTTTCATTTTACATCCAGTTTTTGGTAAAAAATGGTAAAAAAATCGAGCTAAAAAGCGGCTGATAAAGCACATTTTCTAACCCACTTTTCGATGGCTAATTAATTGTATTACAATTAATTAAGCCGCTTTTATTTACCACAAAGGTAAAAACTAAAAACTGGTAGTCGGATTGGTAACGAGCAGATTGATTTTCTTTGAATTTACTTGAATTGAAATTTTACAAAAAACCCCGTAAATGGGTGTATTTACAGGGTTTTTCGATTTTGTTACACTTGTTTGCACCTGTTTGGAAGGTACTTCGTGCGCCCACCTGGGCTCGAACGACTTATAGTAACTATTTGACTCTCAAATCTTTACCAAGAACAATTTATCTTGGGTACTCTAGGAGGTACTGCACCTGAGTGACGATACAAATATACCAGTTTCAGGTTAAATCATACACAAAACGGACCAAAAAAGATGCTAGTTATCAACAAGTTAATCTAATTTAAGAAAGCTCTTATCTGGTCGATTTGAAGACCTGTATATTCAGAAAATTCAAAGATGGAAACAAACTGGTTTTTGGTCTTTTTATACTTCTTTTTAATAGTTTGCAGCAACCTGCAACCTGAACGTTCGCTCCTTCCTGTTATGAGCATCACGTCTTTAGGGTAAATACATATTCTTTCAGTTTTCATAGCTTTAAGATTATAGATGCAAGATGAAAAAAAGTAAAATTTTTCAATGGCCATTTTTAAAAATCCCCATTAGGAAATTTCGAGAGTTCGCACCTTTGTCTATAAATCTTACGAATATGCCTACTGAAATATTGACTACCGATGATCTTCAAGAATTTAGAGTTCAACTGTTGGAAGATTTTGAGAGACTTTTAAAAGCTTATAATGAAACGCCACGAAAAAAATGGTTAAAATCCTTCGAGGTAATGACAATATTGAACATTACCAAGAACACATTAACCACATATAGGACAAACGGGGTTTTATATGCCAAGAAGGTAGGAGGAGTTTATTATTATGCTTATCAGCAAATTCAAGAACTATTGCAAAGTCCAGTAAGTAAGACCATATAGTCGTTGAATGTTTTATGCCCCGGATCAGGTGCTTTTCCGATTTATTTGCGAAAGAGTTTAAAGTATATATCGCCGATAGGATTTTATATATTAGGTCAATTTATTAACATGAGATTCGGATGCGATAAAAATAAGAATCGAGTTCTTCCATTCCCAGGTGGTAGGACATCTTGCCCTATCTGTGAAAATCCACTAATCGCGAAGTGTGGAGATATCTACAACTGGCATTGGTCTCATAAAAACAATAGTGACTGCGACCACTGGAAAGAGCCCGAAACGGAGTGGCATAGGCGTTGAAAAATGAAATTTCCCGACGATTGGCAGGAAATTGTAATTGAAAATTACGAGGAGAAGCATCGGGCGGACGTGAAAACAATGGCGGGCGTTGTAATTGAATTCCAAAACTCATCCATTTCCACTTCTACCATTAGGGTAAGAGAAGACTTTTATGGCGAGATGGTGTGGGTAGTTAATGCTAGAGACTTCAGTGATCATCTGAATCTCCGTAGTGTTGTGAATAGCCACTTGCGTGAACTTGAAAGGGAATACAGAGAAAAGGCAAGGTATTCTAACTATTCAGATGAACTCTTTTTGAAGGAGCTCAATAAAGATCTAGCTGAAAATTCATCGGGCCAAAAGGACCGAGTTAAAGAGTTAAACCGTCTCACCGAACGATCAGAAAATCTCAAAGACTTACATAAATTAATAGAGTCCGTTTCTAAGGCAGTTTTTAATAGTTGGAAGAATGAAACGTATTATAGTAATTACTTGATAAATAATGCTTTGTCAGTAATCGAAGCAGGCCTACACAAGGAGTACAAGAAGATGATTCAAATTCAAAAATCACTTTTGAGAAAAAGTACTGAATTGAAAAACGAATTAAACTTGTGGAGCAATTTCAGGGACTTTGAATTTGAGGGGACAGTGTTCAAGAGGGTTTCTTTCTCACATGTAAAGGGAAAAGATTTTAAGAAAGTTATCGCAATTGAAAAGAAAACGCTCCATACCTTTCTACCCACAGCTGTACGTTTCCACTCAATTTTTCAGTTTGAATTATATCAATACAAAGAGCGTGAGTTTGAGTTCGGATTTAATCCCTCAGAGCTATTGCAGCAACTTAGCCACGAAATAGAGGAAGTAGACAAAGAATTATCAGACTTAAAAATTGATGATGTCAAGATTGTTGAAGAAATTCGGCGCGTGTTAGATAAGGATATCAGTGGCCAGCTTTCGGAAATTGATTCATCGATTAAAAACTATAGTGACTCATTAAATGACCTTATCAGGTCCGAGAATATATTTTTGGAAAGGCGAGACAAGTATCAAGAAAGAATGAGCGAAGAAAGAGATGACTACTTCCGCCAACTAGAAAAGGAAGAAAAAGAGGAGCGCTTTAAGATAATGCGAGAGAAAAAAGGGCTATATACTTTTACATGGAAGCATGAGCGAAAAACATGGTTAGCGGCTAATTGTCGAGTATTTTTTGATATCGGTAAGGAATATCTTTTAGAACGTAAAAGAGACACGCTATTTAAGAAGATATCTATTGAAGATTTTGTTCAATATCATACGGCGGGTATCGCAAATGCCTTTCCTGGCTAGTGATGAGATGAACCATCGAAAAGATGGGAAACCAAAAAACCTAAGATAATTAAGAATGTAAAGCCCAATAATATATACAAACCCCAAGGCTTTTTAACTTTTACCACATCATTGTTATAATTGCGCATGCCGAATGGTGTTTTGCCCCAAGGCTTATATACAGAAAGCGTTATAGCCACAAGTAGAACCAGCAACGCTGCCCCCGCGTCGAAAATGAGCCGGGTTCTCAACCCACGAAGTTCGGAATATGAAAGCACTTCTTTCGATGCAACTTCGGCCAAATTACTAATCGGCTGCATATGAGCTATCAGAATTATTG
The DNA here is from genome assembly GCA_946887045.1 of uncultured Sphingobacteriaceae bacterium. Next base: position 78,069 of record CAMPKC010000003.1, on the reverse strand, counting down.
TGCTTATGACAGTCATCACTAATTTGACTGCTACCCAATAATGTTTAAATACCCCCCATGGAGTTCCTAGCGACTGGATGATTCCTGTAAGTAATGAGCCAAAGCAAAATGGGATTATAATATACCAGGCAATGAGGTCCATCGATAGATAGGATGAGCGTATGAGTTGATAATCAAGGCTTATCACGCCTGCTACAGCTAAAACCAAGAATGCGAGGACAGAACCAAACCAACCAACTGAAAAAGTGATATGGGCAGTGAGGCCAAGCTTACGAAAGAACGGATTCAATGTCATATGATATTTGGATTAACCTGTTTATAAATCCATTAATTCTCTCTAAGGACATTTCTTGTGAACTTTATGAAGAAACCGATTAATATCATAACTACAATAGCTTGAGCGATGCCTGTGGCCTCAAAAATCAAATCATTTGGCATTTCATATTTAGGTGGTGGAAACATTTGAAGAAGAGTCTCTGTGTCTAACCCTATATAAAACACGACGTCCTTCATCAGATGATTATATACTCCCTCAAATAAACCTATCAAACAGATAGAAGGCACCAAAATAACAAGCCAATAAATCCAGAATACAACTCCTTGTTTTCCGGCTTGATTTTTTAGAAGATAACGTTCTGCTAAAAGCGTAACGAATATCACAGGAATACTAATCATCAACACATGGAGGCGCCACGGAGTTTTATAGATTATGGCTCCATATATATGATGAATAGAGGTTAATAGCATTAGAATATTACTATAAAAGCTCACAGATTTAATTCCTGCTTTTCCCATTTCTTGAATTTTTCTTGTAATATTACACCCTAAGGAGCGCGATATCAAGTAGTTACCAAATGGAAACCATACATCGAAAAGCGTAACGGGTTGGAAACTAACAAGATTAAATTATGAACCTAGAATCTTATGACGCTGATATCTGTATCATGACCAGGATAATCAATGTTATTGGTGGCAAATGGAAGCCAATCATCCTTTATCTGATAGAAAAAGACATAAACAGATTTGGTATGTTAAAGAAAATGATGCCTAAAATCAGCAAAAAGGTTCTAACAGAGCAATTAAGAGAGCTGGAAGAAGATAAAATCATTTCACGCGAGGTAATTATAGCCACCGCACCTCAAATCATAGTTTATTCGTTAACAGAAAAGGGAATCTCACTTAGGATTTTAATCAATGAGATGATAAAATGGGGGCTGAAGAATTTGGAAATGGTTGATGAACAAGAGGTAAATGAGCATATCAGTATGTTTATGCATAAACATGGCTAACTATAAATCTCAGGACCGCCCAGCTAGAAATTTAATACCTTGAGGGACCACATTTGCAGCAAACTGCTCAGCTGAATCTATTTCATTCCAGGGAATGGACTTTCCTATAGTGCAATCTGGTATCAACGCTTCATACTGCTGTCCAATAGTTGAAGAATGCCTAACATCGCTCCCAGGAATAATAAGAGTCGGAGCCACAATTTTAGATAATTGTTCATGGCGTTCCAACCTTTTGCTGCGGACAATCGCCATTGCTGCGGCAAAACTCTCTGCGTTTGTTCTAGGAATTGCCTCTTGTACCATTGAATTTATTACAGGGGTAAGATGTGGTAAAAACGGTTTCCACGCTTCCACTAATCCATCCTTTCTGGCAACTTTACTACATCGCTCCAACATCTCTATTTCTTCCTGCGACGACCCTTCACCATCTTTGTCCAAGGTTTCTGGACTGATTAAAATAAGTGCTGATACTCTGTTGGGATATGAGATAGCAAATCTTTCGGAAATAGACGCTCCGAGCCCCATACCGCTTAGGATGATATTATCAGTTTTGAGGAAATTAATCAGGGATAACACATCATTGGCATATTGAGCCCAGGTATGTTTAGATTCATCGAAGCAATGAGATTCACCATACCCTCGAATATCGGGAAAGATCACCTGGTACTCGTTCTTTAACAAGTTGGCGAATGGAATAATACTTTGGCGGTCTGGACCTCCACCATGAAGCATGACTATAGCCTGACCTGAGCCTAGTGTGCTTGCATAAAGGGGATTGCCATCATCTCCGGCATACCTGATATGTGTTATATCCATTTCAATTCCTCTTAGAAATAATAAACTAAATAAAAAAGACCCTCACGCGAGGGTCTTTCCTTCAATATAATCTAAACTTAAACCTTTTCAGCTTCGTAGCCTGCTTCTTTAATCGCAGCTACAACTTCATTTTCTGACGCATCTGATACAACAGTAAGGGTCTTGTTAGGATCTTCCAAATCCACTTCCCAATTATCTTCACCAACTGTTTCGTTTAATGCTGGTGTTACTTTAGCTAAACAGCCGGTACACTTGATATTTGTTTTGAATTTTAATGCTTCCATTTTATATAATTTTAAGTCTTTCTTCTCTGTTTGTTATACAAATTTACGGCTAGTCAAGCCCTCCTTCTTTATATAATCTCTTTAAAGAGTTATATAATTCCTTGCATTTTCAGCCCACATGAACAGTAACCTGATCGTCCATAGGGTACGTCTGGCAAAGAAGTATGTAGTTGCTTTCTACCTCCTCTTTTGTCAAGGCGTGGTTCTTAATCATAGTTAGTTCTCCTTCTGAATACCTGCCCCAGCAAGAGCCGCACGTGCCGTTTTTGCAGGAATAGTTTACTGACAGTCCATTTTCTAAAGCTGCCTCCAAAATGCTTTGGCCTGCCTTCACATCAATCAGACTTGTTGATTCATATACATGCATCAATATCTCGTGTGATTCATGTGGAAGGAGCGCTTCATTTGTGCTTTTGTCTTCTAGTGAGAAGTTTTCCATGAAGATTTGTTCTTCAGGAACTGCTAAGGATATCAAGGCTTCTTTATATACCTCCATTAGTTTCTCAGGGCCACAAATGTAATAAAGCACATTTCCTGGTTCCTCAAACCTCTGCTTGATAAGCTTCTTTACGATCAGCTTATTCAACCGGCCCTTATAAAGCTCTTCGCCATAAGCATCAGAGGAGATATCCCCTGTGAGGGCATGGAAAACCTTAGCTTTCCCTTCCTCAACCAACTTTCCAATGGCATCCTTAAAAATCACGTCGTGCTCGTTTCGATTCGCGTATATCAAATGAAAAGGAGCGTAAGCTTTTTCCTTAAGGGTTTTCATAATAGAAAACAATGGGGTGATACCACTTCCTCCTCCCATGAAAAAGAAAGACTTATTTTGTTCTATGGGTTCGTTCAAGATAAAGTTCCCATAAGGCCCCTCAATTTCCCATTCCAGGATATCATGAGCATGATCAAGTAGATAGTTACTCATCACACCCTCGGGTACTCTTTTAACAGTAATGGAGGGATGTTGCTCGTTTGGAGATGAGCTTAAGGAATAAGACCTCGTGATAGCTTCTCCGTCTATGATAAGGGTAACGTTTACAAATTGCCCTGCTAAATATTGAAACGGCTTGGCTCCAGTGTTAAATCGAATGGTGATAGTGCCTCTTGTTTCCTGCACCACTTCATGTAAATACCAAACATGATTTTTATTTTCCATCTCTAAAGTCTGGCTACCCTTAATCTTAAACTGTTACTTACTACCGATACAGAACTTAATGCCATTGCTGCGCCTGCAATCATCGGGTCGAGAAGGAATCCATTAAAAGAGTAAAGAACACCTGCTGCTAGAGGAATACCAATAACATTATAGATAAATGCCCAAAATAGGTTTTGCTTAATAGTTTGAACAGTTCTTTTAGACAACTTTAAAGCTTTCGGGATGGATTGCAGATCTGAGGTTATCAGAGTGATTTTTGCGACGTCCATTGCTATGTCCGAACCTTTTCCCATGGCAATGCTTACATCTGCTTGCGCCAGAGCGTGAGAATCGTTGATGCCATCTCCCACCATTGCTACCACCTTTCCTTTAGCCTGTAGCTCTTTTACAAAATCTGCTTTGTCTGAAGGTAAAACTTCCGCTTTGTATTGCGATAAGCCAACTTCTTTGGCAACCGCAGCGGCCGTTTGCTTGTTGTCACCTGTAAGCATATAAACATCGATGTTCATATCCTGCAGGGTTTTTATTGCTGCTTTCGATGAAGCTTTTATTTTATCCGCTATAGCAATTACGGCTAGTACTTGTTGAGAATTTGAAAAATAAACTACCGTGTTCGCTTTTTGCTGAAGCAAGTCTGCTTCATTAGCTAGAGAGGCTGATATCTCGGCCGATTTCTCATCAATTAGCTTTCGGTTACCCACATAATAAGTTTCACTAGCAAAAGTCCCGGTTACTCCGCGCGCAGTCAAACTTTCAAAGGAGCTCAATGTTAAACCGGAAATATTTTTTTCCTTTAAACTATTAACTACGGCTTCTGCCAAAGGATGCTCTGACTGGTTTTCCAGCGTATATAAAACTCTGGTATAATCTTCATTCCTTTCTGCTTCCGGGCTCCATATCAGGGATGTTACGACAGGCTTTCCTTCAGTAATAGTCCCGGTTTTATCAAGGATAATTGCATTTACTTTATGTCCCAGTTCAAGGCTTTCTGCATCCTTTATCAGGATGTTATTTTCTGCTCCTTTACCAACTCCAACCATGATAGCTGTAGGAGTAGCAAGTCCTAAGGCACATGGGCAAGCAATAACCAATACAGTCACAGATGTCAATAGAGCATGAGTAAAAGCATTGCCTCCACCTATCAGCATCCATGTGATAAAGGTCAGGACGGCGATTACCATAACAACAGGCACAAAAATTCCAGCAATTTTATCAACCAGTTTCTGAACTGGCGCTTTGCTACCCTGTGCCTCCTGCACCATTTTTATGATATGCGCTAAAAGCGTATCGCTTCCTACTTTTTCTGCAATAAACTGAAAGCTTCCTTTCTGATTTACAGTTCCAGCGAATACTTTGTCACCTTTTTGCTTTTGAACAGGTACAGGTTCACCGGTAATCATACTTTCGTCGACATAAGAGGTGCCTGATACAACAGCTCCGTCAACTGGAATCTTTTCTCCGGGTCTTAAAACAATAACACTTCCTATTTCAACAGAGGCTATTGGGATTTCCTGTTCCTGGCCATTTAGTAAAACTCGTACTGTTTTAGGCTGCAAGCCCATCAACTTTTTAATTGCTGATGAGGTATTGGATTTAGCCTTTTCTTCCAATAACTTACCTAATGAAATAAAGGCGATGATTACAGAAGCTGCTTCATAATAAACGTGTGCATGTATACCTCTGCTGTGCCAAAATTCCGGATAGATGGTATTAAAGGCACTGAATATAAAGGCGATGCCTGTACTTAAGGCAACCAGCGTATCCATATTCGCTTTGCCATGTTTAGCTTGTTTCCAGGCGTTAATAAAGAAGTTACGTCCAAACCAGAAGAGTACCGGAGCAGTTAAAACCATTGAGATCCAGGCACCATAAGGCATGTCCATAAAAAACATTCCGATGATAAAGACCGGAAAAGACAGTATAGAGGCCCAAATGGTTCTATGCTTCACCTCATTGTAGTGCTTAAGCTGCAATTCTTCCTGAACTTCAGATGGATTATCGACATCGATGATCAAGTCGTAACCAACCGAACGAATGGTTTTTTGTAGATCTTGAGGATTAGTTTTGTTCTCGTCGTATTCAGCCCATGCAGTTTGATTGGCGAAGTTAACTCCGGCATCAATTACACCATCGGCTGACTTGAGCATTGATTCAACACTGACTGCACATCCGGCGCAAGTCATCCCGGTTACCGGAAATGTTTTCTTGGTAACATCTGAGGCTTTTCCTGGGTGCTGTAATATTGTTGTAGCTGACATAGTCTATCAATTTATACTACAAAGTTACAGATAGCTTATACCGCAAACTTTACAACATTCAGGGAAAGAATTATATAATTTAAAGGTTTTACGCCTTACAGCTGAATTTACAATCTAGTGTAAGGTTTTTTGCTTGCGTAAACGTTTGTATTGGGTTGGAGTATAACCTGTGATTTGTTTGAACTGGCTGGACAAGTGAGGTAAGCTAGCATATCCGAGTTTCTGCGCAATACTCCTTAGGGGGAGCTCATCTCGAAAAATCAGCTCTTTTACTCGTTCAACCTTTTGCTCTATGATGTAGCGCTCTAAGGTTATGCCAGCGTAAGAAGAAAAATGTCTGCTAAGGCGCTCTTTCGTGTACGGTTCTGAAAGTTGATCTGTTATTAAATGATACCAGTCGATTTTCTGAGGAAGGGTTTCTGTTTGGTTTATCGTTTGAATAATAATCGTTTTTATCTTTTCACCTATTATGCGACTTTGGGTATCAATAAGATCTAAATCAAACTTTCGCAGTTTGTCAACCAACTCAGCTTTCTGACTGTCATTTATGGTTTCTTTAACCTTTGCATACCCTAAATCCACCTGAGTAGGTGTCCAACCTAGATTCACAAGTTCAACTTTAACAACATGTATGCAGCACTTGCAAACCATGTTTTTGATATAAAGCTCAGTCATAAATCAAGCGCATTCCATTTAGCTACCGGACGTAATATCATCGATCGCATTTCTCTTCATCCTCGATTTTTTGAAAGCTGAAGGAGTCTGGCCGGTTACCTTTTTGAATTGGCTGGACAGGTGCGCGATACTACTGTATCCAAGTTTATTAGCTATCTCTCCGAGATTTAGCTCATCATAGAACAGGAATTCTTTAACACGCTCTATCTTTTGCCTGATGATATATTGCTCAATTGTGATGCCCTCAACAGAGGAGAATAACGTACTCAGGTAGTTATACTCATGGAAACACTTGTCAGATATCAGCTTAGACCAATTGACTTTCTCATCCAGGTCTCCGGAATGATAAATTTTATTAATCACAACACTTTTAATTTGTTCGATGAGCTTAGTCCGACTGCTATCGAGAAGCTCAAATCCAAGTTCATTCAGTATTTCGCTAAGATCAGACTGCTTTACAGGATCAATCCAATCTTCTTCTAACTTTACTATACCTAACTCTATCTTTAGAGGGTGCAAGCCGAGTTTAAAGAGTTCTTCCTGAACAACTTTTATACACCGGCCGCACACCATATTTTTTATATATAATTCCATATTTTTTTATTACTTCTAGGCTAAGTCAATTTCATCAGCCAGATAAACATCCTGAATTGTTTTTAAGAATTCAACTCCTTCTTCAAACGGTCGTTGGAACGCTCTTCTTCCTAAAATTAATCCCATGCCGCCAGCTCTTTTGTTAATAACAGCTGATTTTACCGATTCAACAAGGTCTGTATCTCCTTTGGATTCACCGCCCGAGTTGATTAATCCGGCTCTTCCCATGTAGCAGTTAATAACCTGATACCGGCATAAATCTATCGGATGGTCTGACGCTAGTTCACTGTACATTCTGGGGTCACTTTTGGAGAAGTTGATAGCGGTAAATCCTCCATTCATTTCAGGCATTTTCTGCTTTATGATGTCAGCTTGTATAGTAACGCCAATGTGATTGGCCTGACCAGTGATATCCGCGGAGACTTCATAATTAATTTCATCTTTTTTAAACCCATTATTCCGTGTATAACACCATAAGATACAGGCCATCCCTAACTGGTGAGCTCTTTCAAATGCTTCGGCAACTTCAATAATTTGTCTGCTGGAATTTTCTGAACCGAAATAAATGGTGGCTCCAACTGCGACTGCTCCCAGGTTCCAGGCTTCTTCAACACTGCCAAACATAATCTGATCGTGCTTAGTAGGGTAAGTAAGCAGTTCGTTATGGTTTATTTTCACCACAAACGGAATCTTATGAGCATACTTTCGTGACATCATTGCCAAGTTTCCAAAGGTTGTAGCAACAGCATTACAGCCCCCTTCAATTGCCAATTTCACAATGTTCTCTGGATCGAAGTAAAGAGGATTAGCTGCAAAAGCAGCACCTGCGGTGTGTTCAAGTCCCTGGTCGATAGGCAGGATTGAAAGATAGCCAGTGTTCGTTAATCTTCCGTGATTATACAACGAATTTAGACTACGCAATACTTGTGGACTTCGATTACTCAAAGCAAAAATCCTGTCTACGAAGTCGGGTGAAGGAGTATGAAGCAGGTCTTTTGATAGACTTTTGCTTTTATATGAAAGGAGGTTCTCTGCCTCTTGTCCTAGTAGTTGTTGAATTTTTTGATAACTCATGTGATAGACATTTTGACTTGAACTGATTATTACTATAAACTACGTCGTAAAAGCTGGGCGTTAATAGCCACAATTATCGTGCTGGCACTCATTAGAACCGCTCCCGCGGCGGGGCTTAGCATAAATGTTGGATAAAGAATTCCGGCAGCCAAAGGAATAGCTACAACATTGTATCCCACAGCCCACATCAGATTTTGTATCATCTTTCGATAGGTAGCTCGTCCGAATCTAATCATGCTTACCACATCCTGCGGGTCACTATTAACCAAAATGATGTCTGCTGTTTCAGCGGCAACGTCGGTGCCAGAGCCTACTGCTATGCCTACATCCGCCTGTGCTAAAGCGGGTGCATCATTCACACCATCACCAGTCATGGCTACTATTTCACCTTTTGCCTGGAATTCCTTTACTTTCTCCTGCTTTTGATCAGGCAAAACGTTGGCTAGATAGCCATCCATTCCCAAGGTATCAGCAACCGACTTTGCAACATGCTCATTGTCTCCGGTAAGTAAATAGGTTTTAATTCCCATAGATTTAAGCTCTGCAATGGCTGCATTCGATGTTGGGCGTACGGTATCTGCAAGGGTGATAATACCTACAGGCCGTTCATCAATAACCAGAAAGTTTACGGTTTCTGATGCTTGATTAATCTGAGCAGGGATAGAAGGAACTGATTGATTAACTTTTTTGAAATAGTTTGGCCCGCCGGCTACGACATTCTTACCGTTAACAATTCCCGTAACACCGGCGCCTGGTAAATATCCAAAATCATCAGATGCCCAAAGCCCTAAGCCCTTTTCTTTTAGCGTTTTTAATACCCCTTTGGCGATGTAATGTTCAGAGTTTTGCTGCAGAGCTGCAGCGTACTGGAGGATATCATCTTCACTATACTGCTCATCTAAAGAAATTATCTGTTTCACCTGGTGTGAACCTTCTGTTAAGGTTCCGGTCTTATCAAAAATTATAAGGCTGAGTTTTCTTGAGTTTTCAAAAGCTGTACGGTTCCTGATCAATAGTCCGTTAATTGCTGCCTGAGAGGTTGAGATAGCCACAACCAAAGGTATTGCTACTCCAAGTGCATGGGGACAGGATGTCACCATTACTGTGACCATTCTTTCTAAGGCAAAAGCTAAGTCGCCTTCCTTACTAAACCAAAAAAGGAATGTTGCGATACCGACGGTCAGGGAAATATAAGTAAGCCATTTCGCAACTGTATTAGCGAGATTTTGAGTCGAAGACTTAGTTGCCTGTGCCCCCTGAACCAAATTAATAACCTTATTAAGATAGCTTTCCGTTCCAGCACCAGTAACCAGCACTTTCAGAGAACCATCTCCATTGATAGAGCCGCCTATCACTTGTTCGTCTTTCTGCTTTTCTACGGGAAGGCTTTCGCCTGTTAGCATACTTTCGTTTACAGATGAACGCCCCTCTATTATTTTACCATCAGCGGCAATTTTTTCTCCCGGTTTAATTAAAATAGTATCACCTTTTTTGAGTTCATTGAGTGGGATATCTGTTACATCTCCATTTCGCTCAACATGAACATTTGAAGGAAGTAACGCTACAAGTGATTCTAATGCCCGTGAAGCAGCCATTTGAGAACGCATCTCAAAGTAGTGTCCAAGAAGCATGATGTCGATCAAGGTAGCCAACTCCCAAAAGAAATCCATGCCCTCCAATCCAAAAATAACTGCCGTACTGTATATGAAGGCCACCGTAATCGCGACAGCTATCAGGGTCATCATTCCCGGATTGATCTTCTTTACTTCGCGAACCATCCCGATCAGAAACGGCTTTCCGCCATAGACAAAAATGACGGTACTTAAGCCTAATAACACAAACTTGGAACCCGGAAAATCTAAATGATATCCAAACCAATGCTGAATCATTTCTGAGAGCAGCAAAACAGGAATTGTTAAAATCAGACAAACCCAAAATCGCTTCAAAAAGTCTTCAGTATGATGTCCCATATGTTCATCATGCCCGCTGTGATCGTCGGCAGATTTTACCTTTTCTTTCGTCGACATCGAGCTCTTTTCATCATGCTGGTGAGCATGCTCGTGTTGGTGATGATGATTGTGTTCCATAGCTATCTCTCTTAGTTATGTATTGACAGGCTGAGTATTCGATTGTTTACATTTTACTCATATCATGTCCTGACATTGGGTTTGCACCTTTTTTAAGGATGTATTCACTTGATAATAGATATGCGCCACTAACTACTACTTCCTTAACATTCTCTAGTCCTGAAGTAATAATTATTTGGTTAGCATCTTCTGAACCAGTGGTTACCATTCTAGGAGCGAATGTATCCTTACCTGTTTTGATCCAAACATGTGCACCTTGCGCATCTCTTATAACTGCATTAAGTGGTAATGCAACCGCATTGCTAACACTTGTCGAAGGAAGAATTACATTGGCCTGCATTCCTGATTGTAGCTGACCGGCATTTTGTATAGGGGCACGAACTTTAAGTATTTGGCTTGAAGGATCGATTTGGGGAGAAATAAAGTTAATTCTCGCGGTTTGCTCGGGGAAACCATCTACAGTCACTTTAACGATAGTGCCCATTTTAACAGAGTTAGCCTCACTGGGATATACGTCTGCTTCTACCCATAATTGATTGAAGTTTTCTAACCGGATGATTGGTGATCCCTCGGTAACATATTGACCTTCTGAAACATTTATTTCGTTGACAATTCCCGAAGCTGTAGCATAAACCGTTATTAGCGGAGATGTTTTGCCGGTTCTAACCAGGCTTTCTATCTGAGCATTAGAAAAGCCAAAAAGCTTCAATCTGTTTTTAGCCGCTTCCCGAAGACTTACATAAAGTTTCTCGTTAGGAAATGCAGCAACTTGCTTTGCCTGAAGCAAAAAGTCTTGCTGAAGAGTTTGCAGCTCTTCACTAAAAATCTGCAAAAGCGGTTGTCCCTTTGAAACTTGACGGCCGGTTTCCTTTACATACAATCTTTCAATGCGTCCGGCATAGCGGCTTGAAATAGAAGAAGAAAGCTCGGGATTAGTTACTAAACGACCACTTAATATCTTAGAGGTACCGAAGGTACCGGCTGCTATCGCCATGGTTTTAATGTTTGCCAATTGTATCTGACTTTCCATTAATACTAATTCGTTGTTCGCACCACCGGCACTTACCGGAACCAGGTCCATTCCGCAAACAGGGCAAGAACCCGGAGCGTCTTTAATAACCTGCGGATGCATCGGGCAGGTAAACTTTTGTGTGGAAGCTGCCTTCTTCTCATTTTTGCATGCGGCTATAAACAGAGCCGGAGAAATCGCCATAATGGCGAGGCTTCTTATAAATTTTTTCCTTTCCATGTTATTGTGCGGTTAGGGTTTGTACATTAATAAAACTTTCGCTGTCTACCAGGAACCATGCATTTGATGCAACTTCCTGTTCTTCGCGCAGGGAGGTACCTATGTCTACCCAATCTCCGGCGATAGTTTTAACTTTAACATATACAGGAACAAAAACGCCATCCTGCTTAATGAACGATACATATCGGGTGCCGAGTTGAAGTACAGCTGTTCGCGGCAACCAATTGCCTATTTTTCGTGTATTTTCGCTACTTACATTAATAAGTTCACCGATCTTCCAGAATTGCTTTGGGTTTGTAACTGTGGCACGAACTAGTGAATAGTTGGTCCCTTCGTTGTAATAAGGCTGGATTAAGGTCACCGGTACCCGAGTTCTTTTACTTTCGCTATCCACTGACTGAATGCTAATCATTGTACCTCTTTTATATTTATCCAAATCTTCAGGGTTGACATAGAACTCTGCCCACACAGAATTAGAGTTTACAAAATTGAATAGGCGCTGTCCCACAGCTACATATTGCCCTTCTCTCAACAGCAAAGGTGAATTCGTAGCTACTGTTGGAACAGAGCTCGGCGCTCCCGAAGAGCCGCCTGAAGCCGCGCCCGAACCTCCCATGCCGCCCATAGAAGAAGTACCGCCGGAAGATTGAGAGGTAATCATTGTGCTTCCAGCAGAACTACCTCCAGCAGAAGCAGCAGCGGAACCCTGGATTTCAGAAACAAAACCTGAATAGGGACTGAATATAGAGATGGTGTAGTCAATCTTACCAGTTTTCAGAACCTGATTTATCTGCTGTTCAGTTGCACCCAGTACCCTAAGTTTCCTTTTGGCTCCTTCAAGCAGACCAGATTCATTATTGTTTCTGAGAAACAATAATTCCTGTTGCGCATTCGCTAAATCGGGGCTGTAAATATCCATGAGCTTTTGACCTTTCGAAACTGCCTGGTAATTATATTTTATATACAGGCGCTCGATCCTTCCACTTACCCTTGCAGATACAGAGTTCTGATTATTGGTATTGTAGTTAATCACGCCTCGTACATTTATCGGCTCGAAACGGGACCCTGTTTCAGGTTTTGTTGTCTTAATATCTGAAAGTACAAGCTCGTTTGTTGGTTTAACCAGAGCAGAGAGCGTATCATTTACAGAGCCTCCTTTGCCAGTTGTATTCATGGGAACCAAATCCATCTTACAGATGGGGCAAGAACCCGGTGCATCTTTGACTATCTGCGGATGCATAGGGCAGGTATACTTTGCGCCTTCGGCGGTTGTTTCCTTCTTATCCTTTCCTTTGCAAGCGAAAAGGAAAAGAACAATAAACAAAATACCTATCGGAATGCTACCTTTCAATATTCTTCTCATATTCGATAATCATTTGATAAAACTTTTGCAATTGCTCCAGATAATTCATCTGAGCCATATTCACCGTTTCCCATGCGTCTATCACGGTATTTACGTCGCCCTTGTTTTCCTGATAGGAAAGCATGGAAACTTTTTGATTCTTGATTAATGCAGGCAATATTTTAGTTTCATAATTCGATAACTGCTTCTGCATGCTAAGAAGTTCATTCTCCATCGACTTGGTCATCCCCAGCATTTCGATCAGCATTCCTTCTTTTTGCTGAAGCATTGCTTCTCGCTCGAAGTTCATTGATTTCACTTCGGATTTATACATCTTTGAAGACCAGGGTGCAATTGGAATAGAGATCATGCCCATAAGGGTATATTGATTAGGCATCATTTCAGCTCGCGTAGACATGTGTTCATACCGGAGTCGAAAATCCGGCTTAGCTTCCTGGCGCATCTGATTAATGTTGAGCTCCATGGCCCGGATAGACCTGTCCATCTGCTGAATATCACTACGTCGGGTAGCCAGATAGGAAGTATCCAAATCAGCTACCGGTTGAAATCCAATTTTCAAGGTGGTATCAATCAACAAATCAGCTGTAGCGGGGCGATACATAAGGGCATTCAAAGCAATCTTTCTCGAACGGATTTCACCTTCTGTCATCAGAATCATATTGTCAGATTCCTGAAGTCTGCCTTCTGCTTTGAACACCTGGCTTAAAGAACCCTGGTTATAGGGGTAGCGGATCTCTGCAAGCTTTTTCATGTTTGCCATAATGGCTTTATTCTCTTTTTGAAAAGCAATCTTTTTATTTGCCACTATCAGTCCGTAATAAAGCTCTTTTGCCCTGGCACGTAGTTGGTTTGCTTGAACTGCCTGCTCAGCTTTGGTAATAGATGATTGTGCTGCCAGATATTTTGCTTTTGCTTTCGTTTTTGCCGGATTAGGAATATCCTGCTCAGCAGACAACATCCATGCTCCTCTGTCAGCTTCGTCCATAACCATTGAGCCTGGATAGGGCGTCATAAAAGTTCCGGCACCCACCATCGGCGCCATCCATGCGCCAGCTCCCTCAACTCTGGCATCCTGGCTTTTTATGCGGCTTTCATAAGCCTTTAACGAGGGATTGTTTCTGTTGATTTCCTGAAGTACTTGTTGCAGGGTGGTCACTTCCTGTCCGTAGGAATACCCCGAAATTAAAAGCAAAGCAAGCAGGAAAATATTGTTAGTGTTTAACATCCGAGACCTCCAATTTTCCAAATTTTCGTAATTCGTATTCTTTTGACATCAGGAAGATAAGCGGAGTTACCAGCAGAATGTGCGTAGAGGAAGTTAAAACTCCACCTATCATTGGGAGTACGATGGGTTGCATTACATCACTTCCTACACCATTAGACCATAGCACGGGTATCAAGCCGAAAAGGGCTACACAAACCGTCATGATCTTCGGCCTCAAGCGTTTCGCTGCACCATTGATGACATACTCTCTTAAATCGTCTTTTGTGATTGTTTCACTTGAATTTCCCTTCAATTCAACTAACTGACGCATAGCATCATTCAGGTAAATCACCATTACGACCCCGGTTTCTACCGCTATCCCGAAAAGAGCAATAAAGCCGACTGCTACAGCAACGGACAGATTTACACCCCAGAAATAAATCAGATACGCTCCGCCGATAAGCGCAAATGGAATAGTAACTAAACTTAAAAATGCCTCTCGTGCGGACTTAAATGCCAGGTATAATGAGAGGAATATAATGACCAATACTATCGGTAGAATGTAAAGCAAAGTCTTCTGACCACGAATCAAATTCTCATATTGCCCGCTCCATTCAATAAAATATCCGTTTGGTAACTTGAGGCCGCTATTTAGTTTATCAATAGCATCCTGAACAGTGCTACCTAAATCCCTGTCTCGAACATTAAACATCACGGCTCCTCTCAACAGAGCGTTTTCGGAAGTAATCATTGGAGGTCCATCTGAAAACCGGATATCTGTTACTGCTGACAAAGGAATAGTTCCCGCATCGGGGGAATTAATTGGAATACGTTTAATACGGTCAATGCTATTCCGGTATTCTTGTCCAAGCCTAACGTGAATATTAAACCTTCTTCTACCTTCAACGGTAGTTGCAAAAGGAGCACCGCCAATTGCAGTTTCAACTGTGTTGTTTATATCCTCAACTGTTAAACCATATCGCTCTAATTGTTCACGTTTTATGTCGATTTCAAGGTACTTGCCGCCCGTAACAGGTTCAACATATAAGTCATTTACCCCTTCTATATTTTGAAGCAGGCCTTTTACTTCTTCAGAAACAGAGGCTATCTTATTCAGATCCTGTCCGTAGACTTTTATACCAACATCCGTTCTAACCCCGGTAGACAACATATTTATCCTGTTAATGATAGGCTGAGTCCAGCCATTTACCACTCCGGGAATTTGAAGTTTAGCATCCAGTTCGTTGATAATATCCTTTTTCGTTATACCCGGCCGCCATTCGCTCTTAGGCTTCAAAGACACAATGGTTTCAATCATACTGATTGGCGAATTATCAGTTGCTGTATTCGCCCTTCCGGCTTTACCCAAAACTTTATCCACTTCTGGCACTGATTTAATCAGTTTGTCTTGGACCTGGAGAATGCGCTTTACCTCCGCATTGGAAACGTCAGGTAAGGTTACAGGCATAAATAAAATAGACTGCTCATCTAAGGGAGGCATAAACTCCCTGCCTAAGCTCATTACCAATGGAATACTTATCAATAGAGCAAGGATATTAACCCCTAAGGTCGTTTTCCTGTGCTTCATACAAGCCCTGATAATGGGCTCATACCTTTTTTCTAACCATCTGTTAATTGGGTTTTCATGTTCCGAACGAAATCTTCCTTTCATAAAAAAGGAGATTATTACCGGTGCAAGTGTTACCACCAGAATAGCATCAATTATCAGGATGAATGTCTTTGTATAAGCCAGTGGGTGAAAAAGTTTCCCTTCCTGCCCGCTTAGCAAAAAGACCGGAAGAAACGAGGTTATAATGATTACCGTTGAGTAAAATACTCCTCGCGAAACTTGCTTACAAGCTTTTTCAATTATGCTTATCCTTTCTTCGTTAGAAAGCCTTACGTAATCCTCGTCTTTTCTTTTCCTTCCAAGGTAGCGACCAAATTTTTTAAACATCGGATTTTCCTCCTTTCCTTAATTCTGTTAGTTCTGCCTGCCTTACGGCAAGGTGTTTATAGGAGTTCTCAGCCATGATTATTCCGTTATCAACAATAACCCCGATTGCAAGGGCGATACCTGTTAGAGACATAATATTTGAAGAAATATCGAACGCATTTAAAACAATGAAGCTTGCTGCGATCGTGATAGGGATTTGTATAATGATACTCACAGCACTCCTCCAATGGAAAAGAAATGCGATAACTATTAAAGAAACCACAATCATCTCCTCAATAAGTGTGTTTTTAATAGAAGAGATGGATTCTTCGATTAACTCACCGCGATCATAAACGATATTAAACTTCATTCCTTCCGGCAATCCTTTGCTTGTCTCCACCATCTTAGCCTTTACTCTCTGGATAACCTCATCAGCGTTTTCTCCATACCGAAGCACTACAATTCCCCCAACCACTTCACCCTCTCCATTGTAATCAAATATGCCAAGTCGGCTTTCACCGGCCATTTGCACGGTAGCTACATCTCTGATTTTTACAGGAATAGAATTTTGGGTACGGACGGATAAGTTCCCCATTTCTTCAATGGATTTGAGATATCCCGTGGTTTTGATGATATAACCCACGTCGTTCATCTCAAACTTGCGTCCACCCGCCTCATTGTTATTCGAACTGATGGCACGCATTACATCCGATACTGACAGCTTGTAATAGGTAAGTTTATTAGGGTCTATGCTAATTTGATATTGCTTCTGAAAGCCTCCAAATGAAGCAATTTCACTTACGCCGGGAACGTTTTGAAGTGCGAATTTGACATACCAGTCTTGTACCGCTCTTTGTTCACCTAGGTCCATTCCGGGAGCATCCAAAGTATACCAAAGCACGTGGCCAACGCCGGTTCCATCTGGTCCCATGGTGGGGGTAACACCCTGAGGCAGGGCGTTACCAAGAGAGTTCAATCTTTCAAGTACTCTTGAACGTGCCCAATAAACATCTACATCATCTTCAAAAATAATGAAGATGAAGCTCATTCCGAACATGGAGTTTGCACGTACATACTTTACTCTGGGCAAACCCTGGAGATTGGTTACCAGCGGATAGGTTACCTGATCTTCAATAATCTGAGGACTTCTACCCATCCACTCTGTGAACACGATTACCTGATTCTCTGACAAATCCGGTATCGCATCAATCTTACTTGTTTTCACAGAGTAAATACCCCAGGCAAAAATCCCTGCTGCGATTAGCAGAACCAGGAACCTGTTTCGTATTGAAAATTCAATAAATTTCTCTACCATGGTTAATGTTTAATGCTGATGACCTGAGTGGTCTTCTGTTTCTTCTTTTGCAACTAAGTCCATTTTGCACTTAGGACATTTGCCTGGTTTGTCACTTACCACTTCAGGATGCATAGGACAGGTATAGGTAACACCTGCTGTATGAACTGAAGTTGAATCGGCTGCTTCGGTCTTGTCACTTGTAGAGTTTGAGCCGCAAGCTGTTATAAATAAGGCACCTGCTGCAATAGCTGAAAGAATAAGAGTTTTCATGTTGTTTATTTTTAGTTAATTATTTACTATTAATATTCCATTGGGTTTGTTTCCTACAGGAATGTCTTTTGTTTTTGTATGGGTCTGAACATTCACTACCGAAACACTTTTAGCTTGCTGATTGGTCACATATGCGGTTTCACCGTCTTTGTTAAAAGCAATAGCATGAGCGCCCAGACCCGTTGGAAATGAATTGCTATGCACCCAGATATTCGATGTGCTACTGAGTGTCCAGTAGTGCACCTTACCATTATCAGGGTCAGTTACCCAGAGTTCGTTTTTAAAAGCATTATGCGCTACGCTTCCGGGCATAAAACCAAGAGGGATTGTTTGAACAACAGTATTTGAGGTCACGTCAATGACGCTTACGGACTGGCCATCTTCATTGTCAACGTACATTCGGTTATCCTGGCCAACCCATGCTGCAACCGGGTTAGCACCCACTGCGATCGTGGCTATTTTCTCCTTAGTTACAGGATTAATAACTGTCACATTGTTGTCTCCTCCATTGGCAACATAAGCCTTCGTTCCGTTTGCAGAAAAAGTAACCTCCGCAGGCTCATGGCCAACATTTATCACTTTTTTTAATGCATAGGTTTGAGCATCGTAGATCAAAACTTTTCCTTCCATTTCCATCTGAGATGTCCAGATTTCCTTACCATCTGGCGAAAAAACAGCATTGTGGTTCATGCCTGGTAGCTCTATATTCTTTACCATAGACCCTTTTTGAGCGTCAAGTAACATCACCATACCCTTCATGTCTGCCATGCCACCGGCATGTCCGGCACTTAGATCAGTGCCGGGAATAGCTACTGATAACGTATTCGAAACAGGAGATTTATAAATATGATGAGGCCACATTGCCATTTTACCATCATCACCCATCAAGGGTATGGTTTCTGTCACTACGTTTTTAGATAAATCAATAACCGAAACCGACGCGTCCTGTCCGTTTACAACATAGGCTGCGGAATAATTGATCTTAAGATTCATGCCCATATCTTCATCATCCATGTTGTGACTCATTTTTTTACAGCCTAATAGAACTACAGAGCCTATAAGCAGAATGGCGATTGTTATTGCTTTCATCGCATGCTATTTTATGGAGTCAATTTGGTTGCTTCGAGCTTTACCCGTTCGTACTGGCAGCAACCTGGAAGGCCACCATATGCTTTGTCCTCTGCTTTGAATTTTTCGGTGTCATAACCGACTCCGGCTATTTGCTTTTGAATCGTTTCAATCGAAACTTTAGCGGGGTCAAATTTCACCAGCGCTGCCTGTTTATTCGAGTCCCAATTAATGGAGGTGGCGCCAGCTGCTTTAGCGGCAGTTTCGATTTTCTTTTTGCACATACCGCAATTGCCGGACACTTTAATAGATGTGCTTTTCTCCTGAGCAAGTACCGCTGTACTGAAAAGGATTGATAAAGCCACACCAAAAATTTTGATGGTTTTCATAATTTTCTAATAAGAGTTAAGAAATAAAGGATAATGGCAAGAAATGCCTATGTCAAGCCATAGAAGTAGCCAGACATCAGAGAAAGGGTATTAAATACGAAAATTGCAATTACGGATGAAAACAGGAGTGTTATCCGTATTGGGAGGTGCATTTGAAAGTGGTTGTTCTTCCGTTATAGAAGATACATAGATTGCAGGAAGTGTAATGTATTTATTCCATGCTAAATCAGTGATAAAAGTTTGGAACTGATTGGAGTAGTCAGCAAGCTTTTGAGCATTGTTAATCTTAATTTGCTTACTTTCATGCTTGCAGCAATCTTTGGTACTGCCAGCCTTCATCCCGCATTTACTGCACTTTTGAAATTCTTTTGAAACCAGGCCAGATTCCACTAACTGTCCCATGCAATAGTGAAAATACACTGTTGCCCCGGATGAAACACCAAGGTAAAAGACAGCTAATATGGTGACTATAAACTTTTTCATTCTAACCTGATACAAAGATTATTAAAATAACTGACAAGTTTTTATATAATTCCTTGGAAAATTTACATCATTTCCAGTAGGCTATTCGAACGCAATCCTAATTTCTTATACCATTCGTCTTTTAGTGTTTTGTTTTCTGCTTTTCCATCAAAAGCAAGCAATGAGCTGCACATGCATGAAGCTTGTAGTTTTTGTGAACTGTTCCTAATGAGTGTCCTTTAGGATCTAAAATCTCACATGTTGCAGCCCCTTTATCTTTAACCACCAAAACATTTACTCCTTCAGCGTTGTAAAAGTTTCCATTCTTCTGAGCTTTTCCAACTTTTTTGCCCCTTGCATCAATAACGTTTCCGATCTTGTCAATAAAGTATATCTTTTGACCGTTTGCATTTCTTACAATATCGTCTTTGTCGATGTATCCGAGTTTTGTTCCTTCATGATTGTGAATTCCGCCTTTGGCATCGATAAAAATCTTATTTGCATTTTTCGCATTCTGTGCGTTGACATTGTTTACAGCTCCTGCAGTTAGAATGACTAGTAAAACGTGAAGTAATTTGAGATTTTTCATGATTTTGATATTTATTTACCCAAACCTGCGAAGAAAAACAAAGAGTTAACATGATTATTAACTCATTAAATAATGATTCTCATCACTCTTCTCATTCGCGATATTAAATCTTATAAAAGCAATCAATATAATCGAGTGCCATATGGATGATTAAGCCTATTCCTACCAGACGAACCTTTGGAAAAAACAGCATGATTACATATACAGCTATAGCCGGATACGAGTGTAAAGGGTGAAATCCAATACTGCATCTGTTAGGGTCATAAATTGGATCAGCTAACAAATGGTCGAGATCTACTGCCATGGTACTTATCATAATCAAAAATGCCTTTGTAAACTCCTTTTTATAAAAAAGAAATGCTACTAAGGCGGGAACTATGAAATGTAAGGCTATATGAAACATTTGTAAGCAATCTATCTCGTTAATTGTAAATTATCCTGAGCTCGTTCCAACCAGTTTAGCAAAATCGTTTTTTCGTGTGGCGTAAGCTTAGCACTCTGATGAATAAGGGTATAAGACGATAATGGCATTGTACCATCGTTAACAGCGCTTTCTATTGAGCGCAATTTATTAATTTGCCTTCTCTTTGTGTATTCACCAAACTCACTCAAGTTTAAATCTTCTTTACCTTCTCTAATGTGTTTATCAAGCATGTAGCGGACCGGTTGGATTCGTGCGTACCAAGGATGCCTGGTATTATTACTATGGCAATCGTAGCAGGAGTTCACCAATATCGCCTGCACACGTTCGGGGGTATTCAAAGTAAGTGAAATATCGCTTTTACCCATCTGCTCGCTTTGATTGCGAACAGATGGAATAAATTGTATAGCGATGAATGCAACTAGAAATACCAGAAGTATTTTTTTAGTGCGGCTCATTCTTATTGCAGCTCTTCTTTTATTGTACCGCACTTCAACATCGCAGTACCCATATAAGGGTTCTTTATCTCTTTTGAAGCAGTTAGCCAGTTTGCGCCTTTGTTCTTATTGTACATCGGGCAATTAGCTACGTAAAGAGTTTGTCCACCACCAACGGATTTTACAAGGTCATATACGTCCTTACTAAGCATGTCAAAATGTTCTCTTTGGTGTTTTATATTTCCAACGTTCTTAGAAATATGCTCTGCATGTTCTTTGGAGCCTTCCTCTATTTCACTATATAACTCAGTTTGTTCCGCAGAAAATGATGATTTGTCAAGGCCATTCATTGCTGCCACGATGTTTTTTCCAGCCTCAGCAGCATCTTTATCGTTATCCTGCGCCAGAGCATCCGATAATTGCAAATATCCATTTACTATACCACTGATCGCAGAAGTAGATGTACCGGCTTCAGTTGTCGTTGCAGATTGGTCTGTTTTATTAGCAGTTTCAGAATCTGATTTAGGAGAATTATTACAAGCACTTAAAACGATAGCCGATAAGGAGATATATAAAATTACTTTTTTCATTTTTTGATCTATGAGTTTGTTTAATAATAGCATTCTAACTTAAAAGAAGAAGCTGTTTTGATTAATGTGGTCTGCCTAAAAAAGCTGACCCGCGTTAATTGTATAACGTCTTCAAATTTTTGTGAGGTAAATATTCGGCTATGAAAGAAACAGCAACTGGTTCTCCCTTAAACTATCAAATATTCAAGCAAAGGCTTTCCACCTCAACACTGAGAAGATTAATCAAATTTGGAAACTCTGAATAAATATTCGAATGTTAGTATTGGGGGGACGTTGTCTGTTAGCGAAGTATTTGCTAAATCCCTTTGACTCCTGAAACGAATTTAATGATGGGTAGTTGGTGATCAGAAAGCTTGTAACAGATGTTTTAATTTCAATCTTCCCGAATTGATTGGTATTCTTATCTAACGAATCGAACTTTGTAACTTCATCCGTGCAGCATCCATTATCGTCCTTTGAATTAGAGGTGGTAGAGTTTAGAGATTTCTTTGCAGCTTCTTCAGTATGGTGCGACTGTTCACCTACATGCGAGTGGTCGGACGAATGAGATTGACTGGCGGACGTACTGTGAGAATGATCTTCTTCGGGGATCAGTTTAATTTCCTTTTCTAAAGCACAAGCAATACCTACTACATAGTTGAGCAGGAAAATTACCAAAAGGAATAGTGCTTTAGTTCTCATTTAATTCTTGCAAAAATAGAGTTTTATTCTTTTCATATCAATGCTGTGCCAGGGTCCACGGGTTATCAGGTATTATCTGCAACACTTTTTCACAAACAGCGCCTTGAACAGCCAAATAGCAAATTTTCTTATAGCTTCCATATGAATACAAATGTATTAATGACCTGCCAGAAAAGACAGGTCATTAATTGATCAATCTTAAACAGCTGTTGCCATCTGCTCACAGGCTTCAGCACATTGACGGCAAGCCTCAGCGCATTCACGGCAATGGTCCATTCCCATTTGAGCGTGTTTTTCACACTCTTCAGCACATGCGTTGCAAACATCGGCGCAAACGCGGCACAGGTGGTGCGAATATTCGCTGCCTAAACTCATAAGTTCGACTGTTGAGCGGCAAATAGCGGCGCACTCCAGATCAAGCTGAATGCACCTTGCCATCATTTTAACATCGTCTTCTTTAAGACATTCGGTAGCACAATGGCTACAAGCTACTGCACATGCTACACAAGCATCAATGCAATCTTTAAACTGTTGATGTGACATAATAATTGTTTTATAGATATATGAAATTGATTATTTTCCGTCTGTAAGAAGCCACTCCTGCATCTCCATAATTTCCTCTTGCTGATCTTTGATGATTTTTTTTGCCATAGTTTTCATGCTCTCATCATGGCCATATATTAATTCTAGACGAGAATTTTCAATAGCACTATGATGATGCCCGATCATCAGCATGGCAAAGTCGTGATCGATGTCTCCATTGATAATTTGCAAGTCTGCCTGCTTTCCATTTTTATCCATTTCCTTCATCATTTGTTCATTGAACTCCGTGGACATCATATGAGGGTTATGCACCGCTAAAAATGCATCCAATTGAACTATTTCAGCTTGTTGGGCTGCTATAATTTGTTGAGCCAACTCTCGCATTTGAGCGTCGTCTCCATCCTTTAGCTCAGCGTTGGCCATATCAATCGCACCTTGATGGTGAATTTTCATCATCATTGCGAAATCATCGTCCGGGTCTTTACTCATTGGCATGGCCATCATTTTAGCCATCGTTGCATGCATAATTCCCATCATAACATTGTTGTCATGCTCCTGAACTTTGATCATGTCTTCGTCATCTTTGCTGCAGGCTTGAGTAAACAGGATTAATCCTGCCATTGCGAGAGTTTTAATTGTAGTTTTCATAGATTTAATTTTAATTATAGATGTTTATTATTATTATTTACGACCTCTACTCACTTTCCATTTTGGCCAATAGTTGCTTCATTTCTGCAATTTCTTTTTCCTGCGACCTAATGATTCCTTCAGCGAGTTCTTTCAATTTCGGGTCCTTAAGGTTGGCTTCCTGGCTCACGAGTATCGCAGATGAGTGATGAGGAATCATGGCTTTCATATATTGCTGGTCTGTTATAAAGGTCTGCTTCCTCAGGAAGGTTAGTGACAAGACAAAAACCGCGACGCTGGCTACCACAATAACCGTGTTTATTTTTTTATTGTTATACATCATCGGCATCATTGCCAGCATTAATAAAGCCATTGGTGTAACCATCAGAAGAGACATATAAGCCCTGGTTATACTTAAATAGACATGATCAAACTTGTCGACATTAAAGAACATAACTGCATACATCACCAGGAATGATATAATTAACATCATCCCGAACTTTCCATAGTTATTATTTTTCGTTTCCATATTATTCATTGTTAAATTATAAACTAATAGTGTAGCGTTAGACCCATTCCCCATTTATAATCACTGTCATAATTAGAACTTAGAGAAAAGTATCTGCTGAACATATACCGGAAGTTGACGCTATATTCTTTATCTGTATTCGCCTGGAAGTCCATTAGAATATTATTGCTTAAAGCCAGGTCGGTTCTTTCTAATTGCAGGCGGAGCTTCCCTGTATGATCGATACGCCATTCAGAACGAATCAACATGGGCAGGAGGTAGTAAAATCCTGCATCGAATACTTTTCGCCTGTCTTTTGTATTAGGCTCTCGGGACAACGACCTGTTGTTACGATAATCGAAGCCTATAAAGGGAGCGAAGTACTGCTGATTGCCTATATATCTTAAGAAGTGATTCTCAGCTTCGAAGTCTCCTTTATAGGAGGCCCTGACTTCTGATTGAAACTCGTACTTCATCTCGGATAAGGTGAACTCGCCAAAGACTGCCTGAGTGTGGGCAACAACATCAAACCAGGGAAAAATCATTCTATCATGCTCCGTCTTTAACTTTTTGTAGCCAGTCTTTGCATAGATATTTTTTTCACTTCCCTCGTAACTGACCACTCTGGCCATCCCGCTCGACATATGATATAAATTGTGACAGTGGAAGAACCAATCTTTATCCTCATTGGCATAAAATTCAATAGTTACTGTTTCCATTGGTCTTATATCGAAGGTGTGTTTCATTGGAGAGTATTCTCCCTGAGCATTTACAAATCTGAAAAAGTGACCGTGCAGATGCAGTGGATGCCGCATCATGGTCGCATTTGTCATGATGAACCGTACGTTCTCGCCTTTGCGGATAAGGATATTATCTGATTCAGAAAGCGTCTTATTATTGAATGACCAGACATAACGCAGCATATTTCCGGTAAGATCCAGCCGAACTTCCCGAAACTTCTTTGTAGAATCCAATACAGAAGGGTTGATACTTTTCAGCATATCATAGCTTAACAGACTACCGTTTCCACCCATCTTACTAAACATTCCGGGCATTTGGCCATGTTCCATGGACTTATCCTGATCTGACATGTTACCCATATCATGACCAGCATGGCCTTCTGGGGCTTGCTTTTTGGTAGTGTCCATTCCCGGCATCCCCCCATGATTCATATCAGGCATTTTAGTTCCCTGACCCATTTTCATTCCTTTCATGTCATGCATATTCATTCCTCCACCGCTCATATCCATGCTGCTCATCATCTCATTCATTTCGCGCATCATTCCAAAATAATTTAATCTTGGAATTTCCGGGGCTCGGATCTCAGGGCCTGACCCAAAAAACATTGAGCCAAAATTTGTGACATCCCAGGAAGTGGCTCTTAACTCATATGCACCTTCTGCGGGAATCTTGATAAGAACATCATAGGTTTCCGCGGTAGCCAGTTCCACCTGATCGATCATAAAGGGCTGCACGTTTATCCCATCCGATGCAACGACTTGCATAGGTCCGCCGGCGAATTGCACGGTGAAATAAGAAGACGAAGACCCATTGATTATCCTAAGTTTGATTACATCCCCAGGCTTTGCATCTTTATAGAGATTTTTGGGTTTACCGTTAATCAGGAACTGGTCGTAGTAAACGTCAGCTACATCCATAGGTGTCATCCGTTGCCATTCCTGTTTAACTTTATCTTTAAAGTATCCAGCGGCAATTGCCTCACCATAGCTTTGCAATGCACCTTTCCGGATAGAATACCATTCAGCTCCTCGTTTTAGGTAGCGTAAAACTTGATGAGGATTTTCGTCGGTCCAGTCAGACAAAACGAGAACTTGCTCTTTCATCGGCGGCTCATCGGGCCGTTTGATGACTATGGAACCATATAAGCCTGATTGTTCCTGTACATTAGTATGAGAATGATACCAGTAGGTTCCACTCTGAACCAGTGGAAAAATGAATGTATGGGTTTTTCCAGGCAAGATTGGTGCAGTATTCAAGTACGGAACTCCATCTTCTGAATTTGGAAGAAGTAGCCCATGCCAGTGTATGGATGTCTCCATATCCATTTTATTATGCACCCTTATTATCGCTGTATCTCCCTGTAGAAAGGACAAAGTTGGTGCAGGTATACTACCGTTAACGGCGATTGCATGGCGGTGCTTCCCTGTAAAATTCACCATCGTGTCGGCTATATAGAGATCATAATACACCTTCTTACCTTTATAGTTAAAAAGTTCGCTAGCAGGTGCTTCTATAGGTCGCTTGTCGTGGCCTATAGGGTCTGGATTAGTTTGTTGAGCATATAAGGTGGCTCCTGCTAGTAAACAAACAAACATTACTGCCAGGGAACGAATATTGGTTTTGATTTGATATAACATAATTACAGTCCCTTTTAATTCTTTTGTTTAACTCGCTTCTCTTCCTGTGCAGGATTATTGTCATAAGGTTTAGAAGGGTCTATTAATGGACTCTGCGACATCCTACCATGATCCATACCTTGCATCCCTGTATTTCCTGAGTTCATATTCCCCTGATTCATGCCCTGCATGGTTTTATTGTTTCCTGTACCCATGTCCATTTTGGAGTGGTCCATACCTTTCATTGACTTATTTTGAGTGGAACTCTGAGGCATATTCATCCTCGAATGATCCATGCCCTCCATGCTCTTACGACCAGCGGGCATATTCATCTTTGAATGATCCATGCCTTTCATGTTATCATTACCACGAGGCATATTCATTTTAGAATGATCCATTTCATTCATGTTGCCATTGCCTATGGGCATATTCATATTCGAATGATCCATACCTTTCATGCTGCCATTGCGGTTAGGCATGTTCATCTTTGAGTGATCCATTCCTTCCATCTTATTACCAGACTGCGGCATATCCATTTTAGAGTGGTCCATTCCCGGCATAGTATTTCCCGAATCAGTTTTCATGGTTCGATGATGGTCCGCATTCATATCATGAGCGGTATCGCCCAAGTGCATATCCATACCTTCGTGGTCGTCTTCCATACCCTCGCCATGAGAATGTCCTTTCATGAGGTTTTTACCTTGCGGCCCGACACCCTCTACATAGACAAGTTTGGCGCCTTGATGCCCCGCAATCGAAACGAACACAGCAGCTACTAATGCCCCAACAAATACCAGGGCAGTAAATGAGCGCTGATGAAGTTTATAAAATAATCCTATGCCCTGCAACAGGAAGGTTAAGCCGGATAACCAAACGGTATAGAAGGCGTAGTCTTCATGGCGCTCGTAGATTTTTGCAGCATTTTCACTTAGCTTTCCTGTATGTGCATGAAAAACATAACTCGCCAATACTGCACCCACAAATGCGGCACCCATCACGAATAATGTGGCCCATTTGATTTGGTTGTAATCCCTAAATAACAGGATTGCCTGTAATACAACACTTAATAAAATAAGTACAATGGGGAAATGTACAACCAAGGGGTGCAGATTTGGGAAGTCGCTAAACATAACTCATTTAGTTTTAGATGAAAGTATAATTCAATTATTGATGGGCACTCATTGCTTGCTCCAACTCAGCTATTTCCTTTTTTTGCTCCTCAATCATCTTCTGCGCCATTGATTTAAACTCCGGCATTTTGGCGTGCTTCAAAATAATATTTCCCATATCCATTCCATCTTTATGGTGTTTTATCATCATTGTGGCAAATTCATGATCAACCGATCCTGATGATTCGTGATTCATCTCCATCATTTTATTCATATTATCATCCATGTCTTTACCCAAGCCGGCTTGTTTAGCAGCGGGATCGTAATCCTTTTTGGATTTATCGGCACTTTTTAACATATCTTGCAGCATATCAATATCTTTAGATTGCTTATCTGCTATTTTCTGAGCTATTTCTTTCAATTTCGGTTCGGTCCCCGATTCAATTTCAGCCTTGGCCATATCTACGGCTCCTTGATGGTGAGCTATAAGCATAGATATTAGATCGTGATCTGCATTCCCCGACATCTCAACCTGATGCATATCCTTCATCATTTTATCCATCGCCTCCATAATAGGAGAATTGGAGGCTGTAGATTCCATATTATGGCTGCTGTCAGAGCTCATATCCATAGTAGAATCGCCCGTTTCCGAGGTAGTTGTTTTGTTTTGACATGCTGAAAAGCTTAATGCAATGGCAAGCGTTCCGATTAATAACTTTGAAGTTTTCATATTATTTAGTTCTTAATGATGTTTAAAATAGATAATGGCAAGCAGTTAAATGCTTGGATTGCATACAATTCAAGAATGCATGGGGGATACTGCTACCTATTGAGAATAAAGGTAATGGCCAAGCAAAATGAATGGCAAACCTTCAGGTAGCACTAAGAATCAGATAAGGAGAGATCTTACTTTAATAAATATAGGTGGAGAACTACCAGGCGGTGGCGGTGGATGAACGTTGGGCCAAGCAAACAGTGCTGGCTCAACAGAAAAAGCAGTGAATAAAGTAAAATAACTGATGCATTCGGCCAGAGGGGGCACTATGACAAGTTCGAAGCTACTATCCGGTTTGATGTTTTCTTTTACTGTGTAGCTTCCATGCTTTTCGCAACATGGGCAGTCTTCGCCTCCATCGCAGTGTTTTTCACCTCCAGCTTTACAATGCGCTTCCACTTTGGTCTCGTTATGATTGGCATTAAAAGAAATTGAGGTGAGAAACTCTTTAATATGCCCCGACCCGCAGCTTACGATACATGCATACATACCTGTTATTAATAACAGATAAAATGCTGCCATACATACCGCTGCCTTTTTCATACAGGTTAAGACAGTTGGCGGAGAAGTTTTGTTTATTTAATATGAAATTGGTTTAAAAAAGCGGCTCTACCTACAAAAATCGCAATTATGCAACATCAGCAAAGGCTCCATATTCGATTGTTGGTAAGTAATTTAAATTTGCGTAACATTGAATGTCCCTCCCAAAGGGACGTTTTCATAGGTAGATGTAGGGTTGGACAATAGTTCAACCCTTTTTTATTCAATAGGTTTTCGATAAATACAAGAAGGTTAAATATTCATCTTTTGAATCCTAACAGCATTCAAAATAGCTAATAAAGCAACTCCAACATCTGCAATCACTGCCTCCCAAAGACTGGCGATACCGCCCGCGCCTAAGGATAAAACAATAATCTTAACAACCATTGCAAGAATTATATTCTGCCAAACAATATTTCTAGTGATCTTTCCAATTTTGATGGCTGAAACAATTTTAGAAGGCTGGTCGTTTTGAATGACCACATCTGCTGTCTCAATAGTAGCATCGCTACCTAAGCCACCCATCGCAATCCCTGCATCGGCCAGCGCCACAACCGGAGCATCGTTTACACCATCACCAATGAAAGCAATTCTGAATCCCTGGTCTTTGTAGCCTTGCACTTTCTCTACTTTTCCTTCCGGTAATAAATCCCCATAAGCATCATCAATCCCTATTTGTTTAGCGACATTATCTACCACAGATTGCTTATCTCCTGATAGCATTACTGTTTTAAGATTCAAGGCATGCATTTGTTTAATGGTTTCTGCTGCATCTTCTTTTATCTCATCTGCTATCGTGATGTAACCGGCATATTGAGAATTAACTGCGACAACGACAATCGTATCCACGACCTGTTCAACTTCCGCAGGAAATGCAATGTTGAATTTCTTCATCAGCTTCACGTTACCGGCAAGAATTTCCTTTCCGTCAACGGTTCCCTTCAAGCCATGACCTGAGATTTCCTCAACATTTGTAGCTGAGGTTGTTCCAACAGAGTCTCCCGCATACTCAACTACTGCTTTTCCCACAGGATGAGTTGAGCTCTTCTCGAGTACAGCGGTAAGTCTAACAAGTTCCCCTTCTTCAATACCCTGAACTACCACCTTTTGAACCTTAAAAACGCCTTTGGTAAGTGTTCCGGTTTTGTCCATAATGACTGAATTTATTTTCGTCATTACATCCAAAAAATTCCCTCCTTTAAACAGAATGCCATTTTTTGAGGCGAGACCGATGCCCCCGAAATATCCCAATGGTATTGAAACAACCAGGGCGCATGGACAACTGATAACCAGAAATACCAAACCCCGATAGAGCCAGTCATTGAAATCATAATTATCTACTACGAAGTAAGGAACTGCGACAACTGCCAGAGCCAGGAAGAAAACAATCGGCGTATAAACTTTAGCAAAGCGAGAAATAAACAATTGGGTTTGAGATTTCCTTGCCGTAGCGTCCTGCACCATTTCCAGAATTTTACTCAGCTTGCTATCCTTAAATAAAGCAGTAACTTTTACTTCTGAAACTGTATTGAGATTGATCATCCCCGCAAGGATTGGCTCACCTTTGCGCTTGGTATCAGGCTTGCTTTCTCCAGTAAGGGCAGCCGTGTTGAATGAAGCACTTTCAGAAATCAATTCCCCATCCAGTGCCACTTTTTCGCCGGATTTAATTTGAATCGTTTCTCCTAATTTTATTTGAGATGGACTGACAACAGAGGCTTGTCCATTCCTGATCACAGTAACAGAGTCTGGCCGAATATCAAGCAATGCCTTGATATTGGCTTTTGCTCTGCGAACAGCAGAATCCTGGAACCATTCACCAATGGAATAGAAAACCATCACAGCAACACCTTCGGAATATTCACCAATTAAGAAGGCTCCCAGAGTAGCCACACTCATCAGAACGAATTCATTAAAGAAGTCACCGCGACTTGCTTTGCGAAAGGCCAATGCCAAAACACTCCATCCTGCCAGTAAATAGGCAAGTCCATTAACAACTAATGACCATGGATACTGAAGCTTGACATCAAAGGCGTATTCTAAAACTAAGAGTGTTACTAGAATCAATAAAGCCGTCAACAAAGACCAACGTTCTATCCACCAAGGCTTATTAGCTGATTCTTCACCGTGATTATGTTCCTCTCCATTTTCCTCATGGTCATGACTTTCGTCTAAAGCATGAGTAATTGGTTCGCTTTTACTAATCTCTTTTTGACGTATAACCTTTGTCGGCTTTCCGTTATTATTTTCACAACATTCTTCGCTCATAACTATATTTTAAAAGTACACCCCTGCATTAAAACCCATTTCAGATATCAGTTTATACAGTAATGGAGACAACAGCAATACACATTTCCAACAATTGAGTCTTTTCATAATTCTTTATTTAATTACAATACAAAAGTATCTCCCCGGTCAATGCAATGGTATTGCAAAGACTACATGCACTTATTACAAGTTCCTTTAATTATCAGATTCGATTCGTCGGATCTAAATCCGTCCGGCAATTTTACTGTGGGCAAAATAGTATCAGGTAAACAAAACGTTTCCTGACAAGTATTGCAGTGAAAATGAACATGTAAGTCGTGATGGCCGACCGTATCACAATCATCGACACATAAGGCATATTTAGGAGCGCCTGTTCCATCGTCTATCAAATGAACCAGACCATGCTCTTCGAAATTTTTCAAAGATCTGTAGATAGTAATTCTATCAGCTGGAGCAAGCCCTTTTTCGATATCAGTTAGGCTTAAAGTACTTTTTTGTTTAACCAAATAGTCAAGAACCAACAGGCGCATTGCAGTTGGCTTTATATTCTTTTCAAACAATTTTTCCTCAATACTTTTATCCATACATTCTACTTAATGAGCGTGTCCTCCACCTCCCGACATCTTAGCTAATACAAAAAATGCCCCTTTTGTTATTACCACTGAATTAGGAGGTATACTTTTCATTACGGTAATCTCTGTATATCCAACGTCAGATACACCTTTAACCACTTGCACTCTTTCAAAATATAAGTTTTCTTCTTTACCGTGGTCATCCTTATGCCCTTCTTCCTTGCCGTGTTCCCCGGTTTCCTCGTGAGAACCTTCTTCATGGGTTTCTTTAGGAGCTGTAGTCTGAACAAAAATGTAATCCTTACCCTCGTCAGAAACGATTGCATCGGTAGGAACTGCCGCCGTCATTCTTTGCCCAATACTGATTAAAGCCGTGATACTCATTCCCTCAATTAACTCGGGATTCCTTCCAAGTACTACTGAGTGTACTGGAATAGTCTTTGATTCATTTGCGAAAGCTGTTCCGATTGAATAGATCTTCGCGTCATACTCCTTTCCAGGATTATTCGTCAGGGTAAAATGAATGGTTTGATTTTGGTGAAGGCTCGGAAGATCTTTTTCATAAACGAAGAGATCGAGGTGTAAGGAAGAGTTATTTACTATCTCGGCAACCGGTGTACTTTGATCAATTGGAGAGCCTATTTGCGCAGTCACATTACTGACTGTCCCGCTAATCGGAGCTGTGATACCGATTGTCGTGCTAATTCTCCCTCTGCTTACAGAACCCGGCGATATCCCTACAGCACTGAGTTGCTCTTGTAAGGCATTTCTCCTGCTTCGAAGTGAGGTAAGTTCTGCTTGCGCTCTTTGTACATTTTTCAATGGAGCTGCGTCACCGGCAACTAACACTCTCTGTCTGTTCAGCTCCTTTTCAGCTAATGTAATCTGGGCATTTACATCTTGTAGTTCTTGCTGAGTCTGTGCAGCTTCAGGATTCACAATAGTGGCTACAACCTGGCCCTTCCTCACATAACTTCCAGGCTGAATAGACAGCGAACGCAAGACTCCACTAGTTAAAGAAGTTATAAAGGCTTTGTTTTGAGCCGGAACAGTGAGGGTCCCATTTGCTCTTATTGAACTTCTAAGATTCTTGCTTTCAATGGCACCTAAAATTATTCCGCCGGTTTTAATTTGTTCTGCGGTAAGCGATACAACAGTTTCGCTCCCTTCCTCATGTCCGCCTTCTTCGTGTCCGGCTTCCGCACTTTCTGCCTCTTTAGCGGCCCCGTTTTCGCCACTTTTACAAGCAGAAAGAAATGCCAGTAACGCTAGAAATATAATGGGTCGTTTCATTTTAATATTCTTATTTGTTTAAAAAGTAATTTAGTTGGATAGCAGCCTGATTGTATTGGTTCAGGGTTTCAATGTAATTCCTCTGGATGTCTAAGGCTTGACTAATGTATTGACTGAGCTCTGAGAAGCTTATTTCACCGCCACGATAAGCCAGATTGGACGCACGAATAATCGCTTCTGATTGCTTCATTCCTCCAGTTTCATAATACTTCAACGAATCTTCGTTTTTCTTAAAATCCTGAAACAACTGACTATAGTTGGACTGTAAAGCCACAATCTGGGCATTCACCAGGGTCTGCTGATAACCTCTTTCGAGTTCCGCTGCCCTTACAGAACTCCGGTAAGTACCTCTGCCAAAAAGAGGTATGCCCACCGATACTGAAAAACCAGAGTATGGATTTGGAATTCCATAAAGCCGTTGAGAAAAGAACCGCCCATCCAACGTCGGCTTATTCGACTGTTTTTGAACACCCAATTCTGCTTCCGCAATAAGGCTTCGCTGCCTTTGCAAATTGATTTCCGGGTGAGATAGCAAAGAATCGACCTGAAATTCTACCTCGACTTTTTGCAGCTCCCTTAATTCAGGGAGGTAATTAATGTTTGAGTTCGTCCAGCGCTTTAACACTTCCTGTTGTGCCTGGATATCTCTGGCAATTGCGTTTAGTTGTATCGAAGCTTCTCTTGATCGGGCTGCTGCTGAAATACTATCTAAACCAGCACTTTCGCCCATCTTGACCCGCAGGGCGGCTGCTTTTGCTACCGAGCGATACATGCTATCTAAGCGGTGCCATATTACCTTTTTACTTTCCAGATACCATAAAGTATAATAGCCACTTAGTAGGTTCCGTCTCACTTCAAGCCTTTGAACCTGCATCGCTAATTGAGTAGATTGGGCTTGCTGCTGTAACAAATCGCGTCTTGCTTTATACAAGCCGGGCCACTCAACACCTTGTGATAGTCCAATCTTAAGCAGGCCATTCTTATCGGTTGGATTGATGTCTTCATTTTCAACAAAAAATCCTGTTTTAGGTAAATCCAGCCATGTCCCTCTTAAAACGGAACTTTGTTCGGCTTGGAGCTGAGATGCCTTTAGTGTTAAGTTGTTTTCTAATGCAGTATTGAACACCTCCGAGAAAGGCGCTCTTACCGATGGAGACTGCGTCTGAGCTGTCGCCAATTGAGACACGGCAAGCAAGGTAAGGATGCCCGCTACTTTTCTGAATGGAAAACCTGGTCGCATTTTAATATTAATGAATATGAGGTAGAATAAGGGAAGAACAATCAGGGTCAAAATGGTTGCTGTTATTAATCCACCAATAACTACGGTTGCCAGGGGTTTCTGAACTTCAGCTCCCGCACCACTTGATAGAGCCATTGGTAAAAACCCGAGGGAAGCAACGGTGGCGGTCATCAATACCGGTCGCAAACGTATTCTGGTTCCCTCGATGACTCGTCGGTAAATATTCTGAACACCGTCTTTTTGCAACTGGTTAAAAGTTCCGATTAGCACTATTCCATTAAGAACAGCGACACCAAACAATGCAATAAATCCAACACCTGCTGAGATGCTAAATGGCATTTCTCGTAACAGTAAAGCGAAAACTCCACCAATTGCTGACATGGGAATAGTGGTAAAAATCAGAAGCGCCTCCTTTATAGAGCCGAAGGTGAAATAAAGAAGTACAAATATCAGCAACAACGCTGCTGGTACTACGATCTGCAAACGGGCTGTCGCCTTTTCAAGATTTTCAAACGTTCCACCATAAGTAAAGTAATAACCTGTTGGCAACACGGAACTGGTAGAAAGCTTCTCTTGAATATCTCTCACAACAGATTGAACATCCCGGCCTTCTACATTGAAACCTATAACGACCCGTCGTTTAGCATCTTCACGGCTTATTTGAGCCGGACCTTCTTTAAACGATACTGAAGCTACCTGACTTAATGGAATTTGAAATCCACCTTTTGTTGGAATACTAAGTGTGGCCACATCTTCAATAGAATTACGGTTAGTAGAATCTAAACGAACCACTAGATCAAACTTCTTCTCATTTTCAAATACCACACCTGCCGTCCCTCCTGCAAAAGCAGTGCTTACCATGGTGTTTACATCTTCGATGTTCAAGCCATAACTGGCTATTCGTCCTCTGTCATATTGAATAGTAATTTGAGGGAGTCCCGCAGTTTGTTCAATTTGAGGAGTACTTACACCCTCAACTGATTGAATGATTTGTCCCACTTTTGGAGCCAATGCAGCGAGGGTATCTATATTTTCGCCAAAGATCTTTACCGCTACGTCCTGCCTGATGCCTGTCATCAGCTCATTGAAACGCATCTGGATGGGTTGGTTAGCTTCAAAGAACACTCCGGGTATAGCCTCCAGCTTTTCCTCCATCAACCTTGCCAGTTCATTGTAGTCATTAGTTGTCGTCCATTCGCTTTTATCCTTCAGGACAATAATTAAGTCACTTGCTTCAGGTGGCATCGGGTCCGTAGGAACTTCTGCACTTCCGGTTTTTCCGACAATCTCTTTCACTTCCGGAAAGGTTCTTAGAATCCTGGAAGCATGCATAGAAGTTTCAATGCTTTGAGACAATGAAGAGCCCTGGGGTAAAATGCAGTGGAAGGCGTAATCTCCTTCCTGTAATTGTGGCAGAAACTCAGCACCCATCTTCGAGAAGATGAAAGCGGTAATAGCTAAAAGTACTACTGACGCTGCCACGACAAGCTTTTTTAGTTTAATTGATTTACGTAGCAGTGGTGTATAACCTCTTTGAAAGAAATCCATCATTTTGTCTGATATATTTCTTTTATGGGAGATCTTTTTAGGTAGGAATAGCGCTGAAACCATTGGTATATAGGTAAGCGACAGTATCAAGGCACCAAGAATCGCAAAGCCCACAGTTTGAGCCATCGGACCAAACATCTTTCCTTCAACACCTACCAGCGTTAATATTGGGAGGTAAACTATCAGTATGATAATTTCGCCGAAAGCTGCACTTTGGCGGATTTTGGAAGCTGATATAAAAACCTCTTCATCCATTTCTTTCTGAGTCAGTTTGGTGTGGACAGTTCTGAGAGCCAGGTGATGCATGGTTGCCTCAACGATAATTACTGCGCCGTCGACGATCAATCCGAAATCAATTGCACCAAGGCTCATTAGATTTGCTGATACCCCAAAAACGTTCATCATACCGAGGGCAAACAACATGGATAAAGGGATAGCAGAGGCGACTATCAATCCGGCGCGAAGATTTCCCAGGAAAAGAACCAGAACAAAAATCACGATCAAAGCCCCTTCAATGAGGTTAGTTTCCACTGTGGAAATTGCACGATTGACCAAAGAAGTTCTATCCAGGTAAGGTTTGATCTCTATGTCAGCGGGAAGACTCTTTTTAACGGTCTCCATTTTTTCCTTTACCCTGTTTACTACGTCAGCGCTATTTGAGCCTTTTAACATCATCACAATTCCGCCAACCACTTCATCTTCGCCGTTATGGGTCATGGCACCATATCGAATAGCTCCTCCGAACTGAACTTTTGCAACATCTCCGATCAGAACAGGGACGCCACTAACTTCCTTGATTACTATTCGACCAATATCTTCCAGGGATGTTATTAAGCCGATGCCACGGATAAAGTACGCGTTTGGCTTTTTGTCGATGTATGCGCCTCCGGTATTCTGATTGTTTTTCTCAAGGGCTTCATAGATTTCTGCGATACTTACATTAAGCGATTTTAATTGACTGGGATTAACAGCTACCTCATACTGTTTTAAAACCCCGCCAAAAGAATTGATTTCGGCAACACCTTCGATTCCGTACAGTTGCCTTGCGACGATCCAGTCTTGCATGGTGCGCAGGTCCATTGCGGTGTATTTATGCTCGCTACCTCTTTTGGGGTGCAGCATGTACTGGTAGACCTCTCCAAGTCCGGAACTAACCGGAGCCAGTTCAGGTTCACCCATACCTTCAGGGATCTGCTCTTCGGCTTCCTTAAGTTTTTCGTTGATTAATTGTCTGGCGAAGTAGATGTCTACATCATCTTCAAAAACAACTGTAATTACAGAGAGACCAAACCTAGAAATCGAACGCATTTCGATCAGTCCCGGAATATTCGCAAGGCTTTGTTCTATGGGATAAGTGATGAATTGCTCCACCTCCTGAGTTGCCAAAGTTGGTGCTGTAGTGATTACCTGCACCTGATTATTGGTAATATCCGGTACAGCATCGATAGGTAATCTCAATGCAGAGTATATCCCCCAGATAATAAGGATCAATACACCTATACCAATAACTATCTTATTCTTTATAGAAAAGAAAATAATTTTATCTAACATGAAATTTGAAGAATAAAGTAAAACATGGATGTGATTTCACATCATGACATAGCTAGCGCTAGTAATACTTTAAGCCCGGGGAGGTTGGAAAAGAGGGTAGCTTTCGGAACTGTACGGTTTCTCCTTGTAAATTACTTCAGATAGAACGGTCTCAGGGAGAATGGTAGTTGTAACACTGGCCTTAGGTTTGTTAAAAGCTACGCAACAAGTGCAGGAGCAGAATGGAGAACACAAGTCAACAATGCAGTCAGACGCGTTGTCGTCATGTGCTTGGATGGTCACTGTTTGTATAGTATCTGAAGACTCCATTACATCATCACATGATACGCCCGTCAAAAGCATAACATAGAAAGATAATATGAGCGCAAGAATCTTCATTTGAGCAAATATACAATACCAAACTAAACTTAAAAGTTTTAAAAATATTCTTTAAAGCAACTAATTTAAAAATATGTCGAAAATCCGAACTGCAATCCCGCCGTTCTCGATGCCGGATTGCCCAGAATGTCCTTCTGCCAATTATACCTGTAATTCAATCGTAAAACCGTTTGGTTAACAGGCCTCCAGCTAAGCGCAGGCATGATTGAAAAAAAGTCGTCAGAAATATTTTCGCCTGTTGAGCTAAATTTCCCTTTATTCCAATCTACATATTCTACTCTGAACGCCGCGTTGACTACAGATGTTGTAAAACCAAATATCGGCTTTCTGAAAATAGGTTGAACAATATCCAAAAACCCGCCTTGCTGTTTTCTTCCGAACTGGTCGGTGTAAAACTTTGGCAAGTTAACGTTAACCCAAGCCCATTCTGTATTTAAGTAGGTGCCGAGTTTTTTAAATGTTGTGTTAAAATCTACTGCATAAACATTAACACTGCGCTTTTCATCCAGTTCTAATCCGTCATCTTCAAACTTATTATATACGCCGCCCATGTATGAAAGGCCAATTTCTCCTATACGTTTATTCCGAAGTGCTACTTTCCCCGTAAACAAAGGACTGCCATTAAAACTTTCCTCAAATCGCTCTTTGTTAGCCTTAGTTGCGGGTAAAAAAGTACGATTCTCTGAATTACTGATTATTTGATCGTCAAAGCCGTTGGTAAAATATGCTTCATAAGCATACACCCAGTCCTTCGCATACTTCTTTCCATACACACCAAATCCTACATTGCTCCAGGTTGCCGGAAGCATTTGTGTTGCCGATACAGGTCTGTCCACGAACTCCCACTTAGGGCCATCATGATTCTGATTAAAAGCACCTATCGGGTTCATTATAATTCCCCCTCTTAAATTAAGAAGTGGGGCAAGTTCAAAATCCATTGAGGCAAACTCAATATTGATCTCCTTTGTACCATCTTCGAACTCTAATTCTGAAAGAAATTTTAAACGTTTTGCGATCGAAGAAGATACGAAAAGCGTCAATCTTCGCATTTGGAACTGATGACCTTCCGTTATTCCGTCTTGCCCGAAGTATTGATAGTTTGCTTCTACATAGCCACCTAATGCTACGGGTAATTTGCTGGTTTGTAAAAATGGACGGTCATACACAGCATCCATATTCAATTTCAATCCACTAGTATCCTTTTGAGGATTTCTTAATAATTCAGGGTCGATTTGTGAGTAGGCATTTGCCCCTATCAATAAAAAAGCGAGTATAAATAGTTTTTTCATGACTGCTTTCTCATATCAATAAAAAGTACATTATCTGTTATGGTAACTGGAAAGGTCTTTAAATTCCTACTAGCCGGCCCATTAGTCACAACACCCTTGTTGTTGAACTCGCTTCCATGAGCAGGGCATGTTAACATGTCGCCCGAGGCTTGGAGCTCAGCACCTTGGTGGGCACATTGCATCCACAACGCAGAATAATTGTTTTCATCATGCCTGTAAACACATATTGGGAATTTCAGAGCGTCGTTACGGACAATTACAAAGGAGCGGTAATCAGTATTGCCTCTTTGCGTTAGCTTGAAATCTGCTATATCAAGAGTTATCCCATCCTTACCAAGTTTCCCGGATAAATATTGAGTGGTGGTTGAACAGGAAATAAAACCTGAGCTAACAGCTAATGCGGATAGACAGCCTATACAGCCCTTGACCAAAAAATCTTTTCTATTCATTGTTTAAAGTGATTCCAGAAATTTGATGAGTTTATTTTTATCAGTTGCAGTCAACTGTTGAAACTGGTTCTTGCTTGACTGCCCTTCGCCGCCATGTAAGGTTATAGCTTGTTCAATACTGTTGGCTCTTCCGTCGTGCATTAAGAAATATCTGCCACCTTGTGAGTTTTTGGAAAGTCCAAGCCCCCATAGAGCAGGCGTCCGCCATTCTGCGGTTAAGGCTGTTCCTTCTGTATACCCGTCATTTAAGCCGCTGCCCATATCATGAAGCAACATATCCGTATATGGAAAAAATGTCTTTTCTGAAAGTGCGGCAATTTTAGAAATACCAGTTTTCAATTCTGGAGTATGGCACTTGGCGCATCCAACGCTCATGAAAACACTTTTACCGGCCTGGACTTCTGCGTTATTGCTGTTGCGCTGAATTGGTGCTTTTAATGTTTGAAGGTAAAAAACCACATCAAGTACCGTTTGATTAGTTACTTCCGGATCAACCTCTAAGCCGTTATAGGTATCAAAGTATTCATAAGTAGAGCTAATTCCCATATCCTGATTATAGGCGTTTACCGTTTGTTGTAATAAATCATAAACAGCTGCTTTTTTTCCGAATCTTCCTATATATTTTCCATTTCTCACGATAGTACCCGTTCTAATCTGGCAGTAGTCAGGAACTTTAATCCAGTTAGGCCGTCCAGAAATTCCATCCCCGTTCAAGTCATTTTCGTCAGCCATTGCGAGTATTGTTGCGTCAGGAACGGCTTCGATAAATCCCAAGCCGGTATTTGCCGGAGGAGTAAATTTTGAAAAAGTAGCTCCTGCGGGAATTTTTTCAGGCATAAAGCCAGATGATGCACGGTTCTGTAATTGCGGAGCACCTTTATCTAAAAATTGATTCCCTAAAGTATCACTTTGACCGAACCTTGTAAGCGTAGTAAACGGATGTCCTTTACCGTCACCTGCGTGGCATGTTCCGCATGATGTCGCGACGAATAAGGGTCCTAACCCCGTCTTATCGTTAAATATTTCGTCATTAAACGCGATA
The DNA here is from genome assembly GCA_946887045.1 of uncultured Sphingobacteriaceae bacterium. Next base: position 37,791 of record CAMPKC010000003.1, on the reverse strand, counting down.
TCGCCCCTAAGAAACAATTTCTTCTGTTCACCTGAAAGGCCATCAACCGGCCCATCTAATATGTCTTCATCCGCCGGAGCCTGAGGCATAATCTTTTCGCAACTGCTTATGTAAACCAGTAATAGAATAGAAGTAATAAGGATTCCAAACGTCTTGAGCTTTTTCATTGGTCTAGTTTATTTGATTCGATAAACAAAACTACATTTTTAGATTAGCCTAACAAATTAATTTAGACGAATTTTATTATTTTTGTTTTATGTTGTCATATACCGAGGAGAATTATTTAAAGGCAGTGCTACTGCTTTCTATAAATAATGATGAGAAGAGTGAGGCCGGAACCAACAAAATAGCAGCTTCGTTAAACGTCAAGCCAGCGACAGCTTCGGATATGTTAAAAAAGCTGCGTGATAAAGATTTGCTGGCATATGAGAAGTATAGCAAGATAACACTCACTGCGAAAGGCCGGATTTCAGCAGTAGAAATCCTACGAAAGCACCGATTGTGGGAGACATTTTTACATAACAAATTAGGCTTCGCATGGGATGAGGTACATGAAGTTGCTGAACAGTTGGAACATATTCAGTCTCAAAAACTAATTAATAAACTCGATGAATTTTTAGGTTATCCTACTGTTGATCCGCACGGTGATGTTATTCCGAGTGCAAATGGAGAAATTGAGCAGAGACAATATACTGCTTTATCACTGGTAAAGGTGGGAACGAGCTGCACAATAATGGGGGTGAAAGATAATTCTCAATCGTTTTTAAAATATGTTACTGAATTAGGTTTGAAAATCGGTGATCAATTGACTGTACTGTCAAGACAAGAGTTTGACGGGTCGATGGAGATTAACTTTAATAAGAAGACTTTAGCAGTTTCGCAGAAATTTGCGGATAATATTTCAGTCAACATAGTGGCACTTAAGTAGTAATTAATATTGAAGGGCTATAAAAGCCCTTCATCTGCAAATGAGAAATAACTATCTGCAGTTATAATAATATGGTCTAAAATCGCTATATCAAGCATCTCACCTCCATTTTTAATTTTCTTAGTAAGGTGCAAATCGGCTTGGCTAGGTTTCAAATTTCCGGAAGGATGATTATGACTTAGGATAATTGAACTAGCACATGCTTTTAATGCTGTGGAAAAAATCACTTTAGGATCTGCTACTGTACCTGCAAAACCTCCGGTTGATATTTCAGATATTCCAAGAACTTTGTTGGCTCTATTAAGCAATATGATCTTAAATTGCTCTTGCATCTCTAACTTATTTTGATCCCAGTTATTAAATAAAATGTTATATAAATCTTTTGAACTTGATATTTGTGGCCTCTCACATGCTTTGAACTTTGGTTTGTAACTGATGTTGATTTCTGATACCTGGAACAATGAAATCTGATCTTGAAGCTTTTCCATAATTGGATGATTTTAAGTGATTGAATTAATTATGGCGCTCCTTCAGGCACAGGGCAATCAAGGGCAAAAGGAAAAGGAATAAATGGCCCGAGCACTGGACAAAAGCGTTTATGCCGGAAGCTTTTGCCCGCTACAGCAGCCCGTAGCCTAACTTGGTGCCAAAGATTAATGATAACTACTCTGGCGATTGCGTTTTGAAGGTGACACACAATTTGCCATATTTATAAAATGAAGTTTCAAAGGATCGCTACATTAATTGTCATTGTTGGGACAGCAGCTCTAATGATTTGTTGGACGCCCAATTTAAAAGACCAGCAAGAATTGATGTTGACTCAAAAGCCGTGGAATTTTAATGCGAAGTTAGAAGGCAGAGTTGGCAATGGACAATGGAAGGTCCTTACTCCTGAAACAAAAAAATGCGAAAAAGACGACGTCTTAATCTTTGGCATTCATAATACTTACGAGGTCAATTACGGAAAATCAAAGTGCGATGAGCAAAAGACCTCAAGCCGGTCAGGTACATGGCTAATATCGGCAAAAGGAAAGCTACTGATGGACAACTACAGTTTAACCATTGATATATTAAACGAGGATACATTGCAAGTAACTCGTCACAGTGGTCAGTATCACGACCGATACACCTATCTCCATAAATGAAAAAAGCTGCATTAGCAGCTATTTTATTACTTGGCTGTGTTTTTAAGCTCGGTGACTTCCTTTCTCATATCTGAGGCTAGGGTCTTAATATCTTGCAATCCTTTGCGAACTCTTGTACCGGCGGCACTGTTACCGTTGTTGTAAAATTTGTCTGCGTCGCCTTCGATAGATGCAATCAGGTCGTTTAATTTTTTGTAGTTGTTCATGATTCTAAGTTTGGCGACCAATATCTGAAAGTAATCTGATTAATCCAATAACATGTCGTGGTGATATGCTGGCAGAATCTTTTCAATATCCAGCCCCGCATTTTTTCACCTAGTATGTCTATTCAATAGTGAAAAAATGCGGGGCTACCCGCGACTTTTTCAAGAACGGGGATTTCTCCCCGTCTTGACTTTAATTAAATACCATTTGATTCTTTTGAAACTGCCCACATAATTTAAAAGCTGCTTGGGCTTTATGTAAACCGCTGCCAAACTGAATTGATTTCAATTTACTTTCGTCATCCTTATACGTTTTCACGTTTTGAAAGTAACCTGTAATTGCATTGTAAGCTCCAAACAAAGTGCCTTTGGTTGTACGGGTTTGCTGTGTGTCACTCGAAAAGGCAAACTCACAAACACTATTGCAGACATTTTTAAAATAGCTGGAGTGTTCATCATCTTTGCCATTCAAAACATTTTCTAAAACCTCTTTAGAAGGTGCCATTGCTTGCTTTACTAAGTTTAGTAGCTGTTTATCAGCTATGCGGATTCTTGACCATTGATTAAAAATTTCGGTTAATTCTATAGCCAGTTTGCTGGTTATGCCCATAAGTTGGTGCGCCTGCTTTAATTTATCCTGTGCGCTCTCGGTATGCCGAATTTTTACACAGTTACTCATATTGTTCAATGCGCAATTTAAGGTATTATTACAAACAATCCTGATTGGGGTAAAAGCTGCAATGATACTTCCCGAACCATCATGCGAAGTAGTTAGGAACAGGTATTTCTCAATCAGATCGTCGATTCCCACCCTTATGTAATCGGGTAGCTTGGCCGTGATAAAAATTCGCTCACCTTTACCTAATGCTCCTGCAGTCTCATATAATATGCCATGACCTCCACCTACAATGGAGTCAAAAAATGAAAATGCGTCTGTATTCTGTACTACATGATATTCACGGCCTACCACACCTAAAACATCTTCCGTGTCCGTGCGAATGTTAGCATAATAGTTTGGAACTTCAATTTCAGGAATGATTACATCCGTATCCTTGTTTCCGTTGAAATTCTCATTGTCATAAGTAAACAAGGGTCTCTTTTCAACCAAATAATCTAATCCTGCATATTTTATAGCTTCTGCACTGGTCGAGTAATCGCTTACAATCTGCCCTAATCCATGCCAGGCCTTTTCCTTCACTGAAAAAAAGCTGTGCTTATTCGTCTGCTCGTTATAATTTATGTTGTGTGCCATATTCTTATTTCTTAGGGTTTCTGATTCTTGTTAGTAAAAATTCGGTTTTTAGCACCTTCACATTTTTAGTGTCGGTTACTTTGAACTCTGATAAGGTTTCAATTTCATTTACCGTATCAGATATATTTTTGAAGGTGGATTGAACCTCAACCCGTACCATCAGGTATAGTACTTCATTCATAAGAATTATAATTATTGAGAAAGTCGTTCAGCTCCATGCTGAACCTTTGCGGATCGTCCTTTGAAAGTTGCTCGGTGTAACCTTGCCAAAACAGCTGGTCTGTTACTTCTATAAATAAGTCAATCATTTGTAGCTACAATTAAATCATGTATAAAAAAATGCCCCCGACATAGGTCGGGAGCATAGATAATTAGGCACGAGGAAACACGATATTAGATTCGATTTCACCCAACTTGGTTAAGCAAGCATTATGAATAAATTCTGCCACCAATTTTATTAGACCTGAGGTTGAGGTAATGAATTGTCGATTCTTATCATCAACAATCATTAGTTTACAGCCCTGAAAGTGGTTGCTTTCGAGCTCGTCGCTTTCTTCAATCAGGGCAATTTCGAAGGCTTCTAACTCGTTAATGCGGGTCAACAGGTTTTCCCGCTGAATGCATCTGCGGTGCAAATCATTCACCACTCTTAAAGTAGATTCAAGGTTTAAAGCAGGGTGTTGAATCTTTTCAACTGGTTTTGTTTCCTGTTTGATTGGCTCCTGCGGTTTCTCGTCTTTCGCTGCCGTTCCGTTCTGTCCGTTTTGGGTGCTTTCAGCCTTTGGCTTTTCCTCTTTTGCTTTTTCTTGCCCTAAATTTCCTGCCGGTTTCGAGGTTTGGGAAACTGTGTTGTTAGTTTCTTCTCTTCTTTCTTCTGTGCTGTGCAATGCTCCGTTGCTTTTTTCTGCTACTTTCATAGTAAATTAATTAATGGTTAAAAAATCTGTTATCACCAATTCGGCATGAGCCTCATTTGGCTTTTGATAGAGGCAAAAAAATTGCGCGGGGGGCGGGCGAGGCAAGGCTTTGAGGCAAATAAAATACTACCCGAAACGCAGTGGAGGTGTGGAGATTTTTTTGTCCAAACCCGAAGGGCTTGGCCTTTCCTGCCGAAGAGGTTTAAATTTGCCTCAGCAAAAGCCAAAATGAATCCTAATCAATGATCGTTTACAAAGTCAGCAAGCAGCTTAGTTGAAATGCTGAGTGTAGGCCCGGAAGGAAGCTTTTCAAAGTGTCTAAGCTAAATTGAGGAACTACCTTTCAGGCATGCCTGAACATCGTACCCGGAGGGCCGATAGCTCTTCGAAGTATGAGAAGTGCTGTCGGGTGAATCGATTTAGCTGAATGCAATGACTAACCCTGATCGTAGCGGCAGCCCACAAGAATGAGGACTATAGCGGAGAGCTGGATAAGTTCAGAATATTGTAACTCAGTCTGGCAATTTGAGATCAAAGCCATCCGAAGTGTATAAAACAGCTCCTTCTCTAAGGATGGTCGTGATGTAGAGATTTTTACTTTCAATTGCTTTTCGCATATCATCTTTCTTGAGATTGAGGATTGTCACTTTTCCATTTCGATATATGCTACTTACGAAGTCTTGCATTTCATTTTCAGTAATTCCTTGCGAATCAATAACGGTAAGAAGTTCGTAGTCACAAGAATCTATTAATCTCGGTTCTGAAAAGCAGCTAAGTGCTGCATCGATTCTCAAATTACCAGCAAAGCAAAGTATTTGATGAGGTTTAAATCTTTCTACAATCCCTTTTACCAATTCGTCTAATCTCTTCTCCTGGAGAGGATTCATTAATTCAAATATCTCTTTCATATAGGTCGCCTGGCTTGCAATCGGCAATACAAATATAAAAATTCTCTTTATTAAGAGTATTCTAATTAAGAGTATGTTTAAAATATGTTTTTGGGTTACTTTATTGCATGGAGAAGAAGGATACAAATCCTGCAAAGAACGAATTGAACCCTAAAGTGGAACTAAAAAAAATCGGGGAAAGACTACGAAAAATAAGAAAGGAAAAGGGTTATTCGAGTCCAGATAAATTTGCTTATGAGCATGGAATAAATCGGTCGCAGTATGGGAAGTATGAGGCTGGCAGCGAAGATTTGAGGTTGAGTTCACTTATAAAAGTTTTGCATAAGCTAGGCATAACATTATCGGAGTTCTTTAAGGATGACAGAGATAACTAATCCCAAAAATCTCCTATAGATGGATATTGCTTTTGAACGATTTCATTACTTCATCCAAAAATGGATTGAGTTCCCCCAATTAAGTGACATTGTTAGTGACGAAAATCTCGATATATATATTAAAGGAAAAATACCCGAATTAACGACAGACGAAGTTAAAAGAATTGAAGATTTTTTAGATTCAAAGTTACTTTCTGAAGTATTCTCAGATTTATATTATCAAATTTGGAAGGAGGTAGATCTTAACGTAGCCATAATCCCTAACCAGGATCAGTTAAAAAGATATCTTGGATACCTTCTAAAGGAGGTAGAAGGATGCGTTGATCAACTTAATGATTTAACTTATATAGCTTATATGAAAACCGGAGTCATTGACTTCGGCGCTTCGAAAGAGACTGAAAAAAAAGGAATTTTCACAAGAGTTCACCATGATCCAATTAGCAATTTACTGGACGGAATTGTGGGATTCATTAACCAATATGAACAGATTCATGATTACCTACTTAAGGTAAGTGAAGAAAACGGAGTACTTCAACAATCATTTCTTTCCTCAAACTTAATCTTCAAGGGCCTTCCAGCAGATTTTATAGAGCTGCTTACTGGTATATACGAGCTAGGTTCAATTCAAAAGATAGATGGTACACCGTTAAAACGCATTGAAGTACAGAAGGCGTTTCGAAAATTTTTAAATCTAGAAAATGTGGCTGGCTATGATGATAAAAATCTTTCAAAAAGATTATCAGAACGAAAAATGGCTGTTAAGGCATCATATATAGCACAACTAAAAAAATCCTTCGAAAATTATTCTAAAACCAATAACGAATAATTCGGGGGGCGAAAACACCCGAATTTCGTTAGGTTAACTTTAGGTCCTTTGCAATAACATTTAAGTTATGGTAAAGAAAAAGACTATTCAGAGGAGTCAAAAAAAGGGGAAATTTCCATTGAATAATAAGGCACCTCTAATCTTGATGTATTTGGAAATAATTAAGTTGATATTGGATCTATTTAAAGATTAGTTTAGAAAGCGTATTAGTTCTTCTCCATCCTCCACCCGTCATCATAAAGCGAAAAGTTTGCTTTATAAGTTTTTTTTCCTTCAAGATCGTCCTCTGAAAGCACCTTAAAGGGTGAAATATTCTTATACGATGTTGTATACTCAACTACTGCCTGGTTATTATTTACCATTTGAATACCAGTAACCTCTTCTAAATCTTCATCTGCCAGCTTAACTACACGTACATTATCGTCTTTATATTTCTCAGGAGTTTCCAGGAGGTAGGGTTGCGCTTTCTCTGTGAAAGTGATAATCGGTTGCCCTTCTTCGGACAAGGTTTGTGTCCGCTTCACTCGAAGCATTCCAGAACTTTCCAAACCTGCCGCAAGCATCCGTCTTGCAAAAGTTGGGTCGGCGGTAAAGATTCGATAGGAGCTTGCCTTGGGATACATTCCACTTTTCTTTATGATTTGAAAAGCCTTTTCCCTGTCAAGTTTATCAGAAGAACAAGAGGCAATCAGGAGAATTAGGGCAAAGTATATTAGCTTTTTCATAGTAGTAGGTTTAAAAATAAAATTAGAGATTTTTTTATTCAGAAAAAAAGCAGCCCTATTGAGCTGCTTCTAAAACTAAATGGATAGCTTCCGTTTCCTGGTTTGTTTTTGCTTGGCAGGCTGCTCGTCCAAGTCTTTCTTTTGCATAGGCTTTTTCACGGTGTCCTGCGAAACTGATTGGCTTTGACCCTGATTTTGGTTCTGTAGGCTTTGTCTTTTCAGCAGATGCATTTTCGAGTCATATACATTAATATTCTTGAACTGAGGTATTGCTTCAATATAGAATTTGCTTTCCTTACCCTCTGGGTTCATCGACACCTGTTGAACATTGCCCTTGTTTAAAGAGTTAATCAGCTGCTTTTTTTGTTCGGGATATTGAAGCTCTTTAATAGGATAATTTGAAAGCGTTTTCTCCAGATCGAAGCCGTACTTTTCACTGAACTGCTTGAGTAAGTGATTTCCCTTTTTGTCAGTATTTTCAAAATCTAGCTTTACCCAAGCACTATACTTTTCACCTTCTTTATTTACAAGATCTTTATATACAGAACGACCTTCTAATAAGTTGAACGCTTCTTTTGCAGTGATGCCACTCCCTTTATTCACATAAAAAGAGTGCGTTTTGTCGTTTTCAGGCTTGCCATTCCTGAGACCTGCGTCATAACGATTGAAGAAATACATCTCTGACGTATCCGACTTTTTAAAGTGGAGAGTGTAATCCATCCTATTGTTAAAATGTGGGATTTCAATTTTTAGCTGAAATTCAGCTTTTTGGGCTTCAATGTTCTTTTTTAAATCTTCATTAAGTTTGTCTCCAAATCCGAAGTACTTTAAATTGGTCTGAAGGAATTCTAAATTTTGTGAGTTCATAATTTTATTATTTTCAGAGGTTATTTGATTCTTGTTATTTACATTTTGCAGTACTTGGGCCGATTCAGATAAAGGAATTTCTTTACTGAAGGGAATCCTTTTTTCAAAGATTGCTTCCAGATAAGGAACAGTAGAGATAAGAGCTATCATGGCTGGTGTATCTGAAAAATGCTTTGCCATTAGCGCTTCCCATACATTCATCGCCTGATTTCGTATCTCCTTCGACGCTTGCCAGGTACAATCAACCAATTTGTCAAGCCTCTTCTCTAAGTAATACATTTCGCGTTTAGATGGATCATGCCGATCTTCAGGACTGTAATAGAAATTGCCAGGATGATTTTTCCAGTTGATCTTGCTCATAGCGTCGTCCAAAGCGGCTGTGTCAATATTATTGTAGAGCCCATGATGAATTTCTGATCGTTCGGGACGCACGATGCCATCGTAGCCTAAATAGTGAAGATAGCCGTCGTCATCCTTGCTCAGCTGTATGTAAAACTTCACAGGAATATTATTGAGCACTGTTTCATAGGGGATATCATAGTCGAACGAGGCAAAATCCTTTTGTAAACTTTCACCCAATTCCTTACTGCTAAACCCCGTGTTTTTCAGCTCCTCCAAAATTGACTCTACATTTTCGTATGTAAAGGAATTGAGCGCATGTTCGATGGCTTGTTCAAATAAATTTTGTTGAATACTCGCCTGAATATCAGCGATTGGCTTAACTAACAGAGTATCAAAATGGGAAGTGTTATCGTGCGCATATTGAGATGCATCAAACTCTGTTGTAAAGCATCGAAGATCTTTTGCATTTTTTACCAATGCACCATCTTCAAACACCAGCCATTTTTTACCGGAATGGGCTTGCTTTTCAAGAAAAAGAAATATTTCGTCTTCTATACCTTTTGAAATATGCATAATCAAGTTATTTAAATGGTTTAGCCTTATCGATATCTGATTGCCTTATTTTAAGGTATTGATGCCTTGCGCCATCTTTTTCGTAAACTTCGACAAAAAGGGCTTTGTCATGAGCCAAAGGAAACTTGCCGAGCACAAAAACATAGATAGCCGAACTTTTACCTTCAATTGTTTCGTTATCGGTGCCGGAGCTATGTATTGGATATATTTCCTGTTCTTGGGTAACTGTTCTTTTGGTTGTCTTAAGATCGCGGATATAGAATCTGATGAAGTCTATATCATAATTGATGTTTGAACGATTCTTAATCTTTAATTTATAGAAGAGTTTATCGCCCGAGATAGTGATATCACCAATTTGAGATTTTATGAAATGGCTCTTATTAGATGCTAAAGATTTGATTCCCCCTGTCCGGGAAAGCTTTTCTGCTATTTCAGAGTCCGTTAGCTTGCTATTTTTGATAACGGTTGACTTTACTGGCTCAAGGGTCTTTAATCGTCCGGCTCTTCCATAGGAAAAAGCTATAGGAAAATCATAAAGTTTTCCATCGGAAGTTTTAACTATAAAATTGGTTTGCCGAAAATGCGTGCCCTCGGCTTTTAACTCCAAAATATTATCCCGTTTAGTCATCGCAATTAAATTACCGTTTGAAGTAATCGGTCCATCGATTGCAGCTGGAAATTTAACTGCTGTTATTTTGTTGTGACTGACGTAGATGGTGTCTTGCCCAAACGCTGTTTGCTGAACGAACGCAGCGATTATCACTGCCATTATAATTAATGCTTTCATGATTGATGATTTAATTTCTCTGATTATTGTCTCTCAAAAGCAACTGATAGCCTGCTTTAACTTTTACCCTTACTTGTTTTACCTTTCTGCTAAACAGTCCCTTTGCAGCCTGAATACCCGCCCCGGCCACCTGTGCTGAAACTGACGGGTCCATTGTCATGATTTGAAGGCTTTGGATTGCATCATCAACACCCTTTTTTGAAGCATCTCTAACTATTGCCCCTGGTATGTAAAGACCTTCTAAACCATCTAAGTCGAATGCCGACAGAGAAACAGGAAGAATAGAATTTTTGTACCGAAGGGTTTTTGTTTCGATTTTCAATCGCTCACCATCTATGGAAGCTATTCCATAAATAAATTCGTTCTTTGGAATGAGGGTGCTGTTAACGAAGATGCTATCTAACAACCTAATTTTGACAACCGAGCCGGTTACGATGTCTTGATCTTGATGGATGGTTGCCTGAATTGAATTGCTTACCGGATTAGAATAACTGCTATTAATTGATTTTGCAATCCGGTACAAACCTTGCTTGTTAATGTCACCTGAAGCAACTTGAACCGAATACACTTGGGCCGCACTGGTGGTCTGCTTCTGTTTTTCTCGTGCTCTTCCCGGATGTTGTATGTCCAATATTTTTTCCAGCACGGCATTTAGTTGTGCCATTTCCTGATCAGTTCCGTTGCCGCTTTGCAGGCTTTCCATCAGGTTTTCTAGGCGACTAACATCCGAGCTCATATTGGATGTTTGGGATGGGTACCTTGGAGTAGTTGATTGATAGCTTACACCTGGAGATGTAGACTGTCTATTGAGCTCTGTATGTATTAGTGCGAGTCTCTCATTAATCTTTTGCTCATTAGGATCTACCTCGTTATTAACTTTTGCAGCGAACGCTAACTGATCATGAGCTGCACCGTCAAGGCTCGTTTCAGGCTCTTTTGTTGATGTTTCATAAACACTGAACTTGTCTTGCTTGTCATTGGGGTTAAACTTTGCTTCTGGTAAGGCGGTATTAAATCCTCTTTGCTGTGCTGACAAAGTTTCCCCCGAAACATTTGCTGTACCGCCATCTAAGGCCCAAAATGCCATCGTAATAAATGGAATCACCAATAAGGGTAAAACCATCAAAAACTTTCTTTTTTGGAGCGTTTCCGCCGATTTTTGATTTTCCATAGTTTTAAGTTTTAATGTAGATTATTTGATTGCGTTGAAAATGAGATAGAGGCTTGCCACTCCAAAGGCGATGCTGATTGCAACTAAAAGAGCTTCTTTCTGCGTCCTCGAGAAATGAGCTGTTCTAGCATTTAAAAAGGTTGCTAATTGAAGCTGGCTTTTTATTATCCAGTTAGCTATTCTCTGTGCTAATTCTTCCTGATTTAGCATCAGCTTATTCCTGTTGTTCTTCCCGAAGATCATAGCTACTGGTTTTGAAGTATGGTATCTTGATTGCTTACTGTTTTCCAGCGTTCGATTAGAAAGCCATGTGGATTGTTGTCTGACCTGCTTACACTTCTTAAAAAGCCTTCAGTAATCAGGTTTCTGGTAACGGTAGACGTGGCTCTCACCAGTTTCTGCAAAGAATAGCACTTAAAAAAATAGGGATATTGGTTCAAGTCTAATTGAATACTGTCGATGCTTATTTCCTGGCTGACGTTGGCGGATATCAGGTTTGAATAGTATCCACTTTCCTTTAGATTGTCGTATTGAGATTTTGCTGAGCGGTCAGCCAGATACAGAGCCCTGCTAACATTCGTTTGAATCACTTTATCATCCGGGTCCAACGAAAAGAAGTATTCGTGAAATGTTTTCACATGGTCTTTCGCCTCAACCTGTATATTATCTTTTCGATTAGCCGAGAATGCTTCGAGAACCTTCCCGTTTGCAAGGATATAGATGCGGCTATGAGCCGCTTCTATTGCTTGATAACTTTTGATAAGAGCAAATGCAGAAATAACTATACACGATAGAATCAATACGATACTAAAGGCCTTAATGTGCTTGAAGGCGGTGTCTATGTTTTTGAGTTGCTGGAACATGATAGATTTACTTTAGATTAATTACCATTTAGTTTGTCGTGATTGAACTTGGAGGCGCCATTCTTCCCGTTGAAGTAGCCGGAAGAGTTCGCAAAGTCCGTCATGCTCTGCGTCATTCTTCCTCTTTGATCGCCTAAGGCGTCGGCCATCATTCCCGAATTAGAAGATGAGGAAAGCACGCTATTGGAGGAATTACTTACAATGGTATTTACTTTTTGAAGAAGTGCATTTCCTCCGCCTGCGTGAACGATATAATTCGCTACTCCGGGTACAGTAAAGTATCCTATTATGCCAATCACCATGAATATCAAATACGCTGTGTCGGTGGAGCTGAAAAAAGTATCACCAGTGCCCTGAACCTGTGATATGTCCAGCTTTAACATGTTCTCCTGGATCTTTCCTAAGATTGACCCGAAAATATTTGAGACAGGTAGCCACAAGAAAACATTCACATACCGGGCTATCCAAACGGAGAGTGTATGTTGAAATCCATCAAATACTGCAAACCCAAATACAAGCGGACCGAGGATCGCGAGTACAATCAGATAGAAAGTGCGAATGGTGTTGATACATAGCGCTGCTGCCTCATAGAGCACCTGTAAAACTTCGCTCATCCATTGCTTTATTGAGTTTCTGAAGTTATAGGCCTGTTTATCCATCCAAAATTTGATGTCATTTCCCAAGCTTTCAAATGTTCCTTCATCGGTGCCCGCTTCTTTGGTTGGGTGGGTATATTCATACCACTTATCCCTATCGCCCTGGCCGTTTTCACCAACATACATTTGCCAGGTATCCGATTCCTTTATTGCCTCAGCTTTCTTTTTGAGTAATACAGCGATTGCTTTATTGGAATCTTTGACCATTCCACCGGTTGCAATTACGATTGGTTGTAATACTCCGTTCATCAAAGACAGTACAGCAGGGAAAAGGAGCACTGCCATTCCTAATGCAAATGGCCTAAGCAGAGGATAAAAATCAATAGGTTCCGCGGCCGCAATTTGTCTCCATACTCTTGAACCTATGTACCATAATGCGCCGAAACCTGCTATTCCTCTGGCTACGCTGATAAGTTTACTGCATAGCGGAATCATGTCTTCGTAAACCTGGTCTAAAACCGATTGAAGTCCATGAACGTCCCCTGCAAGTCCTTGCGCAAATAAAATTTGAGGCAAGGATATTCCTGTAATCATCAAAATGATGATTAAAACTCTACTACTTTTCATGATTTTTGTATTAGTGGTTTACCTGATGGAGTTTTTCTGAGGTTTCAATACTTCGCTTTTCGCGGATTCTTTGAATGGCAAGAATGTTGGTTTTTTTGTTGAAGTCTCTGAGAAATATGAGCTTGTCCTCCGTATCAGCAAAGATCCTGTCTATAGCTTCTAGTCTCTCGTTATCACTCATGCTCAACTTGTTGGAAGTAAGCACCGTTGCGAGGTCATCAAGGTTTTGAATACTTTGATTAAACAAATTGCCATATACCTTTCCTAAGTACTCAATCTCGGTTGCCGAGAATGTTCCACTGCGCTTAAATCTGCTAAAGGCTGATTTGTATTCCTTTACGATATTCTTCTGGCAAGTAACTATATCTGCAACTTTTTTGTAGTTTTTAATCTCAGGGTTAACAGATAACAGGCTGTTGATAAAGGCATCGTGTAAATTGAAGTTTCCCTCAGAGATATCTTTAATGGTATTATACCCTTTGCTGACTATCTCATACCCCTTTTTCATGTCTGAAAGTATATTTTTCAGCTGCTTTAACTTTTCATAATTGAGTAGTAGTTGCTGAACTTCCACGGATTGGGCTTTCGTGGCAGAACTAATCGCAATAACTAACATCAGTATCCATATCTTTTTCATAGCCGTTAATATTTGAGGTCATAAATCTTTTGGGAAGCTTTGTTATTTCTCTCTTCTTGCAATCGTTGCAGATTAAGCAGATTGGTCTGATTCACAAAAGATTGGGTAAACTGATATTTATCCTTCATAGACTCGTAGAGCTTATCGATACGCTTCATCCGCTCGTCATCCTTCATTTCTAGTTTATTAGCACTTATCACAATGAGTAATTCGTCAATCTCGCTCAAACATTCTTCTAGAACTTTCGAGCGGACGCTTTCAAAATATTGAGTTTCAGTTCGGGAAAGATGGAGTTTGCTTCCGAGGTTGAAATGTTTGCTGATAGATAGCTGTAATGCTAGAATGTCGGCTACATTTTTGTTCCTACCCACAAGCGGATTAACAGATTTTAAAGATTCAAAGAATGTGGTATGCAAATCCAATTCACCTTTAGTAATCCCTTTAATCGTTTTTAAACCTTTGTTTACTGTAGAATAACCTTCCTTTAATAAGCTGACATAAAACTTTAGACCAGCCAACTGCTGCAGCAGATACTTTTTTTGTGTCTCCCTCTGCTTCGAGAACTCTTCCCAAGTTTGGGCCTTGGAACCAGTAGAAACCAAAAGGAGGATCAAGATAATTAGAGATTTCATGTTAATTAGCCTCCTGCAACTGATACATTTTTTGGACTGACTTGATTTGCTTTTGAGCCCGTGCCCGTTGCATACTTAGAAGAAGATTTTGGTTGTTGAACTGAATTAGATCGGTATAATTCTGGTCTATGCGGTTAGCAGCCTGATTGATTAACTCAAGTCTTTTCGCATCGGACATTTGAGTCTTAAATGAATTGACAATTAGCAGGATCTGATCCATATTCTTGACACTTTCATCTAGAATGCCGGTATAGACATTGTATATGTATTCAAGTTCCCTGGGTGAAAAGTTCTTATCACTTTTGGCTAAATGCCACGCTCTTCGATATTCCTCCACCAGATAAACTTGCTTGATGGTAATTTCTCTTATACGCTGGTAATAAGAAATAGCGGCTTTGACTTTCCACAGGTCTGTATAATACTTTGCATATAATAATCTTTGCCTCTCGGTCCATTCAGATATCTCGGTTAGCTTCAGCTTTGATAATTGATTTTCCATTACTTTTTGGGCATTCTGAAGCCAAATAGTTTCATTCTGCATTCGCTGAATCTTTAGATCAACCGCCTTAATTACTTTTTTCACACCTGCCTTAATAACCTCCAGCACAGCAACTTGAGCATTTGCTTCTGCCGCTGGCAGTGATACCATCAGTACAATCATACTGGCTGGCATTAGAATCATAAGCTTTTTCATAGAATTTTATTTTGTTGTTAATTCACTTGCCAGGGCAGCGATTCCTTTCTGAATACTGCCGTACTTTTGTGTGTACTGCTGGACTTTTAGTTTTTCACTTTCCTCAGTTGTGTATGCAAGATATTCCTCTGAGCTGACCTCCGTGCGGTAGACTTTACTTAGCTGGCCCCCCAGACTTATAAAAACTTCTTTGTACTTTCTCTTAGGGTCGTTGGCCTTATTAATTGATAAAATTTGGACCTTCTCTTTATCAGTCAAGCCTAAAAGGTTTTGAATGGAATCGAACTTGTTCTGATACTTGGATTGATCCAGTAAAATCTTACAGTCCGAATTGTTAATGATAGTTTCCTTAATTACTTCAGAGCTGATGATGTCTTCTACTTCCTGGGTGACCACCACTGCTTCACCAAAGTGCTTTCTCACCGTTTTGAATAGATATTTGATGTACTCGGCCATACCTTCTTTGGCTATTGCTTTCCAGGCTTCCTCAATCAAAATCATCTTCCGAATTCCTTTCAACCTTCTCATTTTACTGATAAAAGTTTCCATGATGATGAGGGTTACCACCGGAAAAAGTATAGGGTGGTCCTTGATGTTATCAAGCTCGAACACTATGAATCTCTCACTTAGAAGTTCTAAGTTTTCAGTGGCGTTCAGCAAATAGCCAAATTCACCGTCCTGATAGAAAGGCTTTAGAACATAGAGGAGGTTGTCAAGGTCGAAATGCTTTTCTTTAACATTATCAGCCTTTAGTTCTAATGTGAACTCATTTTTCAAGTACTCATAGAAGGTATTGAAGCAGGGGAACACGGAACTATTTGTCGCGATTTTGGCATAGTACCCTTGAAGAGCATTTGATAAAGCAACATATTCCGGCCTTTCCAGTACTTCGTCTTCCTTCTTCCAGAGTGCAAGAATTAAACTTTTTAGGCTTTCTTTCTTTTCGGTATCTAGCGATGCTCCTTTACTGATGTAAAACGGGTTAAATCGGATTGGATTCGCTTCATCGAAGGTGAAATAATAGCCACCTACCATTTCGCAAAGCCCCTTATAACTATGACCGACATCAACGAGCAAGATATGGGTGCCCTGTTCATAGTAGCTTCTCACCATATGGTTGGTGAAGAATGACTTTCCTGAACCTGTGGGGCCGAGGATAATCTTGTTCCGATTTGTGCAGATACCCAACCTCATTGGTTCATCAGAAATATCAACGTGCAGTGGCTTTCCACTTAGCCGGTCGCCTAAACGAATACCAAAGGGACTAACGGAACTTTTATAACTTGTTTCGAGGTTCAAAAAGCAGCAAGCTTGTTCAGCAAAAGTGTCGAACGTGTCATTGACCGGGAACTCGGCTTCATTTCCAGGTAATCCAGCCCACCAGATCTGCGGAGCTCCATCGGTCTCTTGTTTAGGAGTAGCATCAATTTGAGCCATAGCAGCAGACACCAGTGTTTTCAGCTCGTTTTTTTGCTCAGATTTATCGGTCCAGGCAAGTATGTTGAAATGCGCTTTAACCGGAAGCCGCTGTTGACTAATTGCTTCATTCAAAAAATCATGAGTGGCATCACGACCAATAGCATTTTCGCGGGAATACGCTGAAAGTGATTGCAAACGCAGCCGCTTAGCTTCTAACTGCTTTAACGTTTGCGCTGCATCGTCAATAAAAATGTACTGATTGAAAATGTGATTGCAGTTAAGCAAGCCACCCAGTGGCGATGCAAAACCAATACTGCATTTAGTTTTATCCGTACTGTATTTATCGAAGTTAATCCGGGAGCCACAAAGAGACGGTAGCGACTCAACTTCAGAGAGACTGAACAACTGACATGACTGAGTTCCGACTTTTATCTCATCCTTCAGGCTGATGTCCCTAATTGTCGCCTGTTCCGAGTCATTAAGCAGAAAGCAGTAACGTTCCAGAATACCCGGCTTGCCAGTAGTTCCAGCTAATTCGTCGGCATCAAGCCTGGCCATTTTCACAAAACCACTATCTATTAGTATTCGCTCGAACTGGTTTGCTTTATCCTTAAAATCCGCGATAAAGCTCTGCTTGAGTACTTGTGGAGGAACGATCGAACGCCTGAACAAATTTGAAAATGCGGAATTCGCTGTTCTTCTGCCTTCCGGCTTTTTTGATAAAAACAGGTAGCAGCGATGTTTTAAGAATGGCCTTTCATTAAAAAATCTTTCGCTTGCACCCGATAAAAACCCGCTCAAGGCATTAGATAATTTGTAGTTGCTTATAAAATCAGCTTTGTATTCATCCTCTAAATACCAATCCTGCTTATGAAAGATGCTATGCTTTGGCAGCACCTTTATAGCCTTTATCCACGCTTGATGAAAAGATTCATACTCGCTTATGGAGAGCGTAAATATTTCTGGAAGCGTCAACTCATACCCAAAGGTGATATCACCAAACATAGAAATGATAGAATCACTCTCTACTTTGTACACCGGAAACATCTTTTCTATTTCGATTGAATTAGCCATAAAACCTCCTACTTTTTCTTTGGATCACTTAGTTGTATAAAGACCTTTCGGGATTTCGACTTTATAAAAAGTGGGATATATCTCTTTGCCGCCTTCTTCAAGAGGCCATATTGACCATATTTATGGCTGAGCCGGAATACGGTCATAAATAGAGCTGTGCCGGATATGGCGATTACAGCTACGCAAACAAAAAGATTAACTCCAATGATGTACATAGTAGCGAACAGGATTAAGAGACCTACTAGTCCCGCAGCTAGGTAGCCTATGTATTGGGCCTTCAAACCTTTAAATTCTATCGGTTTATTTATGCCCTTGTTGATTTGATATATGCTGCCCATAACCTATATCCCAAAAAATGACTGAAGAACAGTTGCGACAATTACCAGAAACACACAGCTTCCAAACCAGGAAGAAGCTACCTTTCCTGTGTCATGGTCTCCGCTATTCCATTTCTGGTAAACTTTGATGGCTCCCACCAACCCAACTACTGCACCAATCGCATACATAAGGTCGGTGCCAGTTTCGAAGTAACTTTTAACTTTAGTAGTGGCTTCATTGATACCGGCGTTGCCATCTTGGGCAAACGTTTCCTGTATAAGCAAGAGAGTTAGAACGAAACTAATTTGGACTGCTTTTAGAATTTTGCCTATAGCAATAGACAAGCTTTTAAGTTGCTTTTTCATGGTATTTAATTTTGAGATGGACGTTTTAATAAATGACTTAGTTAGAGCCAGAGAACTTCAATTTCTGCTTGGGTGATTGTAAAACCCAATTCCTCTGCTAGCACGAGCTCTTCTACTAAGGCATTGAGGGTATGATGGTCTTTTAATTGTGGGTACTTGGATGCAGTGGCCCGGAAGAGAGAGCCGAATTCTTCCTTGTTGCCATCTGCTTCTTTTAGAATTTTAAGGTTTCCCTTGAGTTCAGTGATGAAATTTTCGATAGCATCTTGATTGGAACTGGTGAAATCTTGCGACTCGGAAGTTTCCTCTTCCGGCTGTATCTGCGCCGCAACTTCTTCGGTGGCTTCAGAGTCATAGAAGTTTAACTCCTCAGAATTTACAGTAACCTCGCTTTCGGAAATTTGCGCCTGTCCCAAAATATCTTTCTCTGATCTCTGAAGTCGTTCAGGATTTAAGCCTGATGACCTTTTTTTCAAAGGCTGTTTTACGAATAGAACCAGATTATCACGGTAGTAAAGAAATACAACCGTCGCATAGTAAAGCAGCCCTGTTGCTGCGGTGTAAGCAAAGTATTGCTCCCAGGAGATGTGTGAAAACATAATTAGACTGTTTTGATTGGCTCAAAGGTGGGAATGGCAGAAACGGCTCGATGGGGATTTTTGGAAATCCCCATCGAAAATGGCGGAAATTGGCGGAAGTGGCGGAAGTATGTTTTTGAAGTTAACAGGAGAACTTAGGATAGAGAGTTCACTCACTTCAGATTTAGTAATTTTTGTTAGTCATTAAGTTCAGGAAAGAGCTCGCTTATCAGTTCGTCTACTGAATAATCCTGTTCAGGAATCGTTTCATAAAAATCGGCTAACTTCCTTTGAAATGTACCTTTTCGGTCTGAATCTATTAACGTTTCCCATAGCCCGAACTTCTTGAAAACATTTTCAATATACTCCCAATATCTCTGATAGTTGGAAATAGCTAAAATGCCCAGGCTGATCCAGTTCTTATACTTAAATGCTACCATTTCTTTACGCTTGGCACTTTCTAAAATGCACAAGAGTCGTGAGTGCCGCCAAACCTGTTCCGTCAGCTCCCTGTCTATGAGCTTGTTCATGCACTCTAAAAGAAATAGCCCTTCATTTTTATCACCTGTGATATTTTCAGGAAGGGATCTGAATAAACTCCTGTCCGAATCTTGTAATTGGTAACCCCTCTTAAAAAGTAGTCTGATTAGACCTGATGGATAACTATGCTTGCTATAATAAATTTCCTGAAAACTAGTAGTGTCGTCCTCGTTACGTAAATTCACGTCAATCCAAATCTTTGATTCATTAAGTAAAAAATGAATAAAGGAATATCCAAACTGGCCCGCAGAGGAGATGTAATGATTGAGTAGTGTTTTCCCCTTGGAGCGTTTTGTGTTAAATCCCAACCTCTCATTCAAGTGCGGTACATCTAATTGATATAAATCCCCATGCTGTTCCGAAAACGAATAGAATGTCCAACCCTGCGTCTTTTGAAATTTTATTTTCTCGAGAAATCGATCAGCGTTAATTCGCATTTGCTTTAATCGCTCGTCCAGCTCTCTACGACGTTCTTCGATCCGTTGCCTTTCTTCTAATCCCTTAAGCTCATCCTCTTTAAGATTTAAGTTCTTCTCGAAATCCCAGAAATATATCTGGTAAGAGGACATTCAATAGCTAATTTCTTGAAGTGAAACAGAACTTTCTGTCCATGGACTGATGATTGATCGGTTCTTGAAGATGCTGGGTTTCTTATATTGACAAAGCATTTTAAATTTGCCCTTCTTTGCGTTGACTTCGTCGAGTTTGAAAAAATTCTGTAAGTGTTGAGGTATTTAATGTCTTTCTCAGTCGCTGACTGACCATGTACGCTAAATTTATCTAAGATCCAAATAAGGAAGATACCTTTGTTTCTATAGAAATCGTATCTATCAAGTATATACCGCTGAGGCAGAGGTGATAGCTGAATCTCGAATACCAATTCTTTATCCAGGTATCTGCAATAAACATCGGGGCGGCGTTTGCTTTGTTCAGAAAACAGAAATTTCGTGTCAGCAGTAACAGAATTTACATCTACTCCAGGAGTGTTTTCTAACAGGTTTGCGATTGTTCCTTTAAGATACTTATGTCGATCACTCTCTCGACTATATACAGCTTTACGGATCATTTCCATATCACCCATGCTGAAATTGCAATCTTTGAGTATGCAGTCACTGGCGTGCTGGGTATGTTTGAAATAAACGCGGTCGTAAATGCTTTTTGAAACGTTAAGCGGTTGCTCACATTCATAGCATCGCAAATCAAGCTCGCGACGGCTATATTGCTCTCGTATCAAGTGAGCTTCCTTTGTAGAGCGAAATTTCACATCCGCGTCCAGCAGATCACCAGAATTTAAGTCAATTGCGAATTTTATAGCTCGTTCCTTCTTCACTGTAGTTAAAGATAACAGTAACACGGAAATTTTGATAGTATAATTTGATTGCTGCAATTATCTTTAACGAATGAAAGAGACTCGGCTTTTTAACAAATTGATGCTCAGTCAATGTCCATTAAGCAATTTTGATTTCAGCTATCTTAAATCGGAAAAATTATTGCTAGACATACTAGAGCAGAGCAATATTTATATGATCGTTCAACGTCCTGTTTTATACCTGCAAAATTTATATGTGGATCACTCTAATTGCAAACGGCCATTAATGAAATTTCAGATTAAACAAAAAGGAACTGAAAACACCTTGCAATGTGAATTTCCGTTTCGTCAGCAAGCCCTAGGAAACACAGAGAGCGAAAAAATCCTATTTCATTTCTGCGTTGATTATGAATTTCAGCAGGCAAAACAGAGTGACCCGCCATTTAACCACATTATCAATATGCTTATCTATACTCAGGAAGATGGGTACGGCAATTGGTTTTCTCCGGAAAAATTGTTGTTTGATTTTTGGAATGAAAGAATTGAGCTAGAAATTAAAGGAGACATACAAGGCTTTTTGAATTATAATGTTCACTATATAGGCAAAGCGACCGAAGAACATGTAATCAAGCGTCTAACTGGGCACGAGCATTTACAAGATGTACTATCTACAGAAATGCCTTTTCAATATGGTGGGTTACCCACGGATGAAATAGTGTTGTTGTTTTTTGAATTTAGTGATAATATTCATTTGGCAATGCTAGAAGACGATGACCTGACGGAGGAGTTATTTGAGCAAATGAAATCTGGCAACTTACCTACGGTCCCGGAAAAAGCGATATACCATGATGCAGAGAAAGCATTGATTCATGCATTTAATCCGAAACACAACAAGGTTATATACAAACATTACCCTAATGGGAAACAGAACTTATTCGAGCATAATGATCTAAAAGCTTATACTTATTCTTTTCTTGACCCAATAACATTGATCTTCAATGAAAAGTCAATCATGGGAAGTCGTGATTTCTTTGATACGGACATGTTACTTGTTAAACATGGTGAACCTTTGACGATACTAAAAGCATCAGAAAGAAATTAGTAATTGAACTAAGAACTGATCGCTATTTGATAATAGGTTGCCAATGATAGTTTATCTTAGAGGAAATGAGTACTAATTCTTCAGTTTATAGCAACTTCTTTAAAACTGCATTTAAAAAGAATTTGCGGCCTTCTATTGAAAGAATTCAAGAATTTCTAAAAGGCGGGTCTTTCAAGCTCATGTTAGCCTACGTTGATATGGACCTGCACACAGAGAAAGAATATGAGGCCGATATTGAATTGATAAATACTCCGAATAAGACCGGCTTTGATTTTAAGATAAGTATTGGGGAACAGCTAAAAAATGGTGGGGTCAAATACCTGAATAGCTATGGGCTAGATGGTGAACTCCGAATTTATGGGAATGGGAGCTCTTTTAGGACTAGTTCAACGGCGATTGATAAGTTTGATTGCAACTTTCCGAAACTGCCAAGGCTTTTGACCGGCATTTTAACTAATCTACGCTCTGACAATAAGCCATATGACAGCTCATATTTTAGGCTATGTATACCTGTTGACGACGGCGATATTGTTTACCCGGCTTCAATTATAGAGCCTGAGGATCATCTAAAATTCGACATCAAGCAGTGGGATACTCAGCCGTCATTGATAGGGATTCGCTTTCCTTCTATTAAGGGCATGTATGTTACCATAACGATTCAGGAGAAAATATTTCATCTGTATGCTGTGGAAGATGTTAAATCTGTTTTTATTGACTCGCTAAATAGAATGGACTTTGAGGAATTTAAAACCCTCTCTTCGTACATAAGGTTAGCTTTCGCATTTTTAAGTTCGAGATTCTATAGTGGAGAATCGCTGATTCTGACCTCAAAAGATAAAAATTTCAAAAAGATCGCGGATGTCGCATATGACTTGGATGATATTAATTCAATACGTGGTAAACAGCAATTAATTAACCCAACTCAACTTTTTGAATTTTACAGGAACCTGTCATTTTCGGAAACATTTCGGGAGAAGTTCAAAGATGCACACGAGCGTTTCAGTAGTCATGTTTTCAGTCGGCTTTGCGACATGCTTCACCAAAATCTAGCTTTACGAAGAGCCCTTGAAATTTTAGTGAATTCAAGCTCTGCGAACGATCCATTGCAACAGGGGATACTATGTTCAGTTGCTTTAGAAACAGTAACGGAACTTATTTCTGATGAAAATCAGGAATCTATTAAGCCCATATCTAACAAGCAGACTGCCCGCAGATTGATCGATGAGCTAAAAAAGGTGGTTGTAAAACATGAAAATCTTTCTGCGGAAGCTATGCAAATTATTAATTCTAAGCTTAGTGACTTGAACAAACCCACTAATAAAAATAAGCTTCTATTTCCGTTCAAGTTACTTGGACTTGCTCTAAGTAAAAAAGATGAAAATATTCTCAATCACCGAAACCATTTTTTGCACGGTCGTAATCCAGTAGGCCATGCTGAAGTATGGGAATTGGAGCAGATCGCTTTAAAATTGCATTATCTCACTGGAATAGTAATTCTAAAATATGCAGGATATAGCGGACATGTAATGAACCTCCCTGCTTGGATACTTTTTAATAATCAACAAAAAATGAAAGATACATTTCCATTTGCTAGTTCTAAGCAACTCACCGAGATTACCAACAAAATAAAAGAAGGAACTGACCTTTCAGATGAAGATTATATGGTGATTAAAGATACCGGGCGACTATCGAAATTTATGGAAGACATTATTTGCCTGATTTAACTCCTTAGTTAGTCAATCCTCAATTGGTTAAACTTATCAGTATAATCTATAAGCTTTACCTTAACAGTATCTAAGAAAGTTGTCGGACCCGTCTCCCGCATTCTGATTTTCTCGAACGTCTTATATATGTTTCCCAATGAGGTATTAAACACCTTTTCAAAGCAATGAGCAATCTCCTTATAATCGCTCTTGCCATGATTTATAACTCCGGCCTGAGCTAATCCATAAATAAGCTCGACTAAACTTGTTTTTGAGCCTGTCCATTCAAGTGAGTGGGTGGTATCATGATGCTTATGTACGGAAGCCTTCCCCTTCAACTTGTAAATCTCCCTGTTCAAATAGATAACTAGCATGTCCTGCGCAAGGATACGGGCTACCTTGCAATCATAGCCGGTGGAAAGATTTGGATCAGAGTCAAATCCATGCGCTTCACAATCATTGAAGCTGGATTGGTGTGTCCTTAGGAAGTAATGTTCATCGTTGGTAGTTTGACCTGTTCTGTAATAGAGATAAAATTCTGTATAACTCTCGTAGCTGTGCTCCAGGTGCAGTATCTCATTTTCAAGATACTTCCGCACCAGCTTGTCTCTTCCCAGAGGCCTTCTCAATTCTAAGTTGTATAGTTTTTCATGATATATAAGTTTGCTCAGTAATTGAGGTTTAGCCTCTTTGAAAAACCATATTTCTTCCTCTTTATCCTTAAACTCTGCGGTTAGTAAATGGGTTCTAAGATCTGCCAGTGCTTTGCGAGTTATGGCAAGAACTCGTTCACAGATTCTTACAATATGTTCTTCACTTGCTTGAATTTTCTGAAGCTCAAAATCCCATACAGCATTCAGCTTGTTTATAAATTCTTTCATAGAAATAGTGTTAGATGTAATACAAATTTCTATGATTTGAGAGTGAAAAGAAATACGTCTTTTGTAGTAGATCACATACGTAAAAAAGCGTATTTTTGCTAAAAAGGCCTGTTTTTATGCAGATATTGCTGAGAGATCACTACTTTGATCCAATTTATTAAGAAGCTCTACTTTATTTTTAACTCCCACCTTTTCGAAGACATTTTGTACATGCTTACTCACCGTTCTTTCTGAGATAAATAAAGCTTGACCTATCGCTTTATACTTATGGCCTTCGCGGATTAGATGTACAATTTCTATCTCTCTGCAAGTGAGTTGATACAGCTTACAGCTCATTACGAAAGCAGGGCTTTTCTGAGTTTGAGTATCTAGCTCTACTAATCGCTGGTATTCGATTCGAGCATTTTTAATTGATCTAGAAATGAATAAACCCGTAACTACAATGAAGCCCCCATTTGTAACTATCACTTCGACAAATTGACTAGCATGGAAATATGACAATAGAGTCATTGAGGCCCACGGAATTACGGCACAGTACACCGCTATTATTTCTACGATCTTGTCATTGGATGTATCTTCCTTATACTTGATAACTACCGCCTTTGTTATTGCCCATAGAAGCACTATGGAATAAAAGAACGGGATGATAACACCGTTTTTAACAGCAAATTCCAGGTTGCCGTTAAAGGAATAGGCAATTACAAAGAACCCTAGATAAGGTAGAATCAAAAAGAGTGGAACGCCGTATAGTGCATGGAATCTCAATGTTTTCAAGTCAAATCCCTTATAGAAATAGTACGGGAAATAAGAGGCCATAAAGAATCCGCTACCATAAGCTATAATATTCTGTGCGATAATAGGTATTTCAATATTCGGATCAGGAAATAATCCACCTGTGATGTTATAAACGATTAGCAAAGATAATAGAACAAGATACCACATTCTATTTTTATCCTCAGGTCGGGATAGGTAATAGAATAGCTGGTAAAAAAACATTACGACTTCGAAGAAGACGAATGCTAATGTGACGACATGCATTTCTGTCCCAAACGCTTTCATAGGCTCTGGCGTGTTTTATGCAGCATCCTTTTTCAGGAAGAACAACTTATAGCTAAGGTCTAGTTCATTGTAGACATCAAATCCAAATTTCTTATACCACGGTATGTTCTTCAAAGTTGAAGTTTCAAGGTAGATAGATCTTTTTTTATGAGCACTATCCTGGATAACTTCGTTAAGGAGCTCTGTACCTATGCCTGAATTCTGATATGCAGGATCAACTCCAATAAACCAGATATAATACATTGGTTCGTTTGGCTGAAGCTTTTTGATTTTCGACTCTCTTGTTAGAGCTTTTTTTACGTTGCCAATCCCAACGCATGAAAGAATCAACTTGACATCCAATAATATGGACTTTATTGTTGTCTTCTTTTTGTCGGGATATAAAATCAAAGCGCAGGCCTTTTTATCATTTGATAGATAAACATCACCAAACAGATAACAAACTTCAAAGGAGTAATCCATCAGAGCGCGAACTCTTTGAGCTCTGTTTTCATCCTGTTTTACAATGTAATTTACGCTTTGATTGGTATCAAACGACTTTGTAAGGATATCAAGCACCACGCTTTTATCATCATAAGTAGCCTTAATCATAGGTTTAATACTTTAGTTAATATTAATTGAGACGTAAATTTTCGCTGCAAAAATTATACCAGCGAACTGCAAGTTGCAGAGGATAAGTCAACTGTCGAAGAAAGCTAAACGATACTTAAAGTTAATAAATGCTAGGGTCGCACTCCTTTTAAAAAGCTAGCGCTACTCCCTGATTGAGTTCCAGAGTTTGAACCGCTTTCACTACAGTCCAATTCGTCCCATAGAATATCCTGAATATCTTGTTTGATTTGCAGGTAGTTAGCTTGAATACTTTCTGTGTCTATTGTTCGAATTTTAGGGATTTCTTTGTAACCATGCTCTTCTTTAGCAATGGATTTATGATCGTTGATTATTTCATTGTGAAATATTTTTAAGTCAATTTTTGTGTGTGGATCATCGGCAACCATGCCCACAAATTCGCCTGAAGAAAGCGTGGAGATTTTAGAAGATGGAATTGCATAGTCTAATTGAGTGGACCTGCTAAGCGACGTATCAGAACTATTTATGGAGATGCTTTGCCGCTGCTGCAAAATTTTACCGAATCTTTCCGCCAGTTGTTTGGCGGTATCACCGGTAACCTGACCACAGATTATGTTTCCGATGATGTTCAGAATTACCTCCGCTTGTTCTCTTCCATAGTCTTTCTTTAATTGACTGTAGTCTTGAACAGCTAAAGTTGTAGCAACCTTATTGGACCGGGCTGTTGCAATCAGGCTGTCTATGTTATTAAAATAGATGGTAGGGAATTCGTCAAATATCAAACTGCATTTCAGCTTATTCTTTTGATTCACTAGTTTAATCATTCGGGAAATATATAAACTCAGAACTGCACCATAAACTTGCTGCTTTAGTGGATTGTTCCCGACACAAATGATCTTCGGTTCTAGTGGATTATTAAGATCAAGGTTGAAATCGTTGCCCGATAGTACATAATAGAGCGATGGCGATGACAATCTTGCCATGCTGATTTTGGCACTCGCCACCTGGCCCTCCAGCTGATCATAGGCTTCATTTTTCCAGGCAGAAATGAAAGGGTTTATCAATACCTCAATTTCAGGCTCACGGTTCAATAGGGGAAAAAGATATTTGTATTCAACCTGCATCAACTCTATTACATGAGGCAGTGTGCAGTACTTGCCCTGCTGGTATTTTCTCAAGAACCAGATAACTGCTGTTAGAAAATTGATCGGCGACTCGACAAAGAAGTCACCTTGCTTTTTAATCCACTCGCGATTAAGACCTAGCATAATAGCCCTCGATGCTTCCGTAGCATCTGCAATGTCCTTCAGGTTTGCAGGGTCCAAAGGATTGCAACGATGGGTATGAGATAAATCTTCGAAGTTAATGACATAGAATTTTGGGCACCTGGCACCAGCACTATTCAAGAGTGTATTGTAAGCTATCTTGGTTAGGTCATCATACTTGAAATCGTAGATGAACATGCTGAATCCTTTTCTGATATGCTGTGTAATGATATGTCTTATTGCAAAGTAAGACTTGCCAGAGCCAGGAGTACCCATTATTAAATTCCCCCTGAATGGGTTGATAATATTTATCCAACTTTTTCTGGTTCTTCCTTTAAACCGGTATTGTGCAGGCAGATTGATTGAAAACTCGTTTTCTAATAATCTTTCTTCCTGGGGAAACGTCTCGTTCTCCTTATTAAAAACATCTTGGTTGAGGTTGAACTTAATTATACGTGAAAGTAAAGTGCCGCCTGTAAGTATAAGCAAGTACCCTGCGGTTGTTATTCCCATGTATAGTTCAGGCCGGTAGGAAAGTGGAATGGGTAGATGTAAAGCTATCTGGCTAAAGAAGTATAATACTAATCCCGTGATTATATAAGTTCCTATGGTTCGATTGGCAATCTTCTCATTCTTCTTCCCTTTAGCACCAAACAGCGATATAGCTAATAAAAATACTGCTGCCAGTTTAGCCCTTAAAACAGTATTAAAAATCGACATCCCTGAAAAGGTAGAAAGTAACTTATCTACGACGTTAGCAGTTAATCCTAATTCACGGAAAGCTGAGTAGCAAAATAGATAAAAATGAATTATCAGAATGGCAATGCTTAGTAGTCTTGTAAAATCCATAATCTTACGAAGACCTTGTTCGTTTTCCCCGGTGTTCATGTTCTTTCAATTAAAGGTGGATTCTTCTTTTCTTTTTTCTTCGTTTGCCTGCTAAGAGGTTGTTTATTGGCTCTTCATATTCAGTCTTGAATAGAGCACTAATGAATTGATTCTGCGATGGCTCTCCCGTGAGATGGTCGTAGGATGCTGACTTAAACGCTTCATCAATCTTCGTCTCGAATTTCCCTCGGTTCTTGTTAATGTCGTGTGGAACGTTTGAGAACGTCTCCGTAATTGCTTTAGCACTATACGATTTACCTAAATCACTTCCATTAAAAACACATTTCGAATTATGATCGGTAAAAGTTATACCGTATATGAGGCCCTCGCTGTTTTCTCTGAACACCACCTGGACAGCTTGTCTTGATAAGGCCTTACTAAAGTCGTCTTTCGTTAGACCTTGCTGAAGTGCCATATCAATCGTCTGCTTTAATTGCAGTTTGTACGGTTTTCGTAATTCTGCGTTCAAGAGGTACCGCTTTTCAAGGAATTTCATAGTCGGTTTGCCATAGATGCTACTTGCTTTGATTGGGGCGCCTATCTTGTTTCCTTTCGAATCAAGCAAGCGATAAATCAGACCCTTCTTCTGGTATAAGTTAGAATCTCTTTTTCCCGGATCGGCCGTAACGTTATATTGGTTAAGAACGGCATTGAGTTCGCCGAGAGAAGTGAATTTCCAGTTACGAGTTATTGAACGGACTGTATTAGAGATAGCTTGCTTCGTTTCATCCTTGCCATATAAGGCTTTATCTAAATCAATCTTGCTTATGTCAGGAATTTCTGATTTGCTTTTACTCTCTGCTACCACAAGGCCATACTCTCTTTCAAGTTGCTTCCTTGCAGGTTCTGATTTATTTCTCCCAATGTTGTGGAGGTCTATACGCTCGCCATTACTTTGGATATTAGTAGTTACAATATGAACATGTGGATGAGCCGCATCATAGTGTCGGTATAACAGATAAGGTTGATCATCAAAGCCGATTGCAGCCATATACTTTTGTGAAAGTTCTTTCAGTGATTCATTTTCGAGATTGTCGTTACGGTCAAAATTAAGTGAGATGTGGACGGCGTTTGTTTTCGTCCGCCTGTTCCTTTCACAGAATGCTTCAAAGTGGCTTAGCTTGTTTTTTAGGGACAAGTTAGAAGAGTCCGCTGTGAAATTGACTGCTGTAAGTAGTTGAGCTTTGCCTTTATCCACTTTCCGCTCGTTGTAGGCCAGGATACCTCCGATATGTTTGCCTATAATTATTTTTGCAACCATCTCTTTCCGAGCTCCTCTATTAAGTGTAGCACTTCGGCCACTTTTAATCCCGCATTTTCGTAAAGGTTTGCTACTCTTGTAGCATAAAAGAGCTTCTTAGTTTCTTCAGGAGATTGATGGAAGTAGCGGGTAATTTGGTTGATGTTGGTGCCTATAGCATTCAATTCTTTTCGAAGCCTTACAAGCTCCGGCATGTATTCGGCCAGAGTTTTGTCGACGGTTTGAACCTTGATTTCGCGCTTGTAAAGAATGTCTCTTAGCAGATCGCTAGTACTTCCATTAGTGGCTTTTTTAGCTAGCTCAGATAACTGATTGAATTTCGATCGATTTACTCTTGTCTGAATAACATGCTGTAATCGCTGACTTTCTTCCGCTTTCTTTCTAGGCATAATCTTATCCTCCATCAAGTTTTCACAGGCATCAAGTTTCGCAGATGGCTGGATTTATTAGCCACCCGACTGACTTTGGAAGGTAGGGCAAGATTGTTTTTGTATACAAAAATACATCTTGCTTTTCACGCCTTCGGCCGTGAAATAATGAAGTTAAGACTGTTTTAAATGGCTACAAAGCGAGGGTGGCGAAGATGGAAGGGAGTGGCGGAATTGGCGGAAAAAAAACAACCAAAGCAAAACTTAAGGTACTTGCACCCACTTTCATACCAGTTCATTTACCATTACGAACGGCAATCAATAGCATTTCCTATCTGAACTCTGTTAACAGCCTGGATGCGAGATCTCGTCAGTGCTTTTTAGGGGAAGGCTGGAACCTGACACGATCAGTCCCTTTCAGGCTTTTGCAGGTCGGTTTTGAGTTCCATTTCAGCATACTGTTTAAAATCGGTCTCAACCAGTTTATCGAAAAGTTCCAGGTATTCCCTTTGTATCTCCTCGTCCAGTTCCGGATTACCTGCCACCAACCTTCGGTACTCGGCGGGTTCGTCGAACAGCTCCATGACCTCCCGATGTATATAGACCATTGAACGGTTACGCATGTCCCGTTGGATGCTGAACTTTAAAAACTCCTTCGGGTCTTTTTCTGCAAGATATACTTTCATCTTAACAGCCAGAGTCGGCTCGAAACGCCATTTTTCGTAATAGGCGCCCCGCTCGTCAGCGGGCACTCGGTAATGTTCCCTCGCACCATAGAACAGCCAAAGCGTATCCTCGCTCAACCCGTGCCCGCTGGTTGCCATCCGGGTAAAATAGGAATACTGGTGGGCGGTCATTTCCGCTAAGGAAAGCACAAAACCTTCGCCTTTCTTTTTCAGGTGGTAAAGCAGTTCATTCTCAAAAAGAAACGGTGCACTTGCAGCTGCAAACAGATGGTCTATTAAGCGTTTATAAGCATCCAAATCCTTTTTGTACAGTTTATCAGTCGTATGGTTGTGGTAATTGTAGATCTTGTCGACGAGTGCTTCATAATCAAAACTAAACTTGCCCTCTTTTTGCACATAGGTTCGTCCAAAAGAAAATATCCAGTGGATGACCTGCTCGAACGTTCGCCTGTCCTTATTAATGTCTTCCTGCATCAACCTGACCATAAGTTCCCTGTGCAGCCCGTGGCTTGCACAATAGTCCATATATTCACGCATGTGGCCCGAGACCATCGCGGCTTTGAAATCCTTATCGGAAAGATCACGCTGGGAAAGCCTGTAGCGAAAATATATCTCGAAATACAAAGGATAAGAAATGGAGTTTTTGGAATCGGGATGATGGTACTGGCTGCCCTTGAACATTGCCATAAAAAGCCCATCAAGCAGAGAAACTTCTTCATCAGACAGCCAGCCCAACTTTTCAATGTGCTTTTTGAACAACGAAACTTCGTCAGAACGTTTGGACGATCCTTCAGCCCTTACCATCACCGGCGAATAATATTGCTGGTGGCTTGAGCGCAAAGGCTGTTCGTTTAGAAAGACATTATGCTGTGCATATAAGAGTTCATAGATGGCGGGAAAACGAAACTTGACCAGTTCCAACAGCACCAGACATTCAAAATCCACTTCTTCGCCAATTAGCCGGTAAATGATTTTGAACCCGTTGATGAAGCGCACCACATCACGACCTTGGCGCAAGATACCACTATAAGCTTTTTCGTAGCGACTTCGGAAACCATTAGGGATCATGATATTTTCAAAGACCTCGTAGTGTTCCGGCGTTACCATTTCTTTCAGCCGTTCCTTTAAAGTATTTAACAGATCGTCCTCCTCTCGTTTTGGCAACGGAATTTCCAACTGAAAAATCTTGTCCAAATAATTTAAGCTGCCCGCGTCGTTCAATGTCCTTATCGATCCCTGAACATACCTTTTATCGTACCCTACCAGATAGAACACGTTAGAGAAATTTGCTGTATTGCGGATCAATTTCAGCACTTCCATGATTTCCGTCGGATACAGCCGGTCAAGGTCGTCAATAACGATCACAATCTTGCGTCCGCTTGCCTGCAGCATTTCGTTGATTCGTTGATACTCTCCGGAACCCTGCACAGTACCCTTGTTCCCCAGAAAATCCAGCCAATTTAGCCAGGAAAGCGAACGCGCATCAAATCCAGCTAGTCTGCGCCCATAACTATAAATCATTGAAGAAACCCTCATGTCAACTTCGGCAACTTTGCTCGCCAAAAGGTCGAAGAATTCACGTCGTATGGTTTCAGGGTTTCCTGCGCTCCAAGGGTCAAAAGCAATCTTCAACACATTATCACCAGTGAA
Source organism: uncultured Sphingobacteriaceae bacterium (assembly GCA_946887045.1). Next base: position 5,688 of record CAMPKC010000003.1, on the reverse strand, counting down.
TTCACCTAGAAGTAGATTCAAAAACGAGGTCTTGCCACTTCCATATTCTCCAAGAATGCCTATCGCAAAGGACTTTTTATTAGGGGTCAGCATGATTAAGCGTGCAACTTCTTTAGCAGCTATATTGCGCCTGAAGTGGTCGTCTTTCTCATTCGTAACCGCGTTGTCCTCTACAAATCCTTCAGTATTTATTATTTCGTAATCGCTTTTTCTCCTATTCAGGGCGTAATTCAATGGCAACAACAGCATTGAGGCAAACGCAAACAGATCCCAATAAACAAGCCGGTTAAAAGTAGCGAGTTTATAAAATACCCAATAACTATTGATGCGTTGGAATGCATAGAATACCAGCCCGTACAAAACCAATCTGTACAGAAAAACCGGTGTCTGGCTTCTGGCTATCCAACAGGCTAGGACGGTTAAAGCCAAACAAAGTACTAGGTCAGTCCATAGCATACTTTCAACGTCAGCAAACAATGGTTTGACTAATAGCAAATCAAGCAGATGGCTGATCGGCAACCGGAAAAGTAACAACAGGGCTGCAAATAGCCCAGCGCCAATCAGAGGAAAAGTGTATCGGTTTAATTTCAAGCTCAGATTTTTAGCTAAAGATAAAACATCTCGGCAAGCTCATTTCAAGAAACTTTCCACAAGAACAGCGCTGCATAGCAGTGCTGTATTGTCTGGTAAAGCGGCTGGAGGCTTTGCAGCAGCGCGGAAAAGAGAAAGCGGCTATAATCGTTTGGGACCAATATTAGAAGGCGATTCAATATATTTACTATAAATCTGTTTATATGCCGCTTTACGTATTTCGGAAAAAATTTAAGGTCTATAAAGGTGAGAAAACTGCCGAACCAAAATTTAGGAAAGAGTTGTCCTCACTATTGATAGCTAAATTCGGGCGTAAAGATTATTCACAAGAAGAGATTTCCGAAATTGTAAGGTACTGCTTGGCCTTTTTTATAGAGAAATTTGTTGGGATTTGTAAAGCCGAACAATCTTTCTTTTTTTATCAGTCCGTCCTAATGTTTCACGAGGATGCCACGGAACTCGCAGTATTACATCAGGGCAAAAGCGACAACCTGCACGTTACAGCTGAATATCTCGCAATCTACAGAAGAATCCTGAAATTTATTTTGGAAACAGCTTGCGACGTTCAGATAAAAACAGTTAAGCCAACAAAGAGTGACGTTCCTAGGATTCAAATAATATTGGACGACTTGTTATTTCTTGGTGATATGATCTTAATGTGTGTGTCCATGTATGCGGAACAAGGGATGATTGAAGATGTAGGTGAATTGACGTTTGACAAGAATGACCTTTACGTCTTCTCAAGAAGGCATCACTACAACTTCATTTTTGAGCATATAAACGATACATGGGGGCATAACGTGGAAAAAATAGTAATTGATGATGAAGGGATTCAGGATATGTTTGCGGCAATGGAAAGCTGCCTGGGTATCAAATATCAAGATGCCGGAGGTGTAATAGCGGCGATACATCAAGAGATACATTTTACCGAAGGTGTTTTATGGGAGAACTTGCCACAAAATCTTGAAAGGTTATTTCAAACTTCTTATGCCGATGCTGAATTGTTTTATAAAGGTTTAACCTTGACAAAACACAATAAAATGTCATTATTAGACTTGGCCTGCAAACCAAATAACCTTAAACGCTATCTCTTTCGACCGATAATTGTATGGAACGTTAATGGCAAAGAATTTGCAATTATTGGCCCGAACGCCTGGACTGAAACAATGATCCAGTTTGCCACAAACGCCCTGCCTTGGGGAAAAGGGCCGGAAGAATGGATGAGCAATTCTTGCTTTAAGACTTATGTACATCGTAAAGAAGACGAACATGATAAGTGGCTTGATGATGCTGTAGAAAACATTGTAAAGGGAAACAACTGCCTATATGAAAGAAACGTAACCCAATTAAAAGGTGGAAAAGGTTTTGTCAACATAGATGTTAAAGGACTGGGGGAGATTGACTTCATTGTCATTGCCAGTGACGTAAACAAAATCTTTATTGTTGATTGCAAACACCTAATGAGCCGGTACGACGCAGCCAATCAGAAAAATGATTATAACGCATTTACCAAAGGTTCCAAAAAAACGAAGAGTTATAACCAAACCATGCTGAATAAAGTGTCGTGGTTTAATGATAATTTACACTTATTAGAATCACATTTCAGGGCTAAATATCATTTAAAGCAAGTCGATTTTTCAAATTTCAGCCTTGAGGGCATCTTTATCGTTAACACACCAACCTTGTACATGTACAATTCAGAATTCAGAATTTATGTTTTGAATGACCTCCCGCACGTATTGGAGGGTAATTATCAGGACACGACCTTTTTTGTTAATATTGAAGAGAATGAAGTTTCTAAAATCATTAAAGTATCCTACCCATATTTTAGAAAACCAGAATTAATCGATTTAGACCCATTTCAAGACGAAAAATAAACTTTATGGCATCAATGTCAAAAACAAATTCGCTAACTGAACTTTACGATCAATTGAAGAAATTCCATTTATCTGATGGGTTGTATGTTATCGGCGCCGTAAATGCAGCTCTGAAATATGGTACCGAACGACCGGACAGAAAAAATATACCGGATTGGATATGGGCTTGGCTACAAGTCAGGGGAAAAACTGAGCATGATAGGCGATCTTTAAGTATCACCCTAACCAGAATGGCTCGTTTCCTGCTTCTTTCATCGGCAAATGATCACAAGGGGGGCTTCCTGAATTTAAATAACCCTTCAGTACATAAAGCCTACAATCAGGTAGTTAACCTAGAAGAACTCGAAGAATCGTCCGACGACGATATAATGAGTAAATTTTCCTTGTATTTCAACAGGATAGGGCAGATTCAATTTCCGCTGCAAGTGAGTAAAAAAACAATAATCGGCAGAGGATTTTTGCTTTTCAATAAGCTTATACTAACCACTTCGACTGAATACGACTTTGATAAGAAGTTTAAAGAATATTTCGGACTGACGCTTATTGAATTCCTGTCTACGGGATTTGCCATGTGGGTTCTATCCAATGGAACGCTTGATTACGAAATTAAAAATGAGATAAAAGAGTTAAAGCATATTTTTACACTTGAGTCTCAACGCATTTTTCTGTCTTTGTCTTGCGGCACGCCACAACAGTACCGGGAAATGGTCAGGGGCATAAACTGGAAGCAATGTGATAACCTAAAAGATATGTATGCACTTGAACCATTGGTCATAATGCCCGCTATAAAAGTAGAGAGGTCCACTTACATGTCATCAACAAGCTATGTTGTCCCACAGGCCAAATACCTACTTGACAGAGCAAGTTCTGGTGCATTCTATTTGCTTGGTGATAAAGAAAAGGACTTAGCAGAGGCGGAAGGAAAAAAAGGCAAAAACCCTTTTAGAAAAGCGTTTGGGATGGTTTACCGAGCGTATGTGGGTGAGCATTTATCAATCGCTGGCAATCATAAATTTGTAGACTTGGATAATGATTTTGTTCAAACCGGTGGAAAATTGCCCGATTTCGCCATTATAAAAGATGGTGTCTGCATCTTATTAGAGGTCAAAACAACCTTACTAAATATCGATTCCCGTTCTTACTTTGAAAAAGAAGCTTTAGAAAAGGAAGTTAAATCGGGTAATATCCAAAAGGCCATAAATCAGTTGAGAGATTTTAAGCAGAAGATTCTTTCGGGTCAGATCAAGGATGAAAGGTTCAAAGGTCTTAAAACAGTTATCGGAATTATAGTTGGCTATGAAGATATATTTTCTATCAATTCAACATTGCTTCCCTTATTGAATAAACTCAGTGGGGCAATAATAGACGATCTCCAATTTGCTTCGATTTCAGATATTGAAGCAATCGGAAGCGCTATTGACCAAAAACTAAATATCATAGAAATGATTCGAAATAAGGTGAACAATTGCGCCGAGCGGGAATGGTCAATAGCGACGCGGTTCCATAAAGATATAGAATATCGCAATTCGGTGTTGGATAATGCTTTTGATGAATTTATAGCAAAAATGGGCGTTCCTAGTTTTGCAAGCAAACAAGTTTAATAATCCGAAACCAAGTTTTTATTCAAGGGGCATCAACTTATAGTAGGCACAACGTATAAACCGCAGGGCCTACTGTAAGTAGATGCTCAATTTAATGCTTATCGATTAAGCAAAAGTAAAAGACCAAAATCTGTACTTACTCTTCTAATTCAGTCTTGCCATTAACGCCTAAAAAGAAAAGGGCTGTATCAGCAACCATGCCGGTGAAAAGTTTCGCGTAGACAGGATCAAGTCCTTTAAAATCATTGTCTTTACCATGACCAGAACCATAAGAGTTTCTCAACTCAGTCATACCTTGAACAATCGAAGATACGCCACCCAGTATCTGTTTAATTGAACGCTCTGCATTATCCGGATTTTCTACCCCTTTCGGCTTAAGATCCATACTTGCAGTCGTATTTTTCAGTAACTGCGGTAATGTCCAATCCTTGTCGGCAGGAATGTTTCTTTGCTTTAAAACAGACTTGCATATTGTCTCCAACAGCTCTTTACCGGTACCAATAGCCACATCGGTATCTTCGTTTGCTGCCTGATTCATCAAATCTATTTTCTTGTGTACGTAATCAGAATCCAGATACTTTTTGATCTCTACTGATTTCGCTACCTGAACATTCTGTAACATACTTAGTGCACCGATGGAAAATATAGGGGCCCCATCTTTTGTTTCCTTCTCTTTAGAGAGCGCGAAGCCGTACTTATTCAGGTGTTTATTGTAAATGTTGACCAATTCCTGAGCCGAACCATCGTTTTCCCGCAAAATGGGCAGTACCGTTAAGTGAAGAAATTTTAGGTATTCTTCATCGGAGCAATGCATCAGATTTAACCTTTCGTCTGTGAAAACCCAGCCTTCACCCCAATCCTGAGGATTCATATCAGCATGCTGGTGTATATCTTTATATGCATTGTTATATTCCGGCCGGTAATCTGTCGAAGGCATTTCCTTCAGATTATACAACCTGTTTAAAAAATCAGCCTGCTTTATCTTTCCATTATATGTCAATCCCTGGCTAATGATCGCGTCGGCGATCTCTTGTCTCGTTTCTTTAGTTATTTTAGGAGTATTTATATTTTTTACCATTTAATCAGATTTAGTAGATAGGCTGACCCTAAACAACGGCCAGCCTAGTATTAATCATCGTTATGCAGCTGTCTTTTCCAAAGTTTTAACCAGCAGCAATTCTGCAACATCGGGGTCACTATCATTCCAAATGGCATGAGACGACCCCCAATAGAATCTATGAAGTGGGGTACCCTGCCTCGTTTCTAGACCTGTTCGGTTGGTACCCTTACAAGTCCAAAGCGAAATGCAATGCCCTTTTTTAACTATGTGTCCTTTTGGGAAACGGTAATAATGTCTCATCACATTGGACACGCCCCCTTTTTTGTTGAAGGTTGTATCAACAATTGCGTAATTCCCTAAATCAATAGTGGCATTCGCACGTAACATCACGTATTCTTTAGTAGCATCGCCATGCTCTTTTATCGAAAGTATTTCTAAATTCATTTATTCTTATTTTAATTTTACGATTAGCTTCAGCATCTTTTTGAATGCTGAATAGTGACTGCAATCCTATAATTAATTTATATTATTTTGCAGATTTAAAATAAGTCTCTTACAT
>CAMPKC010000002.1 GCA_946887045.1 uncultured Sphingobacteriaceae bacterium | reverse complement strand
ACATGGCTTTGCAAAATCGAAAGATGAGGTATAAGGCCTGACACCTGCCCGGTGCCGGAAGGTTAAGAGGGGATGTTAGTCGCAAGGCGAAGCATTGAATCGAAGCCCCGGTAAACGGCGGCCGTAACTATAACGGTCCTAAGGTAGCGAAATTCCTTGTCGGGTAAGTTCCGACCTGCACGAATGGTGTAACGATCTGGGCGCTGTCTCAGCCATGAGCTCGGTGAAATTGTGGTATCGGTGAAGACGCCGGTTACCCGCAACGGGACGGAAAGACCCCATGCACCTTCACTACAACTTAACATTGATATTGGATACAGGATGTGTAGGATAGGCGGGAGGCAGTGAAGCGGTGGCGCCAGCCGTCGTGGAGTCAACCTTGAAATACCGCCCTTTCTGTATTCGGTGTCTAACTCGGCTACGTGGAGGACATTGTTTGGTGGGTAGTTTGACTGGGGTGGTCGCCTCCAAAAAGGTAACGGAGGCTTTCAAAGGTAAGCTCAGTACGCTTGGTAACCGTACGTGGAGTGCAATAGCATAAGCTTGCTTGACAGTGAGACAGACAAGTCGAGCTGGGTCGAAAGACGGATATAGTGATCCGGCGGTTCTGCATGGAAGGGCCGTCGCTCAAAGGATAAAAGGTACGCTGGGGATAACAGGCTGATCTCCCCCAAGAGCTCATATCGACGGGGAGGTTTGGCACCTCGATGTCGGCTCGTCACATCCTGGGGCTGGAGAAGGTCCCAAGGGTTGAGCTGTTCGCTCATTAAAGTGGCACGCGAGCTGGGTTCAGAACGTCGCGAGACAGTTCGGTCCCTATCTGTTGTGGGCGTAGGAAAATTGAATGGGGCTGACCTTAGTACGAGAGGACCGGGTTGGACCAACCTCTAGTGAATCTGTTATGGCGCCAGCTGTACTGCAGAGTAGCTACGTTGGGAATAGATAAGCGCTGAAAGCATCTAAGTGCGAAACTAGCCATGAGATGAGTTTTCCATTGAGGGTCGTAGTAGACTACTACGTTGATAGGTTACAGGTGTAAAGGTGGTAACATCATAGCCGAGTAATACTAATTACCCGAAGCTTTCTCAATAAGCAGAACATGCTGTTGTTTTCTCTAACTCAATCACTTCTTTCAATAATATGTCATTGTTGTAGGAGTTATACGTGATAAGTAATATGTTGTACGTTTGAAGCGAAGCAAGAACTTATAATATACAACGTACAACTTACAACATTAAAAATCTTCAGGTGCCTATATCGGCGGTGTCCACCTCTTCCCATTCCGAACAGAGAAGTTAAGCCCGCCAGAGCCAATGGTACTGCGGTAACACGTGGGAGAGTAGGTCGGTGCCAACTTTTATTTCGCTTACATGCAAATAAAATCTTAAAGCTCGTTAGTTCATTCTAACGGGCTTTTTTGTTTTTATGATTTTTAATCATCTTGATTCCCCGGTGCTTTTTTGATTCATATTTCGCTTTATTGTCAAAGAATATTCATATACTCTGGCTTTTTATTATAATCTTTAATTGTTAAGAAATATTGAAGCTTTTATTCGTTATAGTAATGCATTTAGATAGAAAAAATATGAATTTAATAAGAAAAATAATCTTACTGACATCATTCGTGCCTCTTGTCGCTTTTGGCCAGTCTAAAGATAAGCCTAAGGATAACTGGCAAAACTTAGATTTACAACGCGATGGTGTCATGGGTATCAGTACCGAAAAGGCTTATGAATTATTGAAGGGGAAGAAAAGCACCACGGTTATTGTTGCTGTCATTGACGGTGGAGTTGATGAAGAGCATGAGGATCTTAAGCCTGTTATCTGGAAGAATACTGCGGAGATCGCTGGTAATAGTAAGGATGATGATAAGAATGGCTATTCGGATGATGTGTACGGTTGGAACTTTATTGGCTCATCTATTGGAAATGTTCGATATGACAATTTAGAAGTGGTGCGTCTAGTAAGAACGCTTCAGGATAAATATAGCTCTGTAGTGAATTCTACACCCTTATCAGAAGAGGACCGCAAGGAATTTACTCAGTATAAAAGGATGGTTACGGACTATATGACACGTCTCGATAATGCCAGAAGGGGTTATGAAGGCTTATCGGTTATAAAGAAGACCACAGAGGAAATTGTTTCAAAAATTGGCAAGCCACATCCAAAACTAAAAGATTTTGAACGATATGATGCTGCGAACGAAACTGAGTCCAAGGTTTTGAAAGTTATTAAATCGGAGATGAAGAAGGAGCCGGATTATAAGGTGTTCAAGAAGGACATTGACGACACCTATAAGTATTATAGCGCACAGGTTAATTATCATCTTAATATTGATTTTGATCCCAGGGACTCAGTTAAAGACAACTATGCTGATGCATATCAAAAAAATTATGGTAACTCTGATATTACAGGACCCGATGCTGAGCATGGGACGCATGTTGCAGGAATTATTGCAGCTGTAAGGGGAAATGGAAAGGGTATCAATGGTATAGCGGATAACGTCAGAATTATGGGTGTTCGCACCGTTCCGGACGGCGATGAGCGGGATAAGGATGTAGCTAACGCCATTAGATATGCGGTGGACAATGGTGCTAAAGTTATCAATATGAGCTTTGGTAAAGGTTATGTCTGGAATAAATCTGCGGTTGATAGTGCCGTGAAGTATGCAGAAGCTAAGGATGTGTTGTTGGTTCATGCAGCGGGTAATGATGGTAAGAATACAGATGTAGAACCTAATTATCCGAACAGAATTTACGGGGATATATCTTCGCGCCCTCGTCCTCAAATTGATCTGCAAGCTAACTCCTTGCCCGGCGGAATGAATTCAGGACGCCCCTTAAGTCTTCCGAAATTTGAACAGGATACCACACGGTTTACTTTACCAAGAGCTGCGAATTGGATAGAAGTGGGTGCCTCCGACTGGAAAAATGATGAGAATCTGGTAGCCAGCTTCTCTAACTACGGTAAACGCTCTGTAGACGTATTTGCTCCGGGAGTAAAGGTTAACTCTACGATTCCAGGGTCGGAGTATAAGCCAAATGATGGTACAAGTATGGCTTCACCGGTTGTGGCGGGTTTGGCAGCGCTAATCAGATCTTATTATCCTGCACTTACCGCAGTCCAGGTTAAGGACATCATAATGAAATCTGTAACCAAGGTAGATCGGAAGGTCAAAATTAAGGAAGACGGTTCTAGCAAGAAGGTGAAGTTGGATGAGATCTCAATTTCAGGAGGTGTTGTTAATGCATATAGTGCAATGCAATTGGCAGCTAAGGTAAGCAGCACACGTCATTAGTGATACATAATATGATTTAAAAATGCCGGAACGTTCCGGCATTTTTTTTTAGAACGAAAATCCGCTGTTTATAGTAAAGTATTTTCCTTCTTTCGATATTCCATAACCAGTTGAAATCAGGAACTTATTGTACAAATTTATCCATGCACCCGGACCATAGGCCGAATGCCAGTTATCAGTTTCCGGCATATTGGAGTAAACCCTGCCAGTGTCGAAGAAGCCAAATAATCCAAAGTTTCCGGTGAAGATGTAGTTTCTAAAGGTGGAAACTTTAAATCTAAGCTCAGAATTTTGGTAAACGTAGGATTTACCCGCAAAGCGATTATTTCTATATCCTCGCAAATTAGTTGTATTGCCCAGGAAGTTCGATTGGAAAAATTTATAATTCCCAATGTTTGTAGCTCCTCCAATTCTTAAAGCTGCTGTAACAGGGAAGCTAAAATTTGGTGTTCCGTAAAAGGATATATCACTCTTAAGTTGCAGGAAGTTATCTCTGCTTGTCTTTATGTCTCTGAAATAATTTATTTCATTTTTCCATCGAACTCCGGATGACGGAGAAAAAGCATTATCAACAAAATCAATATTTGCATAGGTTCGTAAGGTTGCAAATCTAGATGGGTTTTCTAAGTCTTGTTTGTCTGTAAAATCCGGACTTGTTAAAAAATTATCCGTTGGCTTTTCGATCCAGTATAACTCATATCCTGGGCCAATCCCAACTTTAAAAGCTTGGGTGAAGCGTCGCTGGAAGAAAGTTGAAAATGAGATATTTTTAGTTCTTACCCGATAATAGTCGATTTTATCACCAACATTAGGCGTCGAATTGCCTTGGCCAAAATAGTTGAACGTATATTTAGGGCCGTTAAATGCAGCTTGAATTACAATATCTTTATTCCTTCCGAAAATAGAATAAATATGCCCCTGGTAATTTATACTATTCGCTCCTGTTCTTGGTGCGTAATTTCCTTTTAGTGTATGGGTGTAACTATATGGGTCTTTTCTAAACCCGTAATGCTTAATAGTGTACCCCGCTCCGATAAACAGACCATCATCAACATTATAGTCAAACGAAGGGATAAAACCTTTTTTATCATACTTGAAGGCATTTCTGTTGTATTCATGAACGCTCTCATATTTAGATAGCTGCAGCTTAGTGCTGTTACCTTTACTAATAGTTTCCTCGTTGTCTTGCGTATCATATACTATGATGTTTTTGATTTGCCTTGGCGTATTATCTTTAAAGTAGTCAACATCTTCACCGCCGACAATTCTGATCTTGAGTTTTGCAGCATCTCCTTTAACTACGATGCTATCGCGACCCTCGAAGGCAAAAATATTTAGTTCGCGCGTTTCCTCACTGAGAAATGTGCGACCGAATATTTTGTTGCCAACTTTTCTCTCGCTGTCAATTTTATGCATTGAGAGTCTGGTATAATCGCCAATATTTTCAATCAGGATAAACTCATGTTTATCAGTGCCAGTAACAGTTACTTCTTTACATAGAACTGTGTAATATTCCTCTGCAGCCTTTGTTAAATTATTGCGTCGCGATTTTAATTTACCTATTATTTCTTGTCCTGAGATGTTGAATACTTCAGGCGGCATTTTCCGTACAGCATCTTCAATCACCTGATCAGTTAATTTTGTCTGCACCTCGAAAGCAATCTGCAACCACTGTTGGTGCGTCAGCTTGTTAAGGAAATTTCTGTCAAGGTTACGGGCGGCTATGGATAATTTAGCAACATCTTTGATTTCATAGTCAAACGATTGAAGATCCGGGACCAACTTGGTAACCAGTTTTGGCAGTGTGCCGTCGTATTTGGTAAACGCCTGATCTCTGTCTCGTGGAATGGGTCTGTAAATAGAGCCCTTTTCTTTTTTAAATTCTGCCCAGCGCCATTGATCTTCGTGGCGATCCCAATCACTAATCAAAATATCAAAAAGTCGCGCTTTTAAATACATTGGCTGGTCAACTTCATTATCATTGTCTTCATGCAATTTTTCGTATAACTTATGAGTACTGATTGCATTTTTGGCATTGCCAAACGATTTAAAATCAGATACATCTTCATCCGGCCTGGCTTCAATAGTTCCTAACTGCCCGCCGACCTGTTGTATGTAGGGTCCCAATAGGCGTGAATACGGCATGTAAACCAGTTGCGGGTTAACATAATATATCCCGATAGCTTTGGCCATATCAGGAACAATTAACGACCCATAGGGGTGAGCTGAGGATATTTGATCTTGAAAGAAATCGTCGGCAAATGTTCTTATAAAACCCTGAGGCAGAAGGGCGCTCGGATCTTTTCTTACCGTTCTAAACTGATACACGTTTCCATCTTTGCCTTCTAGTTGCAAGGATGTGGTCTGCTTGCCGCCACCCATTTTTAGGGGAGTTAATCCCCCTGCAAAAGTGCTTAAATCTAAGTAATTCACCTTTACCGGCGTTGCCCAGGTATCGCGATAATGTTCTCCGTAAAAAGTTCGTTTAAAATTACCCGCTTCGAACTCCGGGCCAGCAGCCATAACCTTTACACTATCTTTATAATTGATCTGTTTTTCTTCACGGATTTCTGAAGCCTTTTTAGGAGGTATTGCATACATGGGCGTTCTATAAACTAGTTTACCCGTCGAACCATCACCCTCAGGTTCCCAGAATTCAACCCAGGCCTGGCCATTGTCATAATATTTTATTTTAGAAAATCCTTTTGTGCCATGCGCAAACAGGGCTTCGTTGCCTTTTGTTACTCCATTTGATTTGGCACCGGCTCCGCTGATGATGTGGCTGATATCATTGTATTTGTTAAACTGCAGAGCGTGTTCATGGCCAGTGGCCAACACAACATTTTTTTCATCTTCCAAAATGGCGAGCAGTCCTCGTTTCAACTGCTGGTAATCTTTGTTTGATAGATCCTGTCGTGAGATTCCATATTGTCTCATAAACGGATAGATTGAACCTATCACAGGTAAGGGGATATATAATCTTTCCCGAACCAGAGTTAAAGGAAATATGTAGTCCTTTAATGAATAATATCCCCCATGTTTTCCATTACTGAACAACGGATGATGCTGAGCAATAACAATGTTCTTGCCTCTGTTCCGTACGATAATGTCTTTAACCTGTTCTAAGATTTCCAATCTGCTTCCGGCAGTGCATCCGTTATCCGGTGCTCTGGGCTTTTCAAACCTGTGTAACCACCATTCGCTATCTAATATAATAACTACAAGATCTTTATTCAGTTGTAGCTCTACCGGGCCTGGACAGCCATTACTAGGAAGAAAAACATCATTTGAATCCAGATAGTTTTCTACAAACTCTTCCTGCCGGTTAACAGCTGCAAGGCCGCCAGAGTAACCCTCATTCCAATCGTGATTTCCAGGGATGAAAACCTTTCTTCCGGCAAAATCCTTTACTATGTTCATTTGTTCAATAATCCGTCGTTCCTTCTCCTTCCTGTCCGACTCCTCGGGTTCGGGTAAGCCTGTGCTGTAAATATTATCTCCCAGAAATAATACTACATCTTTTGGATCTGAGGTGCTGATTATACTATCCTTGCCAGAAATTTTGACTGTTTTTTTTGTAAAAATGTGGCTTTGAGCAAGTTTAAGGGTCGGCTCCTGCCGACTTGAGCTTGGGTTTCCTGCGTCTCCGAGAAGATAGACGGTATATTTTAGCTGTGCAGAATCCGGGGGTGTTGCTTCTTTCCAGGATAACTCACTTTTGTCATAATATGGTTTTAATGTAATACAGCCAGATAGAAAGAATATAATACAGCTGGTTATGGTATATTCATTAAAAAACTTAATCTTCATATTTTACTTCTATAATATTTGCTTGCTGCCCTTTACCTTCGTTAGAAATAAATAAGCGACCATCGTGTGTAAATGCTAAGCCCTCAGGCTGAATAAATTCTTTTCCGTCTAATTCTAAAATTCTCACTATCGAACCATTGCTGTTTAGTACGGCTACTATATTATTTAAGGAAGAAAGCACATAAAGCTCTCCGGTAATTGGATGGAAACTCAATGCTGACGTTCTAAATACCTGGTTTAGGTTTTGATTGCCGACAGCCTTTAGTATCTTTTTAGAAAATTCTTCAATTTCATCGCCTTTAAAGAAGGATTCTATTTCTGATAATCTTATCGAATATATTGCACTCGCATTTAGCGTTTTTGTTTTGAGGTCAAACGCATAAATATCTTTTTCTTTTTCATCTCCATCCAGACTAAAATCCTTTACCGCTAAAAGTAGTCTGTTGTTTTTTTCATCATAAGCTAAGCCTTCGATATTATTATCCTCTTTAAGAACGGTTTTAAAAACTTTAGGTTTGGTATATTCAGATTTAAAGTTTTTTATCTCATATAATGCGCCGGAGCTACTTACAATCCATAAATCGTTTCCAACAACTGCCAAGTCTTCATAATCTTTACCTTTCCAGAATTCATATTTTTTAGTTATTTCCTCTTTGAATAAATCGTAAAAGTATAGAATTCCCTCTTCGTCCTGAATTGCTACCAGTACAGAGTCGTTTATAAATGAAATGCCCGAAATTTCCATTAATTCATTCGGTACCCGGTAAAATTTACCACCTTTGGGCTCTAGGGTTTCTTTTGATACAGTATCTTGGTCGTTGGTTTTATTGCTGGCTGTTCCGCAGGAAATAAAAAAAAGAACTAACAAAATTGAACTTATTCTGTTCATAGATGAAATAATAATAATTTAATGTTACAACAATTAAGTTTTATAATAACTAAAATTGAGAGGGATAGTTTCATTCTGGTCGGAATTCCCTATTAAACATTAAATTCAAATCAATTAAGACTAGTGAAACAGATAACACACATTTAATTTTATTTAAGAAACAATCTTAAATGTTCCGTCACGTGTGAGTTATTCTCCAGAAATTACAAGTACATGATCAAAGAATCACCATTTAAAAAATCATTATTTCATGAAAAATGCTAACCCGATAATAAAAAGTGCAGAAGAGTACGTGTTTAATTTATTTAAGGAAAAGCTTCCCCCCGATCATGTTTATCACAATTATAAACATACTTTTCAAACAGTAAAAGCCTGTAGAGAGATAGCGAATACCTATAGCTTAACAAGCCGCGAGCTAGAAGTTTTACTATTAGCAGCGATTTTCCATGACACAGGCTATATAGAAACTTATGAAGGACATGAGGAGGTAAGTGTTCGGTTTTTCAATGATTTTATTAAAGGAGATTACCCTCTCGAAGATATAAAACGAGTTGAGGAATTGATATTGTCAACGAAACCTGGCACCGTGCCTGACGGAACCTTGCAGGAAATTCTTCATGATGCTGACTACATTAATATCGGTAAAAAGAAATTTGTTCAGAGGGCTGAGTTGCTAAGAATAGAGTGGGAACGTTTACTAAATAAAACCTACTCGGATTTAGAATGGGCCGAAATTCAATTAAATTTTCTGGTTTCTACAAGTTTTGTGACTGAGGAAGCAATCGTAAAGTTCGATGATCAGCGGGAAATAAATATTCGCTTACAGCGCGAAAAAATAGAAAGGCTTAGAATTGAGCAGGAAAAATTAAATGTAAAACTTGAAAAAAATAATCCGGCCAAGCCTTTAAAGGAAGGCAGGGGGGTAGAAACTCTTTACCGTTCGGTTTATGAATATCATATAAATTTAAGTTCTATTGCGGATAATAAGGCGAACATAATGATCAGTATAAATACGATCATTATTTCATTGGTGATAACAATGTTTGGCTCTGGCTATACTTTTTCCGGGCAAAATGAATTCGGCAGTTTACGATTTGTTCTTCCAATTGCAGTTCTGCTGATAACAAGTTTACTCGCAGTGGTTTTCGCGATACTTTCTTCCCGTCCCAATGTCACTACAAAAGAGAGATATGAACTTTCGAAGAAAGATAGCAGTATACTATTTTTCGGGAACTTCGCACAGTTACAGCTAAGAGAATTTGTTGATAGGATAAAAGAACTAAAGAATGAAAAAGAGGAACTTTATGATAGTATGTCTGTTGACATCTATCATTTAGGTGCAGTATTAGTAAAGAAATACAAGCTTCTAACCTGGTCTTACAATATCTTTATGGGAGGCTTAGTTATTTGCGCTGTCTCTTTTGTTATAATAATGATGTTTTCTTATGGTGCTTAGAACCATGTGCAAATAGCTTACTTATTTTAAATGGCACATATAAATATTTAACTTCTCCGAGATATTCAAAGGATTCTGATCCTTCCTTTAATTCTCCCCACGGAAACCAATCTTTAAAATGGTTGGTTTTTGTTTTTTCAAGATAGTTAAACGTTAGCAAAACATATTCTCTATCCGGAATGCTGTTTTTTAGCAGTTTGTGAGCGATAATGACGTTTTGACCAACTAATTTAGTTCGGCCCTTTATATTGACTGTTATAATTTCTCCATAATGGACAATGATTTTCAAACCTATTTGTCCTTCAGCTAAATATTTCTTGAAATTAACTGGATCCTCTTTTTCGGTTAATTTCAAATAGTTGTAGAATGTTTCAAAAAACAACTGACATTGTTTTGCTACCATATTAACAGCTGGTAAGCGCCCGGTTTTATAAAAGAATATCGCGTCCCCCTCTATTTCTCCAACATTCATCGTTAGAATATTGGCATTTACCAGTCTGCGCAAAAGTCCGGGAATAAAGATGCTGCTAAAGGATAATTCTGTAGTTGAAACAAATTTAGTAAAGCCAGTAATATCAGGCACGCAAAAAAAAGCGCCTTTAACATGTTCTTTTTTTTCCATAATCACGCGGTAAAGATAAGCGTTTAATGCGCTGATTTGTTTAGGATAAGTGAATTTCTATGCCGAAGACAAAACACCTCCGAGAGCTTTCAGGCGAATGTTTCTGCCGGTTTCTGTGTGGCATCTGAAAGTTTTTTCTTTAGCGTTAATCCTTTTGCATTTTAAAATGTCATATTAACATCACGAACAAGCACTGTTATGAAAACTGATCGACCATTTTACTTCATTGTAGCCGCTTTACTGGGAAGCGTTCTATTTGCTTCTTTCCTTACGGATAAACAGCCGGCATATAAATTTGCTTATCGGGACGCTGGTTTAACAGAACGACAGGCGGCCGCTCATTTGCTTAGCCGGTTTAGTTATGGACCCAGAGTCGGAGATATAGACCTGGTAGTTAAAGTTGGGTTAGAAAAATGGTTCCAGCAGCAGCTTGATGGGCGGCAGCCTGATGCACACCTGAATAAAATGTTAGGGAATTTTGATGCGATAAACCTCAGTAATAGGGAAGTTGTAACCAAGTACCCTCAAGGCAACCGGGTTTTTCGGATGGCGCTGGAAGACGGCGTTATAAACAAAGATTCCGTCAACAAATCCGACAGAAGGGAGTATCGGGCGCAGATTGAAGCGTACATGAAGCAAAAGGGATTAAAACCTCAACAAGAAGTGTTCAGACAGTTCATAGCTCAAAAAATATTGAGGGCTACCTATACAAATAATCAACTGCAAGAATTGCTTACCGACTTTTGGTTTAATCATTTTAATGTTTCTTTAAATAAAAATCAGTGTGCGGAATTTGTTCCGGCATATGAGCGAGATGTAATACGACCCAATGTATTTGGAAAGTTTGAGGATTTATTATTAGCTACCGCAAAGTCACCCGCGATGCTGATGTACCTTGATAATTTCAGCAGTATGGGTGTTAATGAACAAATGACTACTGGTTTTCCCGCGAAAGCAGGCCCCAATGCTCAGCAAAAAGCAAAAAATGTTAAAGGCTTAAATGAGAATTACGCCCGGGAGGTTATGGAGTTGCACACTCTTGGGGTGGATGGCGGCTATACGCAAAATGATGTTACGCAGGCCGCACGTGTTTTGACCGGTTGGACAATTTATCCCATGGGCGACCGTGCTTACGGCTCGCAGATGAAACAACTAGCAGATAGAATGGGGCAAGCCAATTTCACCAAACGCGGTTTTTTGCGCGATGGAGATTTCTTGTTTGCTGCTAATAGGCATGATACCAAAGAGAAAGTTGTTCTTGGCAAAAAGTTTCCCGCAGGCGGGGGGTACGAAGAAGGCGTAGAGCTTCTGAAAATGCTGGCTGATCATCCCTCCACTGCCAGGTTTATTTCGAGAAAAATTGCTGTACGTTTCGTGAACGATAATCCGCCCCAGGCTTTGGTAGACAGAATGGCAAAGACTTTTACAGTGACGAACGGAGACATAAGGCAAGTTTTGATTACCATGGTTAGTTCTAAAGAATTTTGGTCTAAGCAAGCTTTACGCGAAAAAACAAAATCGCCTTTTGAGCTCGCTATCAGTGCTGTTCGAAGCTTGAATGCAGAAATCAATGCTCCGTATATGCTTTATACCTGGATAAGCAAAATGGGACAAAAAATGTATTATTACCAGGCTCCCACAGGTTTTCCGGACAAAGGACAATATTGGATTAATACCGGAGCTTTATTAT
The DNA here is from genome assembly GCA_946887045.1 of uncultured Sphingobacteriaceae bacterium. The sequence continues at coordinate 151,008 of CAMPKC010000002.1, read as the reverse complement.
ATCGAATGAATTTTGGACTGGCGTTGGCTTCCCAGAAAATACCCGGGGTTACAATAAATCTTGCTGAATTGAACAAGAATCGAGAACCAGAAAGTGCCGAAGCTGCATTAAAAATATATAGTAGTATTATTATCCCTGAACGAGATTTAGACGAAACTATAAAACGGCTTACTCCGATGTTAAACGACCCGAACTTATTATCAAAAGTGGAAACGGCCGCTGCAAAAGCTGCTCCAGCAGAATCAAATTCAATGATGAATGAAGATGCAGTTCTTAACGAAGAAAGGCAGGTCGCCGGAAAAATAATTAATAAACCAAACCAGTCGGGTAAAAACAAATCAGGGATGCAAAGTTTAAATGCTAATAACTCTATGCTTGCTCAAGTGGTTGGTGTAATTATTGGATCACCTGAATTTCAACGTAAATAAAATTTTCTAGACTAAAAGATTATGACTTCAAGAAGAGGATTTATAAAAGCAGGAGGACTTGCTTTATTTGGAATAGGAATTGGTGGTATTCCCGCGTTTTTATCAGAAGCCGTTGCCGGTGTAAAGGCTCCGGGACTCTTTCAGCGGAAAAAGATATTGGTTTGCATTTTTCAGCGGGGAGCCATGGATGGCCTTATGGCAGTAACTCCATTTACCGATCAATATCTGAAAGCTGCTCGACCGACCTTATTTATGTCGGCTGTTAAATCAGGAAATAGTAAGTCTTTGATCGATTTGGACGGCAGATTTGGCTTGCACCCGTCGATGAATGCCTTTGAGCCAATGTTTCGCGAAAAACGCATGGCCATCGTTCATGGTATAGGATCTCCCAATAATACGCGCTCGCATTTTGATGCTCAGGATTATATGGAATCCGGCACGCCTTTTAATAAAGGAACAGCCAGTGGCTGGTTAAACAGAGCTGTCGGTTTACTTGGACATGATGCTGCTACTCCGTTTCGGGCGGTAAGTTTAACTTCTTCTCTTCCGCGGGCATTATATGGCGATAATCCTTCAGTAGCGATAAGCAGTTTGCAGGATTTTAATATTCAAATGCGTGGAAATCAGTCTGGTGCAGGCAGGGTAACAAAAAGCTTTGAAGATCTGTATGATCAGACATCCTCCGGCTTATTGAAGGAAGCAGGAAAGGAAAGCTTTGAGGCTATGAAGATGCTGCAGAAAGCAGATACAAAAAATTATAGGCCGCTTAAGGGAGCAATTTACCCGGCTACAGCTTTAGGCAATTCCTTAAAGCAAATTGCCCAATTAATAAAAATGGACGTGGGATTGGAAGTAGCATTTGCAGAATCTGGCGGATGGGATACGCATTTTAACCAGGGAACGGATACCGGAATTTTCGCACGCAATGTAAAGGATTTAAGTGACAGCATGATGGCATTCTGGGCAGATATGGGGACGTTGCAAGATGATGTTACAGTAATGACTATGACTGAGTTCGGCCGCACTGTGAGACAAAATGGAACAGGCGGTACAGATCATGGAAGGGCATCCTGCAACTTTATTTTAGGTAATGATGTGCAAGGTGGGATAGTTCACGGGAAAGTGAACCCTTTGTCAATTGAAAATCTTGAGGATGGTCGAGACTTGGCCGTAACAACAGACTTCCGAAGTGTTTTTAGTGAGGTTGCTAATAGGCATTTGGGAATAAATGACGATAAAATATTATTTCCTGATTGGAAGGGTAATAAAATTGGGGTAATGAAAGCCTAAAAAACTTTAAATCTGCCTGCGAAATTTGACGGGAGGGACATTTACTTTGAACCTGGATAGCTTTATCAAAGCGTATTCAGGTTTTTTTTTCCATTCAACCGCTGTGTTATTTATTAAGTTAAATATGCAAAGGTTTTAACTTACAAAAAATCTGTGATTAAAAATTAATAGTTTACTAAACAATTAATAAAAAATATTAATTTGCAATGAATATACCTGATTATCATACCTATGAAAAAAATATACTTTGCCACCCTGGTTTTTCTGATTATTGCAGCATGTCGTGAAGACCACTCTGATTTTGTTAATCCAGATATCGAGCAACAGTCTGGTGATAACAGAAAATGTCAGGTATTAAAAGCGGAAACGTTGGACGGTAAAGTTTCGGGCACTTTTAAATACGAGTTGGACTCTGTTATAACCGAATCTATTAATATCGAGGATGGTGAAATTACAGATGCATGGTATTTGCATGTCGAAAACGCCAGGCAATTTATTTTCCTACGGGGAAGCAGAGATTTTCAGAATGCCGAAACCCGCATTTATTTAAATGAAGATGGAAGTATAGCAAAGGAGATAGGTGTCATTTTAAATCCCGACGGCGAAACTTTTACGGAAGAAAGCGACCAGGTAAATATTTTTACTTATAACAGTAAAAAGCAATTGGTTAAGATTGATGTGAGTTTGGAAGGATATGAAAAGGGAGTAGCAAATCTTACGTATGATAACAAGAATCGAATTCAAAAGATAGTTTTCCTGGATGAATCAGGGAAGGAGGTGTTGTTTTACGATAATTTCACCTACGAGCCACACGCCAAAAACGACAACTTACTTCCTTTAGATCTATTTGATTCTTTTTCTTCCTATTTCATTCCATCACTGAGAAATGTTTATTTGAAGGGCTACCGCATTTACTCACCCGAGTACTCATTTCTAAATTCAAATATAAAGTACACCTATCAGTTCAGGGATGGAAAATTGTCTGATGTTTCTGCGAGAATAAATGGTTTTGGATTCGATGAAGAAACACTGCTTAAGATTACTTTAAACTGCAAGGAATAACATCATTAATCGACATAGTTTCCTCATCCAATGAATCCAAATTTAAGAACGTTTTTATTTCTTCTAAGTGTTCTGGTATTGTCCGCTAGTGTTGATGCGCAAATAGTTGTCAACGGCTATAATCCACGGAGATATCATGATGCTTCTGGTCCGAGAAATGCTGTGAGCGTATCATACGGCTACAATTTTTGGGTCGATGGAGACAATGTACCTTTGGCTGGTTATAGTTCGTCAATGGCCATGTTTCATAGAATCGGCGATACCTATTCGTTTGAGAAATCCAATGTTTCTTTGGGAATAAGTATCGGATATGAAAGACATTTATCAAACAGACTTAGTTTAAAAGGGGCCTTTTCAACTACTAAGTTAACAACGGGGGTTACCCAGCGCATTGATTTAATGACCACAGAGAAATCCAAATTTACCCAGCTAGGCTTGTATTGTAAATATACTTTAAATAAAGATCTGCAGCGTAAACTTCAGTTTCAGTGGATTGTGGGACCAGAGTTGATTTATGCCAGGAAAGATGTTATTGTAGAGGAATACGTATTGGATGAAAATTCAGATCCGGAGAAATATCATCAGGATGTAACAGTTGCCGAAGCTGCTGTAGTTACGGGCTTAGGTTTATCATACCATTTTTCAAAATCCATTGGTGTATTTTCTGAGATGATGATGGGAGTTTCTCTGCCAGGCAATGGACTTAAATCAACGATCTCCAGTCTGGGCTTAAAGTATAATTGGTGACACAATATAAGGCACTCCTGCGGATGTAGTTGAAATCGAGGGGTATCTTAGGACAGGCGTTGCAGCAAATTTCCAATAATCTATTTCTTGAAATCCGGTTTGCTTTCAATAATGTAGCGTGCATTGGAAGAATCTTACCTGAATTATTATATTCGTACAAATGGATTCTGAATTAAAATTGCCAATACTTGATGCTACCGAACAACGCGTTTTAGGAGCTTTAATGGAGAAGTGTAAGACTACTCCGGATTATTATCCTATGACTTTAAACAGTCTTACTGCAGCCTGTAATCAAAAAACATCGCGAAAGCCCGTTGTAAATTATGATGAAGAAACAGTTGTGCTGGCTCTTAACTCACTAAAAAAACGCGGCTTAATATCCACAGCAACAGGCGGATCAAGTCGTGTTGTAAAGTATAAACACAATTTTGCAATTGCTTTTCCTGTATTACCTTCTGAGGTAGCTATCATTTGCTTGCTGTTATTACGTGGGCCTCAAACACCCGGTGAGTTAAATACCAACTCTGGCAGATTATACGAGTTTGAATCCCTTGAGGAAGTTCAGGAGGTTCTAGAAAAACTTGCCGGTGAAGAAAACCCCTATGTTGTTCAATTACCACGCAGACCAGGGCAGAAAGAAGTTCGTTACATGCATTTATTGGGAGGAGCTGCGTCAAATATAGACGACGAAGAATTGCCTGATGAACCCGCACGTAAATCTGTTGGCGAGCTGGAATCCAGAGTTGCAAAGCTCGAACAAGACTATGCCGAACTTAAAGATGCATTTGATAAGTTGATGAAAGAATTAATGGGATAACTCAGGATCTGACCCAAAAGTTGTGGATCTTTCTTCAAATTTTTTCCTTTCTTGCAGGTGTGTAATAATAAAAGCTCAGATTAGCAGCCTATATCAACATCTGTACAGGCAATTGCCCCAGTGGGTTTCAATTTGTCGGAAATTTGCCTTAAATGTGGTATAAGATAAGGTACGAAAAACAATGCCTTTTTCGAGAATGGGCGCTACCAAATAGGTACCAAGTTCGGACCAAGTCCACTAAATAGTGGACTTGGTCCGAACTTGGCTCGAATAAGTCCCCTGCTTGGGAGCCGGATGTACGCTACAGTCTTATACGCAATCTAAAAATGCTTAACCACTGCACCCTTCACCACCGGGGACAGCAATTACCCTAGACCGGCTTCTCCAGTTGCGGAGTACTACTTACCAAGTGTTCAAATTAAGGCATCGTCGTCGCTTTATAGATATGAATAGGTTTATTCTATTTGTGATTACAGGTTAACCGTTTGATGTAATCAGAGACTCCATCCGGAATTATAATATTAAGGAGAGCAGGAAAAATGTGCATTAGATTATTAAGCCTCAAAAACCAAGCTTTTTTCTCTCCTCTCCACAACTTTGAACCTGATCCATAGTTCAGCGCCTCAATTCCAATCTAATTATCAGGTTCTGAGTTTTGAGATGTCCAGAAATTTCAACAAAAAAAGGCTGAATCACTTGTGATCCAGCCTTATCTAAATGTGATGTAATTAATTGTTAAAGGTTGCTTATAGTATAGGTTATTACCATTCCGTAATCCTGTGCCGGAGCATATGCGTAACCCGGATTCACTTTATAGTCAACTCCGATTGATGCAGTACCTCTGGAATTTTTAGCTGCAGATGTTCCGCTTAAGGAAGCTGGAGTTGTAGATAGTGTCGAATAAGAAGCATTGCCATTTAATCTGAACTGAATAACTGAAGCCGGCATCGGCGTTTCTGAAGTTCCGGTAAAGTCAGCGGAGTTGGCATTGACATTTACAAACCATGGTTTGTTAGACTTGTAAGTCAAAGTAACGGCATTTAATGTTTCAATACCAGCATCAAGTTTAGCTATACTGTTAAAATCAAAAGTGTTTGAAGCACCACTGGTTACCGCCAGGTCAAGTACTTCAGAAATTTTCACCGTGAAAGATCCCGTAGGAGTTGCAGTGCCTAATTGTGCGTTAGCTGTTTTTGTGAACAATAAAGAACCTGCTAAGAAGGTTATTGCTAGTAATGCTTTTTTCATTTATCGTGATTTAGTTAAGTTAAAGTTTTGAGAGCGTTAACTTACTTGCACTGGTTTGTACATATCCAATTGCTGTACCAAAATTGAAAATAGCCTTCAGCATGCCATTTGCTCAATGTTTCTTATTGCTATTCTAAAAATGTGAGGTGTTTTTACTCATGTATGGTGAAAGTATGGGAAAGTAAATCCCCATTTGCTTTAAATGCTTTAATCTTTTTGATAGAACATTTCGCCTCAGGAAATTGAGTTTTTAAAAAGGCGGCGTGGGAAAGGTTCCTGATTGACGAGAATGTATCTGGTTTTCATGAGCCTCCACATTCAATAATAAAGATTTCCCACTCCTACGAAATTGACTTCTAAGACTTTGGTAATGGAAGGGGTGTTGTTTATTTCGATTAGTGGTAAGTACAACCTTTTTTTTATCTGCAAATTTTTAAGTATATTAAACAGAGCTAAAAAAACTTCATCCTACGTTGCTGAACGTAAGTTCCATGCTTTTGCTATACTGCAACTATATTCAAACCCGGTATGAGCCAGGGCTGGCTTTTGGCCTTATTGGATGGATAGGATAAAACTTATCTAAGTTATACTCTGATGTACGCCATCAAAATTGTTTGAATGTATGTTTTGCTAATTTTTTGATATATCGACGCCTTGCCAGATCCACAACAATGCTTAAAAATAGAAAAGCCGCATGAAGCGGCTTTTATCAGTAGCGGGGAGCAGGATCGAACTGCCGACCTCAGGGTTATGAATCCTGCGCTCTAACCATCTGAGCTACCCCGCCATTTGTGAACAATTTTTAGATCACCCTAAAAATTGGAGTTGCAAATATAGTTTAAATTACTTTCCTTTAAAAAGAAATCTAAAAATCTCTCCGAAGGTTTAGAAAAGGAAAATTAAGAATGTTAGAAAAAAAGAAGTTTAGCCTGGAATACGAGGTGAAATCATCTCCTAAAATATTATTCAGCTTTTTAAATGAGCCCAATGGTTTAGCTCAATGGTTTGCTGACGACGTTCAATACAGGGACCAAATATATTCTTTTGTATGGGATGGCGAGGAACATAAGGCAAAGCTACTTTCGATCAAGGAAAATAAGCTTGTTAAGTTTAGATGGGTAGATGATGAGCCTGTTTTTTATTTTGAGATGGAGATTCTGCAGGATGAATTGACAAACGACGTGGCTCTGTGCATTACAGATTTTGCTCCTGATGATCTTCTGGAAGAACGGAAGCTGATTTGGGATAATCAAATTGAATATTTGATTAGTGTATTAGGAGCTTAGGGATTAAAAATCCCTATTTTTGTAAAGTGAAAAAAATACACCTGTTGGTTTTGAAGGCCTTTATACGGCCTTTCATTGTTACCTTTTTCATCGTAATGTTTGTGTTGTTGATGTTATTTTTATTCAAATACATCGATGATCTGATCGGAAAAGGGTTTCAGTGGTATGTTATTCTACAATTAATGTGGTACGCCTCTGCCACTAACGTTGCTATGGCTTTGCCCCTGGCCATGCTCTTGTCCTCTATAATGACATTTGGCAGCTTGGGTGAAAATTACGAGCTGGTGGCTATCAAGGCAGCCGGGATTTCTCTTCAGAAAGCGATGGCTCCACTATTTGTTCTTGTTTCTCTTCTCAGTATTGCCGCTTTTCTTTTTTCTGATTATATGTTGCCCGTAGCTAATCTAAAATTTGGATCGTTGTTATGGGACGTAAGAAATCAGAAAGGAGCCTTTTTGATCAAAGAGGGGGTTTTTAACAATAGTATACCGGGATATAGTATTCGGGTTCAGGAAAAAGATCCGGACGAGAGAACGTTACGTAATATAATTATCTATGATCATACTGCATCCAATGGCAATGTTGTTATTCGGGCCAAAGAGGGCGTGATGACCAAAACCCCGGATGAGAGTTTATTGATCTTAAATTTAAAAGATGGGGTTAGATACGAGGAAACCTCCGGAGACGGCTCATACAACCCGCGGCAGCGTTTTACCCGGTTTAATTTCAAAGAAACCACTCAGAAATTTGATTTATCGGGCTTCAAGATGCAAAGAACAGATGAGAATTTGTTTAAGAGCAGTTATGCGATGATGAATTTAAAGCAATTGAAGTATTATAAAGATTCTACAATTAAAGTCACTGACAGTATCGTCGAAACTTACGATAACTTGATCATTCCAATGATCAGACTTTACGCAATGAATGCTCCGGTTAACAAGGTGAAGGTTTCCAAAATTCCAGAATATAAAGAGAATCTGCTAGAAATTGTGCCTTTGAATGATAGGGCAAATACTGTCTCTTTTGCGATGAATGAGGTTAGAGGCATCAAAGAGATTGTCAGTGCCAAAGCAATCGAGAATAAAGATTACAAAGGCAGCATTCTCAGGTATGTAGTAGAATATAATCGAAAATTTACTCTTGCAGTATCCTGTTTGATTTTATTTTCAATTGGTGCGCCTCTGGGGGCGATTATCAGGAAGGGCGGGCTTGGGTTGCCAGTTGTAATGTCTGTTCTCTTCTTCCTCGTCTATCATATCATATCTCAAATTGGTGAAAAATCAGCAAAAGCCGGAAATATGGACCCAATCTTGGGAATGTGGATTGCCATTATTGTGTTAACGCCACTTGGAGTTTTTTTAACGTATAAAGCAGCTATAGACTCAGCAATTTTTGATGTTGATTACTATAAGCAGCAATTTCTTAAACTGGTAAAAAAGAAAGAGCGTTAGATATCTTTTACCCGCAGATTATAAAGTTTTACTCAAATTTGGTTACATAACTGTAATTTTGCTTTTACAATGGAAATTAAGCTCAATACAATAGAAGAGGCAATCGAAGAAATTAAGGCTGGCAAAGTAATTATTGTTGTTGATGATGAAGACCGGGAAAATGAAGGAGATTTTCTTACAGCAGCCCGTAATGCTACACCCGAGGTGGTTAACTTCATGGCAAAGTATGGGAGGGGCTTAATTTGCGTTCCGTTAACAAACGAGCGCTGCGATGAACTAAAACTTGACCCCATGGTGGGCAAGAATACTACCTCTCATGAAACCAATTTCACTATTTCGGTAGATTTGATCGGACATGGCTGTACGACAGGTATCTCGGCTTCAGACCGTTCAAGAACTATACAGGCGCTAATAAACCCTGAAACCATACCGGATGAATTGGGTCGGCCGGGACATATTTTTCCTTTACGAGGTAAAGAGGGGGGCGTATTACGCCGTGCCGGACATACAGAAGCCGCAATAGATCTTGCTGCGATGGCTGGATTTGAGCCTGCCGGTGTCATTGTAGAAATCATGAACGAAGAGGGTGATATGGCCCGCCTGCCTGAGTTAATGGTGATAGCTAAGGAGCTTAAAATGAAGATTGTTTCAATTAAGGATTTAATAGCTTACCGCTTATGTCAGGAATCTTTGATTAAAAAGGAGGTATCGGTGAAGCTACCTACTGAGTGGGGCGATTTTGAAATGGTTGCTTATACACAAATTGACTCAGGAGAGCATCATATAGCTTTAGTTAAGGGAACCTGGGATGAGAATGAGCCCGTATTAGTGAGAGTGCATAGTTCTTGCATTACAGGTGATATATTCGGCTCTTGCAGGTGCGATTGCGGTCCGCAGTTGCACAAGGCCATGGAAATGATCGATAAAGAAGGGAAAGGGGTAATTATTTACATGAATCAGGAGGGTAGAGGCATTGGTTTGATTAATAAGCTGCATGCATATAACCTTCAGGAGAATGGTTTCGATACGGTTGATGCTAATATCAAGTTGGGTTTTAAAATGGATCAGCGGGATTATGGTTTGGGTGCACAGATATTGCGTAGCCTGGGCATAAAAAAGATGCGTTTGATGTCTAATAATCCAACAAAGAGGGCCGGATTAATTGGATATGGAATTGAAATTGTCGAAAATGTTCCTATTGAGATAAAGTCAAATGTTCATAACGAATTGTATCTTAAGGCTAAGCGTGACCGGATGGGCCACTTCATTATGAAAGATATTTAAGGCTGCTTTTATAGAAAATATTATTTTTCCGAAGGTTTCCTGGAGCCGGTGCTCTCATTCGAGGATGGCATAATTGCAGCCGAAGGCTTTGTGTCAATTGGTGGTGGTGGAGCCTGAGGTGTTTCAGGCTGACGTTCTTCCATCCGTTTTTTTCCAACCAAGGCACGTAGGAATTCTCCCAGTGTATCGAAATCTTTTCGGTATACTAAGCCCAGAGCACTTACATATTCCTGGTTAGTATTCGCATTTAAAACTACTTTGTTATTTAGCCTGTTAGAGGCTCGTGCTATCAGGCTTCCATCTTTTTTCAACAGATATTGAGCTTCAACGTCTCGGGCAAAAGAGTTCCCGATCATGTCGAATCCATTAGTCGCTACCCTGGTATCCGTAATCCCTCCGCTTAATATTAGCCGGTCTTTAAACAACCTAAAAGTTGCACTTGCTTCGTTCAGCGAGCGTACATTAAAGTCTACCGATCTTAAATTTAATGTTTGTGCAAGAATGGTATTAAGTTGATTAAATGTTAGTTCCGTAACTGTACTCACAACAGTCTCGTTCACCGCTTGAAATTCTAATCCTGAATTGGATGCGAATGTGCGCCGCGCTACAAAGCTTAAAGCTTGCTGCGTTCTGTTATTAATGTCGCTTAAATAACTTTGTAACTCATCTTTGACATAAGAATCCTGAGGGAAGTTAATGTCAAAATCTATTTTAGGGCGAGTTAATACACCTGTCAAAGTCATTACGGCCTCCGCATTAACACTTACGGGGCTAGCTAGTCTGCGACCAGCCGCAATATATAATGGCCCTAAACTTGCACGCTGGGCATAAACGGCGGTTAAATTAATTTCTGCTTCCGTTGGGTCTCCCGTCCATCGGATGGATCCACCCTGGCGTATTTCAAAGATTTTGTTAATGTATTCCTGGGCGGTGTACTGAAACTCCCCACTGGTAATTAAATATCTTCCAAACATCTGGAAATCACCCAAACTGGTAATGTTTAGGGATAAGGATTCGGAAGTTCCTTTTCCGCTAAGTTTACCAAGATCGGTTATAATATTGACTGTCGAAGCTTGGTCAACTTCCAGGTTTAAAGTCATCTCTAAACCATTAAATGATGGTTGCTTGCGCGGAGTTAAGGAAGAGTCTTTCGCTACAAAAGTTATGAAGTCATTGTTTCCTACACGTTCTGCCGCGTTAAGAGGAATATTAAAAACGGTTCCGGCTTCTGTTTTGGCATCGATAACGATACGCATATTGTTGGTTGGCCCCTTAAATGTATAGGTCCCGGTGCCATACGCGGTGCCATAATATAAGGGATTGTCTTTTGCGGTGGTATTAAGAGCCATGAAGTTATCGGCATCTATCTCAATATCAATATAAGGCGTTTTCGGCTTTTTCAAATCAATAGAGCCTGTCGCGTAGGCTTTATGATTCTTTATGTCCGTCAACTCCAGTCCGTCGAAGTGTATCACACTATTGGTTACAGTAACGTCATCCGTAATCCGGTAAGGCGTTTTAAGATAGTTAACTACCAGATGAGCATTTTTTAAATGGGCGGTACCATTAATCTGCGGGTCGAAGATGCTGCCGGTCACCTTTAAATTTGCAGATACATTTCCGGAAACGTTAGACACCAAATGCTTGATAAATGGCTGGAATATTATAAGCTCACTATCATCCATTACCAGGTCGAGATTTAGGGTGTTCTGGTCCGAATTAGCATTGTAATTTCCAGCAATATTCATGGTCTCTTTGCCATTTTTCTGAATATTAACTACCATATCCACCAGCTTGGTACTATTGTCGAGATTGGCAACCATTGTTAGCTCGCCAATAGCGACATTATTCATCACCAATGAATCGATAATTAAATCCGACTCTACCTTAGGCATTTTCATTAAAGAAGATAAGATGACGTTTCCGTTTAATTCGCCACCTAATGTTATTCCTTTTGTTTTAGTTATGGGGTTGAAAGTCGCGAGTTTAAATTGTTTAAACCCTGCATTAAGTTTGTCGTTTGGATCAGCAGATATAATTCCGTCAAGAGTTAAAAATTGGTCGTCACGGTGCAGAACGAACTGGTTCACAGCTATTTTGCCCTTATCATAATTAAATCGCACTTGCTCCGGCACCCGCCAAACCTCACGGTTAATAATTACCTCGGAAGGTAATAAGCTTAAACTCGCAAAGTTTTCTGTATCGAACTCTACCAAGCCGTTCAAATCGAGTTGATTGACAGCGTCTTTATCGGATAATTTAACGTTTAGCGATAAGCTGTCATTATGAAAGATGTTTGCGACGTTAACATTCTGAATATATAGGCTGTCGGTAATGTCTACCCTGTCGGATGTCAAAAATACGTTTAAGGCATTTGGCTGAGTAGATTCATCAAGAATGAAATTGTGTATTTTAATTTTGTTGTACTCGATCAATGAACTTGAACCTGACAGGGTTGCAACGTTTTCGGAAGAAATAAAGCGACCTCTGAACTCAGCGCCTTCAGGTATTTTTAGAGCCGGAATAAACATCAGGCTGATGGGCTCAAAGTATTTCAGATTCAAGGTAAAATCAAAATTCTGTATACCTCTTGGTCCCCCTTTGCTTTTTAAAGATGGAACATACTGTTTAATAACAGAGGTGAAATATGATGGTAAAAGTTTTAAATCGAATTGACCCTGGATCCCAGCATCTAAAATATCGGAATTGATCGTTAAGGATCGTGCATTACCTACTCCGCTGGCAAGCACATAAACTGAGTCAACCACCAGCGATTGCTGAGGAGTGGTCACCCTTATTTTACGTAATTGTAAATTTCCCTGTATATTATTCAGATTGTTTCCGCTAAATGCTGTATGGAAGTCGGCATCCACCTGAATCGTATCTTTTGTAAAACCTAGTTTATTAAGGTTGGTGTTACGAAGTGTAGCATTAAAGTTAAATACAGGAAGTTTAGATGCAAAGTTGATACCCCCTAAAAAGTCAAGATCGATATTACGGTCTTTTACATCTATTTTACCGTTAAAAAAGTTTTTATTATAGCTTCCGTTAACTTTAATATTTGTGTAGCGATATCCTTTGAAATCAAAATATGTTACATCCGCATTGATGTTTTCGCGGATGTTTTGCACGGAAAAGCCTTGTCCGATAACTTTCGCAGATAAACTGGTCCTGCCCAAATCTTTTCTATCCAGTAACTCTCCAAGATTAAAGTCATACGTTCTAACTGTACCGGAATATCTTGGAAGACCATTTAAAGTCATTCGCAAATCAGTAGTTACCCTTCCCAGCGCGGTTTTCAATTCGCCCGCGGCTTTAAAGTCTTTAAAAAATCCGGTAAATCTTCCTTTAAAGCTTACATGGCCAAATTTCGCCACGATAGCAGGAATCTGCCCGGTTTTCCCGGTTGCCAGGCGGATTAAACGATCGGCGTCTTTTTTATTGCTGTGCATCTGCTCAAAGCGCAAATTCACATAGGTCTTGTTTTTGTTGGGTAGTCCTTTAATGTCAAAATCACCTTTGATGTAGGTTGCTTGCCCGGCCGAAGCGTAGAAATTACGTGCCCTTAAGTTGTTAATATACCCGCTTACCTGTCCCTTAACCTTTACTTCAAAGTTAGGAGGGAGATTGTCTGCGAAAAAGCCAAGGTCTTTAGTATGGACAACCGAGTTTTTTAAGTTGCTTTTGATGTAAACTTTGCTTACAAATTTATTTAAGTCTTTAAAATTATTGTATTTCAAAAGAAGGTAATCAGAAACCTGGCTTTGCGGTGTTTGCAAAACGAGATTTTTGAATTCCATCTGGTTGGTATCTATTGCGGCCTCGGTAGTCAGGTTTTTTAAATAGAAACCGCTCTTCTCTGTAAAGTTTAAATTTTGAACCTTTCCTTCGAAAAGATGTGTTCTTGTATTTATTTCTGAAACGACTGCATTAAGATTTCGTAAATGCAGATCATCAAAATTAATACGTTTTAAAACGCTTACACGATTGAAGTTCTTGTATTTAAAATCAATGTTATTCAAAACCACTTTATCAAAGTTCACCTTATACCTTTTTTTGGGCGTGGCACTTGGTTTTGTGGTTCCGGTATTAAAGTAATTTATTATAAACTGAAGATTAGTTTCTCCATTCTTATAGGTTTTAAGGAAAAACTTTCCGTCGTCCATTCGCACAGTGTTCACCGAAACTATTCGTTCTTTTCTTGAAAAATAATTTAAATCGAGGGTAAACTTTGGCGAATGAAGAAGAGTATCTTTGTCGAGATCCTGAACATACAAACCTTCGAGTACTAAAGATTTGAATGGTTTGACATACAAACTCTTGATCGAGATTGTTGTGTTCAATTTTTTGGAAAGGTAATCCGCCGCTTTTTTCGCTACAACTGTTTGTACTGGCTTAAATTGCAGTGAAAACAGTAAAGCGGCTGCCAGTAAAATAATTACTGTCAGCGTCCAAAGCGTTATTTTGAGTACTTTTTTAATAATTTTGTAGTTTAACTAGCAAACAAAAAATTTAAGATACAGTTTTGGCAATAATCCTTGGTATAGAATCGTCCTGCGATGAAACTTCGGCATCTATATGTAAAGACGGTGAAATACTGTCAAATATTATAGCGAACCAAATAGTTCATCAGAAATATGGTGGTGTTGTTCCCGAGCTTGCATCCCGGGCACATCAGCAAAACATAATTCCTGTAGTACAAGAAGCTATTGCAGTCGCAAAAATAAACAAAAAAGACATCAGTGCGGTAGCCTTTACCCGGGGCCCCGGTTTATTAGGTTCTTTATTGGTTGGAACGTCGTTCGCAAAAGCATTTGCTCTTGCCAATTCTCTGCCCCTGGTAGAGATTAATCATATGCAGGCGCATATTCTGGCGCACTTTATTGATAATCCGAAGCCCAATTTCCCCTTTTTGTGCCTAACCGTTTCTGGAGGCCATACGCAAATAGTATTGGTTAAAGATTACTTTGAAATGGAGATTGTTGGCCAAACTACTGACGATGCTGCAGGTGAAGCTTTTGATAAAACGGCAAAAATTTTAAATCTTCCATATCCGGGAGGGCCATTGATTGATAAATACGCGAAGGAAGGTAATTCACTGGCTTACTCTTTTCCCGAGCCACAGATTCCCGGACTTGATTTCAGCTTTAGCGGATTAAAGACGGCGATATTATATTTCATCCGTGATAATAAAAAGCTGAATGAGAATTTCGTTGAGGATAATCTCGCTGATATTTGCGCATCTGTTCAACACCGGATTGTGACAATTTTGCTGGCTAAATTGAAACGTGCGGCAAAGGAATATGATATTAAAGATATAGCCATTGCAGGTGGAGTATCCGCTAACTCTGATTTGCGAAATACCGTACAGGAGTATGCTGGAAAATACGGATGGAATGTTTTTATCCCGTCTTTCGAATATTGTACAGACAATGCAGCTATGATTGCAATAGCCGGATATTATAAATTTTTAGCAAAAGATTTTGTTGGTCAGGATATCGCCCCTTTGGCGAGAATGAGTTTTTAAATTAATTAAATGGGAATCACATCATTAATCTTCGGACTCGTTATCGTTGTCCCCCTAATCTTTGTAATGTATTCTATTATCTTAAAGGATAAACAGCAGGGCAAATTAGGCGCAGTAGTTGTAGGGGTAATCTTTATCGTAGCAATCATAATTTCCTATTACGTCAACCGTAATAAGTAACAACCCTGATATTCTGTAGATCCCAGATCTTATGTCTCAAATCGCAAATCACTCCAGGCAAGCTATAGTAATAGGAGCTGGTATTGCGGGAATTGCCAGCGCCGTTCGCTTAGCACTTAAGGGATATTCGGTAAAGGTGTTCGAGGCGAATTCTTATCCCGGGGGTAAACTTTCGGAGTTTGAGGCCGCGGGATATCGTTTCGACGCTGGTCCGAGTTTGTTTACCATGCCTCAATACGTGGATGAATTGTTCGATTTGGCGGGAAAAGATCCCAGAGATTATTTTCAATACAGGCGTCTTGACAGGCTGTGTGCTTATTTTTATGAGGATGGCACATTAATTAACGCCTGGTCCGATCCGGAGAAATTTGCCGATGAAATAGCGGCCAAAACAGCCGATCCGGCATCTTCTGTAAAAGCTTTCTTAAAAAAAAGCGGGAAGATTTATTCCATCACAAACCACGTTTTTCTTGAAAAATCCCTGCATCGTTTAAAAACTTATTTGAGTATTGATACTTTAAAGTCCTTTCTTCAAATAGCCGGGATAGATTCAATGCGTAGCATGAATAAAGCGAATGAGTCCTTTTTCAGGGATGAAAAAACAGTGCAGTTGTTTAATAGGTATGCCACGTACAATGGTTCGGATCCTTATCAGGCACCCGCCACTTTAAATGTAATCCCTCATCTTGAATATCATTATGGTGCCTATTTCCCTGAAGGTGGAATGTACAGCATTACCACAAGTTTGGTAAAGCTTGCAGAGGATTTGGGTGTGGAGTTCAACTATAGCTCTCGGGTTGATGAAATCATAATTAAAAATGATGCTGTAAAAGGGGTAAAAGTTAATGATAGTCAGAAAAACGCATCGATTGTGGTTTCGAATATGGATGTTTGGTTCACGTATAAAAAGCTGCTGCCACATCTTAAAGCTCCGCAAGGTACATTAGGCCAGGAGCGGAGCAGTTCTGCGTTGATTTTTTACTGGGGTATTAATGGAGAGTTTCCTGAAATGGATCTTCACAATATTTTTTTCAGTAATAATTACCAGCAAGAGTTTGATGCTATCTGGAAAGAAGAAAAAATTCATCAGGACCCAACTGTTTATATCAATATTACTTCAAAATATAAACCTGATGATGCTCCACCCGGATGCGAAAATTGGTTTGTGATGATTAATGTTCCGTCAAATACCGGTCAGGATTGGGATACGCTTATCGCTCAGGCCAGAACAAATATTCTGGAAAAGTTAAGTCGTGTTTTAGGAAAGGACATTGAATCCCGAATCAAAAGCGAAACCATCCTAGATCCCAGATCCATCGAGTCCAAAACGTCTTCTTATCAGGGTTCTTTATATGGAACCAGTTCAAATAATAAATTCGCGGCCTTTCTGCGGCACCCGAACTTTTCTTCAGCAATAAAGGGCTTGTATTTTGCCGGAGGCAGCGTGCATCCCGGAGGTGGAATTCCACTGGCCCTGTTGTCTGCTAAAATAGTGGGCGATTTAACAGGCAAATAATAATTCACCTGCTCTACCTCTTAACACTGAGTTAATTTAAACCTTACCTTTCTTTAATTGACGGGTAACATGCAGCTAACATTGCGATAATACTTTTGCAACGAATCAAAAATTGTAAAAGTGAAACACAATCTCATTATCAGAATTTTAGCTATTGTTGTATGTATTACCGGAGTATTAATCTCAGATACTTTCGCACAAGGCAAAATCACTGGAAAACTTAGCGACAAAAAAACCAGTGAAACGCTTATCGGAGTTTCTGTAAAGGTTTCAGGAACTACCAAAGGTACCACAAGTGATGTTGAAGGGCGATATACTTTAGCAGGGCTATCCGCAGGTACATTTACATTAGAGTTTTCGTATGTGGGTTATCCTACCAAAAAGATTTCGGATATACTTGTTTCGGCAGGGAAGGTGACGAATCTTGATGTTGTGATGGAAGAATCTGGCCAGGAGTTGCAGCAGGTGGTTATCACGGCTACGGCTAAGCAGGAGTCTGTTAGCGGTTTATATGTACAGCAGAAAAATGCAATTAGTATGTCTAGCGGAATTTCTGCCGACGTGATCCGTCGTTCGCCTGATAAAAATACGGGTGAGGTATTGAAGCGAGTGAGTGGTGCCAGTGTGCAGGATAATAAATTCATCATTGTTAGGGGATTGAGCGACAGATATAACAATGCGATGATAAACAACTCGCCGCTGCCGAGTTCTGAGGCAGACAGGAAGACCTTTTCGTTTGATGTTATTCCTTCGGCGCTTATCGATAATGTTATTATAAGTAAAACCGCGACACCTGATCTTCCGGGCGATTTTGCAGGCGGTGCTGTTCAGATAAAAACTAAAGATTTTCCGGACCTAAAGAACTTGCAGTTCAGCTATAGCGTTGGATACAATAGTATTTCGACGTTCAAGCCATTCTACGGCAATTCACGAAGTATATTAGACTTCTCCGGCTTCGGCGCATCTTCAAGAGCCATGCCGTCATCTTTTCCAGCCTCGCGGCAGCGGTATGTTAACCAGCCAATCGATCGACGAGTTGCTTTAACCAAACAGTTTAATAATTCATGGGGGATAAACAATCTCGGAACCACAATGCCTACCCAAAGTATACAGCTAGTATATGGTAATTCGTTTCATTTTAAAAATGATAGCAAGCTAGGACTTATCCTTTCAACCAATTATAGAAATGCAGCAACAATTTCGCAGGAAGAGCGGAATGATTATAATGAAGCGGGAGCCACCGGTCGCGGTATTCCCTTGTTTCAATATAACGACAACTATTATAATTTCAGCTCTACGCTGGGCGTGCTGGCTAATATTTCATACATCAAAGGAAACCACAAGTTTGCGTTGAAAAATGTGTTCAACCAAAGCTTTGAGGATAATTACCTGCAACGCTCCGGAACATTTGATATACAATCACTACAAAAAGTCTCACAACAAGAGGTAACTGATAAATCACTTATAAACTCCGTTCTTGAGGGCGAACACCTTTTGTCGCAAAAGAATAAATCGCGTTTGAATTGGAACACGTCGTTTAGCAGAATTACAAACGACCAGCCCGATTTACGGCGCCTTGCCTTTGTGAAAAAAGTTACCGATAACGCAGAGGTCCCTTATCAGGCTCAGGTGCCATCAGTTGCTACACCGTCTACTGCAGGTCGCTTTTTTAGCGAATTAGGTGAAAATGTCTTTGGAGCTTCGGTAAATTATACACTGCCGGTTGAGATCAAAGGGCAAAACCAAACTATTAAGGCTGGATTATTGAAGCAGTATAAACAGCGTAACGTGTCGGCCCGGGTTCTTGGGTATGTGATAAATACCGACGACTTTGCCGCTTCTGAAGCCCTGCTAAGTCTTCCTCAGGGCCAGCTTTTCAGCTCTGCTAATATAGCTCAAGATAAGTTTTACCTTGATGATATTACGAATCCCGCCAATACGTATGATGGCTCGGGCGACTTAAATGCCGGCTATTTAATGATGACAAACGAGCTGTTCAAAAAGCTGAAAGCAACCTGGGGCCTGCGTGTTGAAAATTATATTGAAACGCTTGATACCCGCGATAATTCCGGTGCAGTGAGCATCAACAACAACTATCTTGATATACTGCCCTCAATTAATTTGTCGTATGCACTTAATGACGCGTCTAATCTGCGGGCAAGCTACGGAAGAACCGTTGCCCGTGCCCAGTTCAGGGAACTTGCTCCGTTCAGTTTTTATGACTTCGTTACAGGCACGGTGAAAATCGGAAACACCGAGCTTCAGAGAACCACCATTGATAATATCGACTTACGTTATGAGTTGTACCCTTCCCCCGGACAGCTGATTTCATTTTCAGTGTTTTACAAGCATTTGATAAAACCTATAGAAAGCAACATCCTTTCGGGATCGACTGCGGCAAGTAAATCAATTTCCTATATAAATGCGCCCGAGGCCGAAGTTTTCGGGGCGGAACTAGAGTTAAGACACAACCTTGGCTTTATTAATTCGGGTTCGGTTTTCTTCAAAAACCTGGTGTTTACGGCCAACGCCGCTGCAATAAAATCACAGGTGAATTTTGGCAATGCAGTAACCATATTAGATAAGCGGCCATTGCAAGGTCAGTCGCCTTATCTTATAAATACAGGCTTCCAGTATTCAGAACCTAAAAGCGGCTTGCAGGCCAATTTACTTTACAACAGAATTGGAAGACGAATAGCTATTGTTGGCTTTGGTCAATACAACGGCGACACGTTCCAGGCCGATTATCCGGACATTTATGAGGCACCCCGCGATTTGATTGACTTTCAGTTATCGAAATCAATAATTAAAAGTAAAGGAGAACTGAAACTCAGTATTAGTAACCTTCTTGATAGCGATGCAAACTTTTACCAGGACATTAATACAAATAAGACTTACGATTCTGGTTCAGATCAGTTGATTAACTCGGTTCAGTTTGGCAGAACAATATCCCTGGGGTTTGGATACAAATTCTAAGAATTAATCATAAGGTAACATAGGGTTAAATCCCTGATAATACAACAAACTTATTTTTGAAACATCTTACAAAAGAGAAAATTATGAATATTAAAAGAACTAAATTTTTTACAGTTATGCTGTTTGCAGTGCTAACTGTGTTCAGTGCTTGTAAAAACAATGATCCCGTTGATGAGGAGATTATTGTGAAAGAGCAGGAAATTTTAGAAGGTCAGATAACTTCTACTAAAACCCTCAGTGCGAATAAAGTTTACCTTTTGAGAGGATATGTTAGGGTAATGGGAGGGGGAAAACTTGTTATTCCCGCAGGTACAGTAATTAAAGGTGAAAAGGCAACTAAAGCTGCACTTTTTATCGAGAAGGATGGTGACATTGAAGCAAATGGTACTGCGTCTAACCCGATTGTTTTTACGTCTGACCAGGCGGTTGGTATGAGAAAAGAAGGTGACTGGGCGGGAATCGTTATCTCTGGAAATTCTACGGTAAATACTGCTGACGGAACTGCTAAATACGAAGGAGGAATTTTAGGAGCTGGCGTTGCCGAATATGGTGGAACCAATCCGGCTGATAATTCAGGAAGCTTTACCTACGTACGTATCGAATTTGCCGGTTATCCTGTTGAGGCTGACAAAGAATTGAATGGCCTAACTCTTTGCGGTGTAGGTAGCGGAACAACATTTCACCACGTTCAGGTATCATACGGTGGCGATGATGGTTTCGAGTTTTTTGGTGGAACCGTTAATGCAACCCACCTGATTGTTTACAGAACTGTTGATGACGATTTCGATTTCGATCACGGTTATACCGGCAAGATCCAATATGGTATTTCGATAAAGGATCCTAATCTTGCAGATAAGAGCGTTTCAAAGGCTATCGAACTTGAGAATAAGGGTGCCGTAACAGGAGGTAAATATACAAAGCCTATTATGTCTAACTTTACTTTCATCGGTCCTGGACCGAGCTCAAACGCTAACCATGGCGCGGGTATCCATTACGGACTTAACAGTAGATTGGTTTTAGCAAATTCAATAATCGTTAACGCTAAAGGAAATGCTGTAGAATTTACAGAGTTCCCGGCGGCTGAGGCACTTGCAGGCAGAGCAGGTTTCTCTAACAACATTGTATTCGGTAACGCAGCCAATTATGGTTTGTCAGGAACGGTAACTTCGTTTGCAGATGTAGCTGCTTTGACTACGTTTGCAGGAACGAAAGGAAACACCACTGTAGCCAATGCAGATGCAGCCGGCTTTAACAGCATTGAGTTAGGTTCACCTAACTTAACCCTGAAAGCTTCTTCTCCGGCAAACGGAAAAGCGAAGTTCGAAGGCGACCTTGCTACTGGTTTTACGGTAGAGACATTTGCAGGCGCTATGGGCACTACAAACTGGACCTCCGGATGGGCTAACTGGGATCCAAAAAATGCTATCTACTAAGATTTGTAAAAATTTGAGAAAAGCCCCGCCATTTGGCGGGGTTTTTTAGTTTAAGGAATCTGTAAGTATTTGTTCAATCGCTCCGTATAGAAAAATAAAAGCCCTATGAAATTATTAAGTTTATTATCTCTGGTCCTGATTATTCAAATAGCATCTTGTAAAAAGAATAGTCTTAGTATAAAGGATAGCCCTCTAACAACCTGTCCCGAAAACGCCGAATGTTCATACGTATTCACCGAGCATTCCGACATCCAATCAAATGGCTTAATCCAGGGTGATTATAGAGTGTTTAAAAGTGTGATACAAATACCTGTCTTTTCTTATAAACAAGAATCTACCTTATGGATTAAAGCACCCATGCAAAGCGATGAGTTTTTATTACGTCCTGATGAAATTAAAAACGGATTTGTTAAATATTTAAATAGCGACATACTATTGCGTAATACAGTAGATTTAAAACCTGTCGGAGGCTTTGTGAAAGGCAAAAATTTAAGTCCTGGAAATCCAGCTGATCAAACCAAATGGCTGATCGAAGCTGAAATAATTATGGCTACAGTTGAAGGAAACATGCCATTAGATACCCTGCACTTAAAACAGTATTTCTATCCTAATTTCGTGTATGATTAAAATCACGGCTCATATGCATAAACCACCTCATACGAAGCATTCTGAAGTTTAGACGATAACTGCCCAACTTTCAAGTCCCGATCCTGCGGTGTTGCCTCGCAAACTGAATACCTTTTTCCGTTATAAATTATTGGCTTCCCGGTAGGTTTGTTAAACTGCACAGCCATTGTAATATGTGTTGGATACAGGAGAGCAATCATGGGCAGATTATATATCTCTTTAACCAGGTAAAAGAATAATGCTGCTCTGTCATCGCAATCGCTGTATTCTGAAAATAAGGTTTGTTCGGGTGAGAGGCGTTTCTCTTTGCCAAAATTCAAATCATCATCGGCATATGGAAACGCGTTGCGGGTAAAGCGCATTAAATAATCCACACCTTTTTTCTGACTCATTTTGGCGATGTTCTTTTTAAGATTTGGAATTAGTGAGCTATAGGTTTGTTTGCTTAGTGGAATATTAAAATACGAAGCAAAGTCTACGACAGGATAATTACGGAAAATCCCCTGAATTTCTGAGTTCATCAATACATCGAAATGATAAACCCGTTGCTTATAATTAAAAGCAATATTTTTCACCGAATAGTCTTCTGATTTGAATTCGGGCATTTGGGTTACCTTATACGAAAATGAATTTTTGCCTTCGGGGATAACAATATCTACAGGATAGATCTTATTTCTTTTCAGATCGATATTATCGTAGTCGTGAATATTTAAGCATACGTATTGTTTACCGTTGCTCGTATAAAAGGGAATGTCAGAAATGTCATCATCGCTTAAAACATAAAAAAGAATTTTATCTTTTTCCAGGGCAAGCCTTGCATCGTAACCGGTTTTGGCCAGAAAGAACCACTTGTATAAAGTGTACCGATAATAATTCGTAGCCTTTGGAGCTATTTGCTGCGCCGTTTTGCGGATCAACTGATAATAGAGCCAGTCGTTTAACTGGTGTTTTTCTTTATGAGAGATTAGAGCTTTTACTATTGGCTGGTAATTAGATTTGTTTATCGACGTGTAAAAGGCGCTAAGCATTTTTTCGTCGACGGTGTCTGAAAATTTAACCTTCACCGATTCGTCCAGTTCGAAATTGAAGGTGCTTCCATAAAATTCGAAACTATAATTCTGTGCCACACTTTGACTGTGCCAAAGCATTAGCAGGAATATGAGTATCGTTGTACCCCCTGAAGTATGTTTTAGGGCTCTCAATTTCTTAGATTAATTAATATTAAACTTACATAATCTTAATGTATTTAACGTGCCTTGTATCAAAGAGTTTCGTGATTATGCGCATTTGTTAAAAGATTACAATGTCACGTTTTTGAAAATAAATTTTGATTTGAATTATATTCATCGTAATATTGCAATGTAATGGGATTGACTAAATCGGAAATTTTTACTGAAGAGCAAAACAGGTTGGCTCAATTATTAAAGGCTTTAGCTCATCCGGCCCGAATTGCGATTATACAGCAGATCATAAAAACAAACGCCTGTATATGCGGAGATTTGGTAGACGAGTTAGGTTTAGCTCAGGCAACAATATCACAACATTTAAAAGAGCTTAAAAATGTGGGCTTAATTCAGGGAACCATAGAGGGAGTGAGTGTGTGTTATTGCATAAATCCGGAGAGTTGGAAGATGCTTGAAAGCATATTTGGAGATTTCATCGCCTCGTATCAAGGTTCAAAAAACTGTTGTTAAAATTTTTTGCATTAAATCATCGCAATATTGCAATAATACAAATAATTAAAATTATGAAAACAGACGACGAAGTAAAAGAAATGGTAAGGCAAAAGTATAGTGAAATTGCTTTGCAGGATAAATCGACGAACGAAACTTCATGTTGTGGCTCCGGCTGTTGCAGCGAAGAGGTTTACAATATCATGAGTGATGATTACAGTAATCTCGAAGGATATAATCCCGACGCCGACTTAGGCTTGGGATGCGGATTGCCTACCAAGTTTGCGCAGATAAAAAAGGGCGATGTTGTAATTGATCTCGGATCGGGCGCTGGGAATGATTGTTTTGTAGCCAGGGCTGAAGCAGGTGAGGCAGGTAAGGTAATCGGTATCGACTTTACCGAAGCCATGATAAATAAGGCAAGGGAAAATGCCGAAAAACTTGGATTTCATAATGTTGAGTTTCGCCAAGGCGATATTGAAAAAATGCCTGTTTCTGCAAACATTGCCGATGTAATTGTAAGTAACTGTGTGTTGAACCTGGTTCCCAATAAGGACAATGTGTTTAAGGAGATTTATCGCGTATTAAAACCGGGAGGACACTTCAGTATTTCTGATATAGTTTTGGTCGGAAATTTGCCTTCTCAGTTGCAGAATGCCGCCGAAATGTATGCCGGATGTGTTTCGGGAGCCATTCAAAAGGAAAATTATTTAGATCTGATAAAAAATAACGGATTTGAAAATATTAAGATTCAGAAGGAAAAGGCGATTACAATTCCAGATGATATTCTTGCCAATTACCTGAATCCAGAGGAGCTGCTTGCTTATAAAGCAGGTAACACGGGAATATTCAGCATTAGTGTATTTGCGCAGAAACCCTCGGAGGAAGCCTGTTGCAAGCCGGGATGTTGCTCGTAGCAATTTGGTTTAATTGGATTTCATACCTGATTTAATCCGTATCTTATTAATATTGCAACATAGAGCGTTGAGACCTTAGATTAGGTTTCAATGCTTTTAAAGGTTAAAAAAATCGAATAGAAATTACATGTCAGCTATTAATTGCGCTCCGGCGGCCGAAAGAAAAAAACTCAGTTTCCTTGATCAATACTTAACCTTATGGATATTTATTGCAATGGCGCTCGGAGTTGCAATCGGCTATTTTTTACCATCTTCTTCCGCATTTATCAATTCATTTTCAAACGGAGCTACAAATGTTCCTTTGGCTATAGGATTGATTTTAATGATGTATCCACCCCTGGCGAAAGTGAAATATGAAAACCTGGGAGAAGTGTTCAGAAATACAAAAGTATTGAGCGCATCACTGATATTAAATTGGGTAATCGGACCCATTCTGATGTTTATTCTGGCGGTTACTTTTCTGCATGATAAACCCGAGTATATGGTGGGTTTAATTCTTATCGGACTCGCTCGTTGCATTGCTATGGTTATTGTATGGAACGAACTGGCTGAGGGTAGTCGCGAGTATGCGGCAGGGTTGGTTGCATTGAACAGTATTTTCCAGGTATTATTATATAGTGTTTATGCCTATGTTTTCATCACTTTGCTGTTGCCGATGTTCGGAATGGAGGGCGCGGTGGTCGATATTACCATTCAGGAAATTGCGAAATCAGTAGGCATTTACCTCGGAATTCCTTTTGCCGCGGGACTCATTAGTCGCTATAGTTTAATCCGCTTGAAGGGAGAGGAGTGGTTTACCAAAAAATTCATTCCTTTAATTTCTCCAATCACTTTAATCGCCCTGCTTTTTACCATCGTGGTGATGTTTAGTTTAAAAGGGGAGCTTATTGTCCAGATACCGATGGATGTGGTCCGGATTGCCATTCCTTTGGTGATTTACTTCGCCATCATGTTCCTCGTGAGCTTCTTTTTTGGAAAAGCATTGGGCGCGGATTACTCGCAAAACGCCTCTATAGCATTTACCGCGGCTGGAAATAACTTCGAATTGGCGATCGCTGTAGCCATTGGTGTGTTCGGCATTAATTCCGGGCAGGCTTTCGCCGGCGTTATTGGTCCGCTGGTAGAGGTTCCGGCATTAATCGCATTGGTAAATGTGGCTTTTTGGTTGCGAAATAAATATTATAAGAAGGAAATCCTTCAATAATTATTTAATAATAAACATATAAATATGAACACCTGCACGATCTCAAATCTAATGTCTCACATCTCAAACGGCGGAGCGCTCTTGAGTACAAAAAAACAACATCCACAAACGAAAAATCTCCTTCGATGAAAATCGCTTTATTTTCAGACGTACACGCAAATCTTCCGGCACTGGAAGCTTTTTTTAAAGATGTAGACGCTAAAAAGCCCGACGCTATTTATTGCCTCGGCGATCTGGTAGGATATAATATCTGGCCAAATGAAGTTATAAACGAAATTCGCAGACGCGGTATCCCAACCATCACGGGAAACTATGACTTTGGAATCGGTCGTAAAAGTGATGAATGTGGATGTGCGTATAAAACAGATCAGGAAAAGGAAATGGGAAAAATCTCCATCTCATTTACAAATGAATTGGTGAAGGATGAAGAGCGGGCATATTTGAGAACGCTTCCATCCCATATCCGGCTTGACTTTCAGTTGAATGAAGATAAGCTTAGTCTGTTATTGGTGCATGGCAGTCCGCGGAAGGTGAATGAATATCTGTTTGAAGACCGTGAGGAAAAGAGTATGATTCGTATTATGGAACAGGCAAGTGCGGATATTATGTGCTTCGGTCATACTCATAAGCCTTATCATCGAGTTTTATCGACAGAATCTGATGGAACTCAACGTTTCCGCCACGCCATAAATATTGGGTCGGTAGGTAAGCCAAAAGACGGCGATCCTCGTGGCGGCTATGTAATCATTACAATTAATGATAATGCTTCAATTCTCGACAAAGACAGTATTCAGGTTGAGTTTGTCCGGTTTGAATATGACGTTGAAAAAGCGGCCAATGCGGTGGAAGATAGTCCCTTGCCAAATGAATATGCAGAAATGTTACGTAAGGCCTAGTTATGAGGATTGCAGTTTTTTCGGACGTTCACGCAAATCTCCCCGCTTTCGAAGCATTTCTTAAGGATTTGGATAGTAAAAAGCCCGATGCAGTTTATTGCTTAGGCGATTTAGTTGGCTATAATGTTTGGCCCAATGAAATTATCGCTGAAATTCGAAGACGGGGAATTGCAACCATTGCTGGTAATCATGATTTGAAAATTAAAACCCTTTCTGATTCCTCAGGGAAGAATCATGCTTATCATATTATTGATGAGGGAGCCCGAGTATATTTGAAAGCTTTACCCGCACATATTCGCCTCGAGTATCAGCTTAATGAAAGTTTACTAAATATGCTTCTCGTACATGGCAGTCCGCGAAGCGTGGAAGAATATATGCTTGAAGATCTTCGGGAAGAATACGTGCTTGATCTGCTAGGGCAGGCAAGTGCCGATATCCTTTTTTGCGGCCATTCTCATAAGCCTTATCACAGGGTAATTAAAGCGGCTGAAGGTGTTAAACACATTATAAATACGGGCTCTGTTGGCAAACCGAAGGACGGTGATCCGAGAGGCTGTTATGTGCTGCTGACGCTGGATGATAAATTCGATAAGGCAAATATGCAAGTGGATTTTGTCCGGTTTGAATATGATGTGGAGAGAGCTGCAAAGGCTGTTGAAGATAGTCCGCTTCCTGACCAATTTGCGGATCAGCTAAGGAAAGCATATTAAGGCTTAACGTAGACAACGTTTCGAACGCTGTCTGCGCTAAATTTTCCCCAATTAAACCCGGGTGTAGTGGGAAAAACCGGAATGAGCCGACCCCTTAGCGAAATGAGGATTTGCAACAGAACACAGGTATATATGTGCCACAAAGAAGGATGCTGATTTCTGATCCCTTTTATCGCTCTCGGTTCCTGGATTTTTAACCGAATAAATCCGCCCATTTACCGACCTCTCCAACGGCTCTGCCTAATATCTGTTGTCTGCATGTTTAAACTCCTATACATTTGATTTGATAAGTAATTTGTTTAAAAAAGCAGATGCCAGAAAGTAACAAATGTTTTTTGCTGCGTCTGATAAAATAAAGAGGCTTAAAAGATTTTATTAAGTTTGAATTAAATAGTGCGAAATGGACGGAATAAATAAACGAAAGAAGTTTGGAACCGGGAAGAAGTGGGTTGGGATAGCTTTGCTGATCTTTGGAGCGATAATGCTTTTAAGAAGTTTAGGGATCTTTGTTCCGGATTGGGTAATAAGCTGGCCAATGGTTTTAATAGGAATCGGAATTTTTACCGGACGCCGCCATCAGTTCAGGAATCCCAGTTCTTTTATTTTAATAACGATCGGAGTGATCTTTCTGGCTGAGAAGATATTCTCGCATGTGGATCTGGATGATTTTATATGGCCCATTGCTATAATCGGACTCGGACTTTATCTGATAATCGGAAAAAAGAAGATTACCAACTGGGGTAAAGAAGATAATGAACCTGTTGGGTCTGACCTGACCTGGGATAAGCGGGTTAATGAAGATAATGAACCTATTTCCCCCACACAGGGCACGGTTGACGATTATATTGATATCGTATCAATTTTTGGTGGAGTGAAGAAAAATATTGTTTCTAAAAACTTTCAGGGTGGCGAAATAGTAGCAATAATGGGAGGCGCTGAAATTATTTTGACTCAGGCAGATATTCTTTCGCCCAGAGTTGAACTTGAAATAACGCAGGTATTTGGCGGGACGAAAATAATTGTACCTCCGCATTGGAAAGTGTCGTCTGATTTAGTCGCAATTTTCGGTGGAATAGAAGATAAACGACCATTGCTTATGAATCAGGCTATCTCTGAAGAGAAACATCTGGTAATTAAAGGAACTTCCATTTTTGGTGGAATAGATATTCGCAGTTTTTAATAAAGAACGTGGCTACACCGCTATTGTCATCGAAGCGTGTTTTAGGATTCCTTTTTGGAGCCTGGCTTATATGGATGGGCTTGCATGCAGCAACGCTATACTGGCTGGGTTTTGATGTTCAAACTTGCTTAATAGATGCTGCGGTAAACAATGTTTCCATCCTTTTTTCGGCACTTATTGTCAGTAATACCTTAAGATACTATCAGCCAGGCAAGGGAAAGTATTTTTATATTGCTGCGTGGTGTGCTCTGCTTGCTGCGCTGGCTGTTTTTATTACTCGGTTTCTGCTGTTGAAGATAGCCTATAATGATGGGCTGATTGTTGATTCTATTTATGTAGCTGTAATTGATAAATCTCTAATCATCAGGTTTTGTGTTGCTTTTCTTGTTATCAGCGGAATGGCTTTAATTAGCATGCTGTGGTATACTCAGCAAGAACAGAAAGAAAGCGAGCGGCGAAAATCTGATGCAGAACGCCTGGCACGTGATGCTGAGTTGTATAATTTGCGCCAGCAATTACAACCACATTTTCTTTTTAACAGCTTAAACTCAATAAGTGCACTTATCGGAAGAAGACCAGATGAAGCCCGTACCATGATTTACCAGCTATCGGATTTTCTTAGAGGGACTTTGCGTAAGGAAGAAAATGAATTTGTTACGCTGGAAGAAGAATTGCAACATTTGCAATTGTATTTAGATATTGAGAAAGTACGGTTTGGACACCGGCTCAAAACTGAAATCAGGCAGGAGGAAGGTTGCGGTGGGTTAATTTTACCCGCTATGCTTTTGCAGCCTCTTGTAGAAAATGCTATCAAATTCGGATTATACGATACCACAGGTGAAGTTGTCATAACGATAGACGCAAAGTGTGTGCAGAATTATCTGCTGATGATCATTCAAAATCCCTACGATAAGGATACTGTCAGACCAAACAGCGGAACCGGATTTGGTTTGGATAGCATCAAAAGAAGGCTTTATTTATTATTTGCCAGAACTGATTTACTGGAAACTTATGGAGAAAATAATATTTTTATGACAAGCGTTAAGATCCCTCAGATATGACAAAGGCTATCCTTATAGATGACGAACCCTTAGCCAGAGAAGTGGTCAAAGAGTACTTGGAAGAGTATCCTGATGTTCAGGTTGTAGCCGAGTGTGGTGACGGATTTGAAGGCGTTAAAGCAATTGCTCTACATCAACCCGATTTGATTTTTTTGGATATCCAGATGCCGAAAATCACCGGATTCGAGATGCTTGAACTTATCGAGCAGCGTCCCGGTGTAATTTTTACTTCAGCATTCGATGAGTATGCTATTAAAGCTTTCGAAACCCATGCGATTGATTACCTGCTGAAGCCTTTTTCCAAAGATCGTTTTAAAAAAGCTATTGAAAAGTGGATGGAAAGAAAGAACCTGTCGGAAGCCAGACAGCAGGTACAGGCTCTGCTCGAAACTGCGCCGGTTTCACCAATCCATAGTGAGCGCATCGTGGTAAAATCGGGAAGCTCAATAAAGATTATACCCACCGCCGATGTCATCTATCTTGAAGCGTACGATGATTACGTGAAAATTCATACTTCAGAAGGCGTATTTCTGAAAAATAAGACAATGCATTTTTTTGAAAGCAGTCTAGATGATAAGCAGTTTGTGCGGGTGCATCGTTCTTTTATCGCGAAGGTTTCAGAAATAACTAAGCTTGTGCCTTATGAAAAAGATTCTTACCGGCTGGTAATTAAATCAGGCGAAAGCCTGCCGGTGAGTAAAACGGGGCATGTAAAATTGAAGGCACTGCTGCAGTTGTAGGAGAAATTTGCTGTGTACAGTTTATTTTTAAAACTTCACAAACCGCTCAATTTGTTGTTTTGTGAATTTTAAGGTATCCTCTTTAAATAGCTTATTGATCTCGTCAAACTCTTTATGAATGTGTGGAATGTGTAATTTTAACGACATAACATCCAGGTTCATGTAATGGCAAATACCCGTCATGTGGTCCACTCCTCTAACGTTTCCATATTTCCCGGTTGAGATACCAACCAGTGCTGTCTTTTTGCCACTGAAGCTTGATGGGAATTCGCAGGCATCAATAAAAACCTTTAAAATTCCCGGAAAACTTCCGTTGTACTCAGGAATCACAAAAATGAACTTCTCGGTTGCCGAAATTAAATTCTGAATTGGCTGCCAGCTTTCAATTTTCTGGTTTTCATACATTGCAGGGTGTATGATTTTCTCGGGAAGATTGCCCAGAGATAAGATTTTTGCATCAATACCCAAATCCCAAAGCATGCCTTGATAGTGTTCTGCTACTCTCAATGTATAACTTTCGGGTCTGTTTGTACTGGCAATAATGGTTGTCATGTTGTGGATAATATGTGCAAAACCAAAAGGTGCTGCTCTGATTAAATTGTTTAAAGTTTGTATCTTAGGCGATTGTTAAAAAGCTTAAAGAATGGCAAAAATAGTATTTTAATTAACTATTAATCTTTCTGTAAGCACAAATTACCCTTGAAACCAGGATAAAGAATGAGTAAGATTATTGCGTTAGCTAATCAAAAAGGGGGAGTTGGAAAAACCACTTCATCAATTAATCTGGCAGCAAGTTTAGCTGTTTTAGAATATCGCACTTTGCTTGTGGATGCAGACCCTCAGGCAAATTCAACATCGGGAATTGGCTTTGATCCGCGTACTATTAAGGCAAGTATTTACGAATGCATCATTAACGATGTGGAGCCTCGTGATGCTATACAGAAAACTGAAACGCCTAACCTTGATCTGCTTCCGGCTCATATCGATTTGGTAGGAGCGGAAATCGAAATGATAAACCTTGCAGAGCGCGAATATAAAATGAAGCTGGTGCTGGACAAGGTAAAAGATGATTACGATTTTATCATAATCGACTGTTCTCCGTCACTGGGTTTAATTACGATAAATGCGCTTACTGCTGCTAATTCGGTAATTATACCGGTACAATGCGAGTATTTCGCACTGGAGGGTTTAGGGAAATTATTGAATACTATCAAAATTGTTCAGAGCCGCCTAAACCCCGATCTGGAAATCGAAGGTATTTTGCTTACTATGTACGATGTTCGTTTAAGGCTTTCGAATCAGGTGGTTGAAGAGGTTAAAACTCATTTCCAGGAACTGGTATTCGAAACAATTATCCAACGTAACACCCGTTTAAGTGAAGCGCCGAGCTACGGTGTATCTGTAATTATGCACGATGCCAACTGTAAAGGGTCTATCAATTACCTGAACCTGGCCCGCGAAATTATTCGAAAAAATGGCATGGTTAGCGAGGAAGAAACAAAACAAGCAACGGTTATTTCATGACGTATCAAAAGAGAACAGGATTAGGAAGAGGATTAAGTGCGCTATTAGATGATTCAGAATCGGTACAGCAGACGAAATCTCTTGGTAGCAATGTAAATTCCGGAGAATACCAGACATCGCCTTCCGGACTTATATCTCATGTTAAAATAAGCGAAGTTGAAGTTAACCCTTATCAGCCCCGTACAGAATTTGATAAGGAGGCTTTACAGGAATTATCAGATTCGATCAAACTACAAGGCCTAATACAGCCTATTACCGTAAGAAAGGCAGGTAGTAATTCTTACCAGTTAATATCGGGAGAGCGTCGGTTAAGAGCTTCAAAACTTGCCGGATTGACGGAAATCCCTGCATATGTTCGTACAGCTAATGACCAGCAGATGCTGGAAATGGCTTTAATCGAAAATATACAGCGCGAGAATCTTAATTCTATAGAGGTTGCATTGAGCTTTCAGCGTATGCTGGACGAGTGTAATTTGAAGCAGGAAGAATTGGGAGAACGGGTGAGTAAAAACCGTTCTACAGTTACCAATTATCTGCGCTTATTAAGGTTGCCACCTGCTATTCAGGCTTCCATTCGTGATAGCCAGATTTCCATGGGACATGCAAAGGCTATTCTTGGGCTTGAAGAGATTGATAAGCAATTGTACGTTCATAAAGAGATTCTGACCAAAGGCTTGTCGGTTCGTAAAGCTGAAGAGCTCGTACGCGACATCCAAAAATCAGGAATCAAAAAAAGTGAAACTAAACCGCAAGCAGTTTCTTTTGAGTATAGGAAAATTCAGGACGATCTGACCTCTAAGTTCGCTACGAAAGTGTCCTTGAAAGTACAGGGAAATGGAAAAGGAGCGATAGAAATTCCGTTTGTTTCCGAAGATGATTTAAGCCGAATACTTGAACTATTAGACTGGTAATGTATCGTTTAGGAGTGTTTCTGTTTGTGATAATTTGCTGTTTTACGCTGCACGGCTTTTCGCAGACAGATTCTACCGTTGTCGTTGTTGACTCTACACTGCGTAATCCCGATGCGAAAAGAAATCCGATCTTTAATGCTCCAGCAGATACAGTAAATAATTTAAAGACTGCCACACCAGTAAAACCTGAGGTTGTAAAAGACTCAGCAAGACTGGCGTTGGAAAGATTGCCCAAAGTAGCTATCAGACGCTCGGCAATTTTACCAGGCTGGGGACAGGTAACCAACGGTCGCTGGTGGAAGGTACCGATCATATACGGGGGCTTTATTGGCCTGGGATTGGCGGTAGATTTCAACCAACGGTATTACAGGAAGTTCCTGAATGAGTTGCGGTTCAGAGATGAGTTTGAGGGGCAAACACGGGATCCGGACCTTGTCAGGATACTTGACCAGCAGGGACTTATTCAATATAAAGATTATTACCGGCGTAACCGGGATTTAAGTGTGTTGGCGGCAGTGGGGTTATACGCCATAAATATCATCGATGCCTACATTGATGCAAAATTCTTTCGCTTTGATATCAGCGACGAATTAGGTTTTAAAATACAACCATCCCTAATTCCATCGGTTTCACACGCATACATTCCGCCGGTTCCGGCAATAAAAATTCAATTAAAATTATGAAAATAGCCCTTCTCGGTTATGGTAAAATGGGCCGTATAATAGAGCAGTTTGCTCTTGACCGCGGTCATGAAATAGTTCTTAAGATTGATGAGAACAGTCTCGATCAGAAAACAACAGAAAACTTACAGAATGCAGATGTAGCCATTGATTTCAGCACTCCACATTCTGTTATTTCAAATATTGAAAGCTGTTTTGAAGCTGGCTTGCCTTTGGTTGTTGGCACCACTGGCTGGTATGATAAAATAGAGGAAATTAAGGCGCAATGCGAAGAAAGTAACAACTCGTTGCTTTACGCGTCTAATTTTAGTGTGGGAGTAAATGTTTTCTTCTTTGTAAACGAAGTTCTTGCGAAGATTATGAACCGCTACCCTCAATACGATGTACTTGTTGAAGAAATTCACCATACACAAAAACTTGATTCGCCAAGCGGGACGGCTATTACCATTGCTGAAGGTATTTTAGATGGCTTAAACCGGAAGAATGAATGGGTTAATGAGCTTGTTGGCGATGGTCCGGAAGTAATTACCAGGCCAGAGCAACTCCTTATCGAGTCTCATCGAATTGAAGATGTACCCGGAACACATACTGTGGTGTACAGCTCGGAAGTAGATGATATCGAGTTTAAACACAAAGCACACGGCAGGGCAGGATTTGCCTTGGGTGCTGTATTGGCGGCAGAGTGGTTACAGGGTAAAAAAGGTTTTTATTCGGTGAAAGATATGTTTGATTTTAATATTTAATGATTTAATGGAAAACCTTGGATTGTATATAATTATTACTCTGCTTCTTATTGGCTATCATATTGGTTTATGGAAGTTGTTTGTAAAAGCTGGCAGGCAGGGCTGGGAAGCTCTTATTCCTATTTACAGCTTCTATATAATGCTGAAATTAACCGGCAGGCCGATGTGGTGGATGGTACTGTACTTTATCCCGGTGATTAATATTATAGTTGGTATTGGTATATTGATCGACATGGCTAAAAGTTTCGGCAAGTTTAGTTTTGCCGACCATGTGTCAAGTATCGTAATTCCTTTTCTTGCATTTCCGGTATGGGGATTTGATAAAAATACCCATTATCTCGGCCAGTCGGCCACTCATGAATTTAAAGAAAAGCATCCTTATAAAAAAACAGCCACACGTGAGTGGGCAGATGCTATTCTTTTCGCCGTTGTTGCTGCAACGCTTATCAGAAGCTTTTTATTGGAAGCATATACCATCCCGACAGGTTCAATGGAAAAGTCGTTGCTTATTGGCGATTTTCTGTTTGTGAGTAAAGTGGATTATGGGCCGCGTGTTCCGATGACTCCGATTGCGTTTCCTTTTGCGCATCACACGATGCCCATTACAGGTACAAAAGCTTACTGGGAAGGTCTTGGCTTGAAGTACAGGAGACTACCCGGATTTACAAGTATAAAACGCGGAGATGTTGTAGTGTTCAACTATCCAATGGATGCTGATGAACCTTTTAACCGGCCGGTTGATAAGCGTGAGAATTACATAAAGCGCTGTGTAGGAATCGGAGGTGATACTCTGAGTGTGGTAAATACCCAGGTTTATATAAATGGAAAGCCTTCAGAAACGCCTGAATTCGGACAGTCATCTTATTTTGTAATTACGGATGGAACAGATATCAATCCAAGCACTTTGCAGGATATGGATATTGAATATCAGCTTGAAGCGGCCAACACCTATGTGTTGTATATGACAAAAAAGGAATCAGAAACCATTAAGAAGTGGCCCATGATTAAGTCTGTAATTCCGCGAATTATGGTAAAAGGTTATAATAACCCACAAGTGTACCCATGGAAAGAATCATTCAAATGGAACGAAGATAATTACGGTCCGATTGTCATCCCTGCAAAGGGTATGACGGTGAAACTTGACAGCATAACCATTCCGATCTACAAACGGGTTATTAAAGTGTATGAGGATAATGAGTTTGAAGAAAGGGGAGGTCAGGCTTTTATCAATGGCAAGCCCGCAGATTCTTACACGTTTAAAATGAATTATTACTGGATGATGGGTGATAACCGCCACAATTCCTTAGATTCCAGGTTCTGGGGTTTTGTACCGGAGGATCATATTGTAGGAAAAGCTAAATTTATCTGGATGAGCTTTGATACGAACGGTTCTTTCTTAGGTAAGATACGCTGGAACCGAATTTTTGATGCGATACATTAATTGCGATATTCAATAACGACAAAGCCCGGAACTTTTAAACTTCCGGGCTTTTGTTGTTACAGATGTTTTAGCTGATCACAACCTTCTGTAAGCCCTTATTTGCCGGTCCGGTTAAAACCTCTCCATTGATGCCATACCGGGCGCCATGACAAGGGCAGTCCCAGCTTTTTTCGGGTCCGTTCCAGTTTACTATACATTTTGCGTGTGTGCAAACGGGGTTTAAGGCATGAATTTCACCGGTGGCATCTTTGTATATCGCCAGCTTTTCATTGTTATATTCAACCACAGCCCCGGCATCTAAAGGAATTTCATTTAAAGACTGAATATCCTTTGCTGAAAAGCGATCGGCTATAAAATGATAGGCAACATCAGCGTTTTCTTTGACAAAGTCGGTAAAGCCGGCAACGGGTTTCATCCGGCTTGGAGAAAATAGGTGAGCATAGGGGTTTTCCTGTCCCAGAATCGCATCCCGCAATATTTTCCCTGCGACGCTGCCCAGGGTTATTCCGTTTCCGCCAAAGCCGGTAGCCACATAAACGTCGTCGTCAAAGCCCGGCAGCTTGCCAATATAAGGCAATCCATCTGCGGGAATATAATATTGAGCCGACCAGCTAAACTCTACCAGGGCTCCTTTATAGTGCTGATGAACATAATCTTCCAATGAACTGAATGATTCTTCGGGACTGCCGTGGCCTGTTTTATGATCCTCGCCACCAACGATGAGATATGGCTGACCGTTTATTTCGTGAGTTCTAAAATAGTGGTAGGGGGCTTTCATGTCGTAAGCCAGGTCTGAAGGGTAATTACCTTCGGATAATTTGACGCCTAAAGAATAACTTCTATATGGAGCGCATCTGAAATGCAGGAGATTTATCCCCGGAGGTATATGAGTAGCATAAACAATCTTTCCTGTTTTGATAGAAATATTGTCTGCTTTGGCGATGTGAATATTTCCATCCTTCTCCGTAGACCGGATTAAGGTGTTCTGCAGAATCCGGCCGCCTTTTTTTATGAACTCTTCAGCAAGCGAATAAATATATTTTAAAGGGTGTATTTGCGCCTGCTGATCAAATTCTATTGCTTTTTTAAAAGGAACCGGCACTGGGATATTATCTGCGGGCTGAACAGCAACTCCCGCTTTTTCTGATGCTTCTAATATTTCATCGAGCTCTGATGCCTCCTTATCGGTTTCTGCATAAAGATAGCCCTTTTTATATGCAAAATCGCATTCTATCTGGTATCTCCCAACCAAATCGGCCACGGTCTTCACTGCTTCAATGCAGGCATTCGCCACTATTTTCGCGCCTTCTTCACCAAAATCATTTTCAATATTGCTGTATGGGTTATCGAGAAATGTGTTGATATGAGCAGTCGTTCCGCCGGAGGTACCATAGCCAATAGTATGCGCCTCTGCCAGAATGCAGGTTTCGCCAGCTTCCTGTAAAAGCATGGCCGTGGTTAATCCGGTTATACCGCCTCCGATAATCAGCACATCGAAACGTGTGCTGGCAATATCCTCGTTAGCGGTGTCGCTTTGGATGCGCTCGATGTTTTGCTGCCAGATGCTTTCTGTACTTGCATCCCGCGGAACGCCTGTTTTTAAGTTCTCAATGGATTCCATAGGTAATGGGTTTGTGTTATAACCTATGAAAAAGGAAAGTAGTTTTAGGAAATTGAGGGTTAGGGTATCAAGACCTATAAGGTTTCTAAAACCTTATAGGTCTAATAATTTGACCGTTTTAAATTCCGGCTATCCCTAAAGCGGAGGCAATCTCATTTAAATCGTTCACAACTGAATCTACTAAGGGGATTCCATTTATTTTGCGGTCAATCTCTGCGGCCAGTTCAGGCTCTCCGGGAATAACAACCGGCTGCGATTCATTTATTGGCTTTGCAGATTTAAACCGTTCGATCCAGTTATCCATATGGTTTTTAAAGTCATCAACCGGACGAAAGCCGTCCACACGCATTGCACCTACAAAATGACCGATCCCTAAGCCGGGAAGATTCGGGAGAGGATCGAGGAAGCTTACGAACGGAGGGACCCATGGCCCATAATTGGCGCCGGATAGCACCGCAGATAAAATATCTACCGTAGCACCCAGTCCGAAGCCTTTGTGACTTCCGTGATCTCTGTCGCTGCCCAGTGGAAGCAGGGAGCCGCCCGATTTTAATGCATGAGCGTCGGTAGTGTTTTCTCCGCTTCTACTTTGAACCCAGCCATCAGGAACAGGTTTCCCCGAGCGCTGCGCGATCTCTAATTTGCCGTTCGCCGCCGCAGAGGTTGCCATGTCAATAATTACCGGCGGGTATTTCCCTGCGGGAAATCCATAGCACATCGGGTTAGTTCCGAGTAAACGCTCGGTGGTAAATGTAGGAGCAACCAGCGGACTCGCATTGGTCATCGCGAAGCCAATCATGTCGCGTCTTACTGCTTCCAGAGCATGATATCCGGCTATGCCAAAATGATTTGAATTTCTTACGGCTACCCATCCTGATCCATACTTTTCAGCTTTTTCAATGGCCAGGTTCATAGCAAAAGGTGCAACAACTAATCCAAGTCCACTGTCGCCGTCGACAGTTGCCGTTGTGGCTGTTTCGTGTACGATAGTGATGTTGGGCGTCGCATTGATTCTTCCCTTCTCCCACAGGCGTATATATCCGCTTAAGCGTGCCACACCATGCGAGTCGATTCCGCGTAAGTCGGAAGCTATCAGCACATCTGCCGCAAGTCTTGCGTCGTCTTCCGGACAACCGATTTTTGTAAAAACAGATTCAGTAAATCTTCTTAAGTCTTCTTCCTGAATAATGAATGAACTCATGATTGAAATTCTAGGACGGTAAATTTAAAGTCAAGGGGTTTAAAATGATGAATAAGTTCGGCAATAAACTTATCCCCATATTGGGTGTAAAGCAGGCCGAAATTTTCTGTGCGCTCTTGTAAGCTGTTGCCGGGGAAATAGGTTTTTCTGAGGGTTTCAATCTGTCTTAAAGCGACTTCATGATTCCTTTTTTCTGCTTTGACGAACTTTTTTTCGAGGTTGCTGAGCGCAGTTTTGAGTCGGGTTTTAACCGCATCAGAACTTGCAGCCAGGGTTGGATCAATATCTGCCGATCTCTTTTTAAGTTTCTCGAAGAGGGCGTTAAACTCATCCCATTCGGTGTTTAAGTTCAGGGAATATTCAGAATGCCTGATCACGTACTCCTTCTTTAAAGCTTCAGCATCTTTAAATATATCTTTAACTGAGATTTTTAACTTATCTAACTTATTGTAAAACGATTGACGTGCGATGAGCGCAGAATTCCGTGGAATTAAAATAGGGAAGCTTATTCCGAACTGATCGAAGTTTTGCTTCAGCTGCAGCCAGTAAACAATTTCGGCACCACCGCCAACGTAGGCTAAATTAGGTAATATGACTTCCTGGTAAAGGGGACGCATCACTACGTTCGGACTGAACCTGTCGGGATGATTATCTATTTCGGCAATCAGCTCTTCTCTGCTGAAATGGATGTCTGTATTTAAAACTTCCCATCGTTGGTTTTCAAAAACAATCCGTTCGCGAAGGCCGTCTTTAAGGTAGAAGAAGTTTATCTCGCGGGCGTGAACCTGAGTTTGAAAACCGTCTTCTTCGAGTTTTTTAGACGTCTTTGTTATTGCCTGATGGCTTTTTTGATCAAGGATATCCTGTTTAACGATACCTGAGAATTGTATTTTCAGTTCGATGTCATCCGCATCAAGAATAACCAGGCCATATTCGGCAAAAAGGCAGTGTACCAAATAACGTGTGGCCTCGGCAAGGCTGTTTGAATTTAAATAAGCTTCTTCGAGTATAGCTGCCAGTTTCTGCGAGTTTTCTGAGATACCTAAAGAGTTGATATAACTTTTTAAGGTTGCCCGGATGGATTTAGGGTCAATTCGTCCTGTTGCTCCGCTTACTGTTTCATCCCATGAAAATTTTTGTCCGGCCAGCTTAGTGTGGTTGATTTCAGCAAAATCATGATCTTCTGTAGCCATCCAGTAGACGGGCACAAAGTTTTTATCGGGATAGACAGCTTTTAAGTCGGAGGCCAGATTGATCGCTGTAACGATTTTGAAAATAAAGTAAAGTGGTCCGGTAAAGATATTTAGCTGGTGCCCTGTTGTGATGGTATAGGTTTCGGTCTGGCTTAAGCTCTGAATATTCTGAAATACCAATGTTGATTCTGTATTGGCATACCTTTGATCGGCGTATTGTTTTTTTAGAGCATTTACCAAAGCTTCCCTGTTAATCGGGGGCTTTTGGGAAATTAGCTTGCCGAAGTTTTCGGGACAGGGCCGATAAGAAATATAGGGCTGTAATTTTGAATCGCCGGCTATGTATTTTAGCAGGGTTTCTGAAAAACTATGCGTTTCGCTATAATCGATGCAGGTTGCTTTCATCGTGAGCACGAAAATAGGGGAATTCATTTAAATCCCCCGTGATGCAAGACTTATTTGACAATTTGTCCATATAAGTCGAAATCTTCAGCACGTTCAATTTTTGCCTGAACAAAACTTCCCACCGTAGCGTAGTTGGTGCTTGCGTGTAAAAGAACCTCATTATCGACTTCCGGAGAGTCGAATTCTGTACGACCAACAAAATAATCGCCCTCTTTTTTATCAATCAGTACTTTAAAAGTTTTGCCAATCTTTTCCTGATTTTTATCAAAGGAGATAGCCTGCTGAACTTCCATGATCTCCTCTACGCGTTGCTCTTTTACTTCCTCAGGAACGTTATCTTCCAGAGAATGCGCATGCGTTTTTTCTTCGTGAGAATAGGTAAAGCAGCCCAGGCGGTCGAACCGTGTTTCTTCAACCCAGTCTTTCATCTCATTAAAGTCCTGTTCTGTTTCTCCGGGATAACCGCAAATTAATGTAGTGCGCAAAGCGATGTCGGGAACTTTATTGCGGATAGCGTCGACCAGTTCAATTGTTTTTTGCTTGCCTATTCCTCTGCGCATAGATTTCAACATATTGTCGCTGATGTGTTGAAGCGGCATATCCAGGTAATTGCAAATGTTAGAACGCTCGTTCATCACATCCAGAACTTCCATCGGGAAACCTGAAGGGTAAGCATATTGCAGGCGGATCCACTCGAGGCCATCAACGTCGGAAAGGTGGCGCAGCAGCTCGTCTAAATTCCGTTTTCCATAAAGATCAAGACCGTAATAGGTAAGATCCTGGGCAATAACAACCAGCTCTTTAGTTCCGTTGCGAACCAATCCTTTAGCTTCTTTTACCAGTTCTTCGATTGATTTCGACACATGTTTTCCACGCATCAGCGGAATGGCGCAAAACGAACAGGGACGGTTACAGCCTTCGGAAATTTTGAAATAAGCGAAATGAGAAGGGGTTGTTAACAGGCGTTCGCCGATTAACTCGTATTTATAATCAGCGCCCAGGTTCTTTAAAATATTCTGGAGATCATTGGTGCCGAAAAAAGCATCAACATTTGAAAGCTCTGCCTCTAACTCCGGTTTGTAGCGTTCGGAAAGACATCCGGTAACCACAACTTTCCCAACTTTTCCCTGTTCCTTCAGCTCGCTGTATTGGAGTATTGTATCAATCGACTCTTGCTTGGCATTGTCGATAAAGCCGCAGGTATTGATTACGATGATATCATCTTTCCCGATTTTGTTCGATTCGTGAACTACATCAATAGAGTTGCCCTTCAGCTGACCCATCAGTACTTCAGAATCGTATACGTTTTTAGAGCAACCCAGTGTGATAACGTTAACTTTAGGTTTGCTGATTTTAACTGTTTTTGTTGATTTAGTCTTCATCACTAATCGCTGCTTATGATTTAGGGAAAGATTATATATATTTCTTTGCGATGGAGTATTCTCTCAAAGCTTAATTCGTCATTATTTATACTAAGGCCGATTCGATAGTCGCCTATCCTAATTCGGTAATAGTGAATATAGCCTTTTAATTTCTTCAGATTTTTTATTTCCGCCACGGATGTGTAAGCGAGTATTTCTGTAAAAACTAAAGTCTCAATTGTTGAACGCGTTTTTGTTGGGATATCTGCCAGATCTTTTAAGAACTTTTTGTTAAAAAGGACCTGCACTTATTTTGCTTTGCTTAAAGATTGATAATAAGCAATGGCTTCGTTAAGTTGTAGTGAGTCGATGGGGTTATTCTGATTTATTGCTTCAGCCAGCCCCAGATCTTCTTTATCCTCATCAGATAAAATTTGAGCACTGAATCCCATTTTCTTTGCAAACTCTTGTAATAGCGAGAGCTCTTTCTGGTTGTTTGTGTGGATGATAATACTGTTGCTCATACTCATACTCAAATTTACTCAATTTCTGTTATTTGAACAGGCTCTCAACAAATTCCTTTTTATTAAATAATTGCAGATCGTCCATTCCCTCGCCAACGCCAATATATTTTACCGGTATCTTAAACTGATCAGATATTCCTATTACAACGCCGCCTTTTGCGGTTCCGTCTAATTTCGTTAAAGCTAAGGCATTAACATCTGTAGCTTGTGTAAACTGTTTGCATTGTTCAATAGCGTTTTGGCCTGTAGAAGCATCCAAAACCAAAAGAATTTCATGCGGCGCACCGGGCACAACTTTATGCATTACGTTCTTGATTTTTGTAAGCTCATTCATCAGGGCAACTTTGTTATGCAGGCGCCCGGCTGTGTCAATTATCGCTACATCTTCGCCATTCGCTACGGCAGATTGTAATGTATCAAAAGCAACCGAAGCAGGATCGGAGCCCATAGGCTGGGCAACTACGCGTACACCGACCCGCTCGCCCCAAAGTTTAAGCTGCTCTACAGCTGCAGCCCTGAAAGTATCAGCAGCGCCTAGTACCACTTTGCTTCCTGCGGCTTTTAGTTTATGAGCCAGTTTGCCGATTGTAGTGGTTTTCCCAACCCCATTCACCCCAACTACCATGATAACGTAGGGTTTATGACTGCCATACTCAAAACTTTCAAAATCACTGCTGTTATTTTCAGCAAGCAATTCCTGTATTTCTGATCGTAGAATTCCGTTAAGCTCGGAAGTGTTGACATATTTATCGCGGGCAACCCGTTCTTCAATACGTTCGATTATTTTCAGGGTGGTGCTTACACCAACATCCGAAGTAACAAGAATTTCTTCAAGTTCATCCAAAACTTCCTCGTCGACGGTAGATTTACCCACCACGGCTTTGGTAAGCTTGGAAAATAAACCTTCCTTGGTTTTTTCCAGGCCTTTGTCCAGGGCTTCCTGCTCTACCGGAGTAGTTTCCTTCTTTTTGAAAAAATCAAATAGTCCCATAATTAAATGTGCAGATTATTGAATGTGCAGATGTGCAAAGTGCATAAGCGTAATACAAAAAAAGCCCTCCTGATTTTGCATCGGGACGGCTCTTTATATTTTAAAGAAAAAAGTAATTAAACTTTTTTTGCTTCGTCAATTGCGTCTTTAACGTGATCGTTATGTGCAATAATTTCTTTAAATGTGTAAGCGCCGGTTTTAGGAGACTTTACCATCGTAATTACTTTGGAGTATTCTTTACCTTTTCCGGTTTTCAGGGTTGCAACTACTTTCTTTGCCATGTTTTCTTAATGATTGAATTGATGATGTTGAATTATTGAACGATTGCCTTATCAATCATCCGATTCTATTATCTCAATTATTTAATTTCTTTGTGAAGAGTAACTTTTCTAAGGCAAGGATTGAATTTCTTCAATTCTAAACGCTCTGTAGTATTCTTTTTATTTTTGGTGGTGATATAACGAGACATCCCAGGTACGCCACTTTCTTTTTGCTCAGTACATTCTAATATAACCTGAACTCTGTTACCTTTCTTAGCCATTTCTTTTCTTTATAAATTGATTAAATGGATCCTTTTTTAAGGAATTTATTTATTACGGCACTGATACCGTTTTTGTTAATAGTTTTAATAGCTGAAGTAGAAACTTTCAGGGTGATCCAACGGCCTTCTTCAGGGATGAAAAACTTTTTAACGTGCAAATTAGGATGAAATTTGCGTTTGGTTTTAACGTTCGAGTTCGAAACGTTATAACCATTCATTGACATCTTTCCTGTTAAATCACAAATTCTCGACATGACTATAGTATAATGTGTATCTTTTTAATTGACCTCTTTAAAGAGTTTGCAAATATCGGTAGAAGAAATTAGATACGCAA
Source organism: uncultured Sphingobacteriaceae bacterium (assembly GCA_946887045.1). The sequence goes on along the minus strand of CAMPKC010000002.1, from coordinate 107,285 downwards.
GTGAAATTTTGAAAATATTTGGAAGGGGTGGGTTATGAGTTGGAGGTTGTGAGGTGTAGGTTGGAGGTTGCGAGTTGGCTGTTTTCCGTAGGCATCAACGTTCAGCAGGTTGGATTCGTCGATTCGTTTTTTGATTTCTTCATTAATGGAGCCATCGATTGCGATCACTTTCTCCCCAACAAATTGCTTGATATTTTCAGAAAGTACTACTATGGTAGGTGCTTCAGGCATATGTATAAAACTAAGGCTTCTATAAAATAGTTTACAGAGGGGGCTTGATTCGATTAATTATAATTGCTAATATATTTAGTATTTATTAATTTTGACTATGCCAATTGTGAGGATAAGATTTAAAGTAAAATACATACCAGAACGGTTACCGGAACTTTCGCGGATGGTATATAATGTATTCAAAAGGCAAAGAATACAGATTTGTTAAAGACGAATTTATTGAAGATAATTATGGGTGACATCTTTTTTGGGAAAACACCCTGATGAAGGCTTCCTTGCACAAATCGCTCCGCAGTTAGAAGAATTATACAAGCTTGGTAAATAGCGATATGCAGGACTGGCTACTTTTACATTAGAACACACGGGTGGGATTTACCAAGGGCATGACGAGTGTGTTTCAGGGCAATGAGTTTTTTTATTGGAGGGGACACCAATAAAGGATGAATCCTGTTTTTTGTGATAATAAATTTTTTAACGGGCTTATTTTGTCAGCCATGCCACTACGGCACCATTTCCGGTGGATTCAAAAGAACTTATAGCGCCCCCTGCAACCATTTTTGTTGAACTTGATATTTTACCTGTTGCCGGATCGATCCACTTTAGAACGTAGCTGGCCGGATCATCAGATAAATCGATTTTAAGTTTTCCTGATTCAGAAAATAAAATGTAGCCAAGACCTTTTTTGCCTAAGGCGTAGTGCTGCTGATCGGATGCATTCATTTTCATGATTTCCATTTTGGACGCATATTCAAGAAAGGTCCTGTCGTTTATTTCCGGAAGCTGTACAAGTGAGCCACCCCCCATAAATATCGCCCAGTTAGAAAAACGATGCCCGCCACGGGTATAGATAATTGCTTTTTGGGGATATTTAGAACGAATCTCATACACTGCACGATACACCTGGTTAAAAGAACTTTCACCTACATCATATATTCGGGCATATTGCCTCTCGGTGAGACTAACTCCTCCAACCGGGGCATATAGACTTCCATCCTTGCGATATTGCCATTGGATAATATCAATTCCGGTAATCGTCGGCGAGTATTTATTGTCGGCAAGGATGGCATCCTGGACATCTTTCGTTCCGGGGAGTAATACCATTACTTTTTGCTTGTTTTCTTTCTCCCATTCGCGGATTACATCCAGCCAGAATTTAACAAAATGCAGGGGACCGGTAAATTCATGACCCAGATGGTGCATTATGTTGGTATTTCCTTTAAAATTGTCGAGGCTTTTACGGATGTAGGCCCGGTGCAGCTCTTTCCGTACTTTGTTCGTAATGTCGTAAAACTGGTCGCCCATAAACACTCGTTTATCTTCCGCGTAGGCGGTCATCTCAGGGAATCCTGTATTGTTGATATTGTTCGCAGTCCGCCATGGATAATCTGCCCAATGGGCGCCCTCTTCGATAATATTGTGCTGAAGGTAATGCTCCTGTAAATAAAGCAAGCCGTTCTGATCGGCCAAATCTGCAAACTGTTTCAGACGAAGCCAGTACCATGTGTTCCATTTAGTGAGGTCGTATTTGCTGAGACGGTCGAATGCTTCACCTTGTCCGCTTCTGCTGAAAGGTTGTTCATAAAAAGGTGCCCAAACGTCCGCATTTGCCCTGCGGTTACGTGCATGGTCGTCGCGGCGGCGTTCATACCACAGGGCAGGAAAGCTCTGCATCGCCACCACATTCCTCAATTGCATATCTTTTACCAGAGTATCCAAATCATCAGTTAGGCCGCTGCCCGTTCTTCCGGGAACAAAACGCACAAGGTTTGGAGCCGCTTTGGACAGATCACCAGGCCTGGTTGATCCCCGCCATAAGGAGGTGCGGTTTCTCCTCCCTGTTAAAATTTCATTCCCGCGAACGATCCTACCGTTTTTAATAGAAACAGAAGGAGATTTCGGGATTGTGTTTGGCACTGTCCTGAATCCCGTTTCATTAATTTTTTTTGCTGCCGACACATCGGAGATGATTGGGTATAATTTGATCATTTGATCAATCCATGCAGCTGTAGTCACCTCCGGAATTTTGGCCCGTTCGTTCCATATAGCAGTTTGGTCGGGGGTAAGGGAGGGACCGAGGCTGCCCTGATAAACATATATTTTTTTCTCTTCAGGAGATTTTACACCTGTACGGGCTCCCAGCTGGCCATAAAAAAAGCTTTCTGGTTTGAGACCATTACGGGGCAATGCATGCTGGCCGTTACCATACCCTTGTCCACGACTGCCATAGGCCCAGTTTTGTGCGGTTGGGGGAGAAGATAGGTGCACCTGGGCAGCCTTCGCCGCCCATGAAAGTGAATTGGCCGTACTCCAGCCACCGCCTTGTCCGTCAACGTCGCGGTTTTCCATGCTAATGATCCCACCATCTACTGTCATCTTATCAAACAGTACGCCCGTCGACCAGCCCCCGATTGTCCCGCTAAAATTTAAAGGGTTAGCGGAATAGCACTGTACAAAAGCATTCGGGCCAGGTGTTGAAAAGCCTACAGAAAAAGCATGGTACCCATCCTCGGCGTAGCAACGCTGAAAAAGTACCTGCTGGCCAAGGGTTTGAAACGAATAGCGTCGGTAATTAGCCGTTTCGCCAACAGGAGCCAGGGATTTGCAATCCTCTACGGTTATCCGGCTTGCCGTTTCCCAAACTGCTACGGCCGAGCTTACGAAATGTTCGGCTGTTATCCTGCGTACCCAGGAATCGCTCACATTTTCCAATGTTATCGCCATCCACCGATGATTTTCATCTTTGTCGTTCGTTTTATCGAAGGTTGAAATGCATCTTAAATTCTCCACACCAACTTTACTGATCTGGCCTTTCCATGAATACTTGGCAATATTTCCGCCTCCGTATTGAGGGTCGAGCGAATTGGTGAGCGGGATGTCGATTGTAATTGATCCGGGCGTAAAGGCCACTACTTTCCGGTACCAGTTCTGATCGAAATCTCCTGCGTCCCATTTGGTAAGCTGATAATCTACATGCAATCCGATCTGATCTGCCCCGATTTTTTCCAGCCACTTTTTGGTAGAGGGGCGGTTGACGATGATATGATCACCTGTTTTAAAGGAATGTGGACCTTTGAACGTTAGGATTGTGGAGTTTACCGGCACATATGTATCAGCCAATGGGACCGGTTTCTCAGCTATTTTATCGTTGATGCCCGCTATCTTAATTAAGGTTTGGCGGTCCAGGCCTGTTCCCTTCAGTATAGTTTCGTCGCTATCAGGGCCATCCCCGCGCAATACAAGTCCAGAGCTGCGGATGTTTAATGTTCCGGCAATGTTATAGGTCCCCCTTTCGAGGAGCACCGTTCCGCGGAACCCTTGTTTATCAAGGGGCAGCGACGATACATAATCTATGGCATTCTGTATCGTCGCGGTTGCATCTCCTTTCATTAAAGGGACAATAACTTTGACTGGCACATTGGGGATCGGAGCTTCAGAAAGCATGTAGCCGCAATAGGAAAAATCAGGCACCCGGTCGCCATATGCATCAGCTTTGTATGCTAATTTCCCGTTTGGTCCAAGCTGGATAGATAGTTCAGCAGCGTCCCTTGTTTGCGAAATTATTAAATTCGGAAAAGCTGTCAGGAGCAAAACCCCTACAAAAAGCCTGCGATAGCATAGTATCATATTTTAGAGAATTTGGATGGCCTCAAACCTTCAATTGTTTGAGAAGTGATTGTTCGCATATAACAGCCAGGTGCATTTATTTTTTTCAGAAAGTATTACAGTCCAATGTGATTTTATTGTTGAAGTCGCCATGCCGCCTTTTTTATATGCGATCTGGTAGCTTGTTGCGCTTCAACAGATTTTAACAAATGGTTCAGGAAATTGGCTTTATTGAATCGAATTTGCAATTATTTTATTCGATCTAATGTAACAATTAAATGTACTTAGCAACATTGCCCTTGATTAAATGCCTGCAGATAGTGGATTTTTTTAGCTTTGAGTTGCATTTGGCAAATGAAGATTTCATCTTTTGCAACTAATTCAAGATAAACCAATTTATACAAAAAGTCTGATCTGCCCTAACAGGTAATAACGGAAATACATTTTATATGGATCTTTTAAAAACCTTATTTATTGGTCTGTTGACCGGCCTGTGCTTAAACTTGTCTGCACAATCTCTCGCTTTCCCTGGTGCCGAGGGCTACGGAAAATATACAGAAGGTGGCCGTGGAGGCAGGGTAATTATTGTTTCTAACCTGAACGATAAGGGCGAGGGGAGCTTTCGGGATGCAGTGAATGCAGCAGGGCGCCGTATCGTCGTGTTCGCTGTATCTGGAACCATCCATCTGGAGTCGCCTCTTTTCATTAAAGGAGATGTTACTATTGCCGGACAATCTGCGCCGGGCGATGGGATCTGCCTGGCTGATTTTCCTGTTTCCTTAGGCGGCGATAATATCATTGTACGATATATGCGTTTCCGTATGGGAGATAAAAACCAGCGGGGCGGAATGGTGAATGGCAATGGAGGGGATGATGCGTTTGGCGGACAAAGAAGAAAGAATATCATTATAGATCATTGCAGCATGAGCTGGAGCACCGATGAGGTTTTCAGTGTTTATGCCGGCGATAGTACTACGGTTCAATGGAACATCATTTCTGAGCCTTTGAACTACTCCTACCATTTTGAGACTGGCGACAAAGACTATGAGCATCATGGCTTCGGCGGGATCATGGGCGGGCGGCACTTTACTGCTCATCACAACCTGTGGGCACATTGCACCAACCGCACCCCCCGCTTTGATGGGATACGTAACAGCCCGACGGAGAATGTAGACATGCGCAACAATGTAATTTATAACTGGGGTGGAAATAATGTGTATGCAGGCGAAGGCGGAAACTATAATGTAGCGGATAATTATTACAGACCTGGCCCTTCAACAGCTAAAAATGCCCTGACCAAAGTTGTTAACCCGTATAAAACTGCGCGCATCCCTTTTGGAAAGTTCTATATCGCAGGCAATCTGATCGAAGGTTCGGCGGAAGTTAGTAAGGATAACTGGTTAGGCGTAGATATGCAAAATGGTACAGATCAGGATAAGGAGAAGGCGAAAATGACCGTTCCTTTTCCATCCGTGCAGATCCCTGCCCAGTCAGCCACCGATGCGTACAAGGCAGTGCTTGCAAGCGCGGGTGCGAGTTTCCGACGTGATACTTTGGATCAGCGTATTATCAAAGATGTGAAGGATCGTAGGGGTAATTTTGTGGATGTACAGGGTGGATACGCACATGGCACTGCATACGAATTGACCGTGAATGCATGGCCTGCTCTAAAATCTGGAAAAGCACCTGCTGATACCGACAAAGACGGAATGCCGGATGCCTGGGAAAAATCGCAGCGACTTAATGCTGCGGTAAATGATGCTGCGGCGTTTACCATTGACAAACGATACAGCAATATAGAAATGTATTTAAACAGCCTTTTGAAATAGGGATACTATTATGAAACCTGTTGTGGCTCAAATTGTTATTGGTTGTGGTTTGGTAATGATAGATCCCACTATAAACAAAAACATGGCTACCTACACTCAACAAGCCAACATCTCAAAAGAAGCCCCTGCTGACTAGTATTTGCATTATATTCTGATTTTTAATGAATAAAAGTCATTCTATCTCGAGATGCTTTGCTCTTTCTTATCACCTGAAGCTTGTGTTTGGTCAATATGGAAATAGTTAAACTATAATTATCCCTAAGCATGGTTTTATATACAGAGAATGCCAGGTGCCTTTTTTTGATTTTGCGGATTTTTGCATGTTATAAGACCAGAATTAATAGGATAAGTGCCGTTTTCAAAAAAATGGATATAGTCATCTTTGATGCAGCTATCAGCGTCATCATTGACGAGTATCCAATCTTACGCCTTCGTTGGTGTCTTCACCAACAAGTTCATCTATTGTCATTCTGGTGGAGACACCAACCAGGGCGGAACATCACGAGGCATGGTAAAAACCTAATACTTTTCAAGTTGCTCAAAAGCTTGTTCTTCCACATCTTCAATTCGCGATTTGTAATCCAAGCGTTTACGCCCCAGACTTAGAATAATCAAACCCAATAATGCACAGCCCGCCATAACTCCGGTCATAGGTAAGGTAGTGCCATTATTGATCAGTCCCACAAAGGCAGAAGCCAGGGCACCAAAGCCCATTTGCAGAGCTCCCATTAAGGCTGATGCGCTTCCTGCTTCGCGTGTAAAAGGGGCCAGCGAAAGAGCTGATGAATTAGGAAAACTAAAGCCCTGGCAACTCAGGAACAGGAATATCAAGCCGATGGTGGTATAGATATTGAGCCAATCTAAATAACTTCCCAAAAACAGAACCAGTCCGATAGTGGTTTGAACAAACAAAACAGTTTTGATGATTTGAGAACTATCATACTTTCTAAGCATCACATTATTAAGCTGACTGCAGGTGATGAGACCTGCGGCAACTAATCCAAAGATCCAGCCATACTGTTGTTCGGTAACTTTGTAAATATTCATGAAAACAAAGGGCGAGCCAGCCAGGTAAGCAAATAAGCCTGCGGCTGCAACAGCTCCGGAGAATGCATAGGTGAAAAACTGTGGTTGTTTTAACACAAACAAGAAGTTTGTGATGATGGGTTTAGGGCGGAGAGACATGGACCGATCGGGCTGTTTGCTTTCGGGCAGGAGGAAGATGACCAGAATCAGTAACAGGGCTGCAATAATAGCGAGCAAGATAAATACAGCATGCCATCCTAAACCCGCAATCACAAAACTCCCCACTGTAGGGGCTATAATTGGTGAAACTCCCAATATGAGGATTAATAAAGAGAAAACCTTGGCATTTTCTTTGGCCGGGAAAGAATCACGTACAATGGCTCCGGGCGCCACCATGCATACGCAACCGCCCAGGGCCTGGAGGAATCGCAGCCCAATTAAAACCTCGACAGATGTGGCCAGAGCACAACCTAAGGAGGCGATGACGTAGATAAGCAATCCAACATACAAGGGCTTTTTCCTACCAAAGCGGTCGAGCAAAGGGCCACAAATGAGCTGGCCGATACAAATGCCTATAAAAAAACTGGATAGCGAGTAAGAGACCTGGTCTACAGAGGTGTTTAGATCTGCGGCTATTGTAGGGAAGCCGGGCAAATACATGTCGATAGAAAAAGGTCCCAAAGCTGAGAGTAGCCCTAAAATCAATATCAGTAAGGAGCGCGGTGTTTTCTTCATTAATTTTTCTTTGTTTACCTGTGCAGGAAGCCAAAGGTGAAATGGATTTATAGAGATCTGATTTCTCTTTTCGGCGGGGGCAAAGATACTATTAGTTTTAATCAGGCTTATCCACGGTTCTGAACTGTCGGGTATAATTTACCGTCCCTGCGTTGAATTCTTAAACCAGAAGGTTACTTTATAAGCTTCTGAATTAAAAGGAAGCGTCACGATCATTCGTTGAGAACTGGACGGTAATAAAAATTGGAGCGTCTGGGGTTACGAGACCGAAGTCCTGGGTGTCTGCAATGTGGGGGGATATGCAATTTTCCGTACCTCTACCTGGTACATTTGATGGACATATCTCATAAAAATTAAAAGCCAATATATCTAAAAGTTAAAGGACAGACAGTTAAAACAGCCATCAGCGTCAGGCAACCATATGCAGAATTGATTATGCAGGGTTGTAAAAATAAGGAGTATCGTTCTATTCCAACGAACATAAGAGAGCGCATCTTTATTTATGCTTTCAATACATTAGAGAAGTCGGATGATTATAATAGTAAATCGGGGGTAGAAATGAAAGATCTGCCCCGTGGCTTATTGGTGGGCACTGTTGAAAGTGCAGGATGCGAAGGCTCGAAAGAAGAGGGTATGCATGGATTCTGGAGAACCCAATACGTTTAATAGAACCTTTGAAGCCGGTGAAAAAGCCTCAGCCGGTGTGGTTAATCCTTTTTGATCGTATTATGTGCTTTCCCGATCTTGCCTCATTATCGCACTTTGCACTAATTCTAAAAGGTTGTTGATTGAAGGCTGTTCACATTGTCTCTGAAGCTGTACCAAGACATGTCGTAGTTCTTTCAGAACTACGCGGTCTTCTTTTCCATAGTCCCAAATGGGATAAATGCAGTCTGCAAAAATCTGATTAAACGATCTTTCTTTTGTAATAATTCGGACTATGCCCTCACTACCTTTTATATGAGTAAGCGGATGGTTGTGAAGTCGAAACGCTAAGAGATCCCCTAATGCTTGTAAGCTTAAAACAGCGGTCCCTGGATCGTTTATTCCCGGACTTAGCGCTTTTACGGCAACTTCCATCAACTGCCTGAAGCCATAGTAATAGTTAGACATAATTTCCTGACCTCTATGAATATTGATGAGCGTGCTAAGGTCGTCCTGGAGTTTTTCAGAGAGGGGCTGCTTACACTTGATTTCCAATAAAGGGTTCCCTTCGAAAACAAAGGTGCCTGTTGTGTACAAAAATGAAATAACAATATCTTGCTTTCTGCAAAAAGACAGTAATCCGTTATGTACGAATCCCTGGAATACTCCAGATTTATATGCATTAACTATGGTGCTGTCAATTAAATCAGACTGCCTATCTGTGTCACTTTTAGCAACACATTTTTTTTCAAGAGATTTTCTAGTGGTATGATGAATCCGGTGGATGATGGTTTCATATTTTACCGACTGAGTAACATAGTGCAGAAAGTAGATGAAAAAGAATATGTCGATTACTGTAAGACCAATAAGGAAATAGGTGCTTATTGCCGGAACATAAATGCCAGAGTTTATATCGCGAATAGTACTTAGCAGAAATAATGCATAAACGATAGTCCCGATATAAAAACCCAGGACTGTTTGTTGGAAACGATTGCCAATAAGCTTATCAAGTACCCGGTTACTCATCTGCGAAGCGGCCTGGTTTAACAGTATCATTACCATACTAAAGCTAAATACCGTAAGGGAAATAATCCCACTTACAATTGAAGAAATTATGCTTCTTGCAGTACTCGCATCTTTCAGTGTAAGCCAGTGTGCATTGGATTTTATATCCTTTCCTGATTCAGAAAAGTCAAACTGAACCATGAAAAAGGACAGCAGCAAAAAGAATATGGCTATTAAAGCAGGTATGAATGCAATACTAGCGACTGTTTGTTTATAAATAGTCCAGAACCATTTTAATATACTTTGAATCATGCTATCTTCTTTCGTACTAGAACTTAGATACCTTCAAAAAGTTCTCTATCCGGATTGTCAGGCCGACTTACTCAACCCTTTTTCGTTATTCTATTTTCCTCTCCTGAAGGGTTCGATACGCTGTCCAATGAACTCTTACTGATATAAGATGTTATATAAACAAATGGACGAACAAGCAAGAGTATCACTAAAGCGAAACCGCTTATTAATAAGAATTGAGAAGGTTTTAGAAGGTCCGATGATTTTTCTGGGGTTTGTTTGGCTCGTATTGTTAATCATCGAGTTTATAAACGGTTTTAATAGTGTGCTGGAACTGATCAGTACGATAATTTGGGTAATCTTTATCTGCGACTTTGTACTGAAGCTACTCCTGGCACCAAAGAAGCTGCTCTTCCTTCGGAAGAACACACTTACGGCTATCTCATTAATTATACCTGCATTGCGTTTGTTCAGAATCTTCCGCTTTATACGCTTACTGAGGATCTTCAGAGGGACACGTCTTATCAAGGTAATTGCTAGTCTGAACCGGGGCATGAAAAGTCTGAATGCTACAATGGATCGTCGGGGTTTCGGCTATGTAATGGCACTTACTCTTGCAGTAATACTGGCCGGGGCCGCGGGAATGTACGTATTCGAGAACAGTGCTTTTGAATCATACGGTGTGGCAGTTTGGTGGACCACCATGCTTGTTATTACCGTTGGTACAGAGTTCTGGCCAAAATCCGCCGAGGGAAGAATTTTGTGTACGCTATTGTCTTTATACGGATTTGCAGTGTTCGGATACATCACTGCAACGTTGGCGTCGTTCTTTATCGGCAGAGATGCCCAATCGAAGGATGCTCCCGTCGCCGGTTCAGTTGACATAGAGAAACTCCGAGTGGAAATAAAAGAGCTTAAAGATGTCATTAAGACGCTAGCTGACTCCAGGAAAGGATAGTTGTACTAATCAAATTTATAGCATCGTGTAAAAGCCACATAAAGTATATTAGGGATCGAGGTCCTCGATTTCGATCATGTTTAGATTGAGTGTTTCTAATCTTTGATGTGTTTTTTACTTTCTTTCTTTTGAGACAGTTTGCATCGGAATAGCATTTGTGCGGTAAACAAAGGAATTCTTCAATTGACTTCCTGCTTTTTCCCTCAATGTGAGTATTAATTGTAATATTTCGGGGATTTATAAATATTTTTCTGATAAAAACCGATGATTTGCATCTTCCAGGATAAATATTTCTGAAATCTTTTTAACTTGGGGGCTCGTTTATAAACCAAAAACCAAATAACTATTTAATTATATGCTGCACGAACCCGCCGTTGAAGTGGGCATTGAAAATGCCTCGAAGAAGAAAGCCAATCTGGGTGTATGGTTCTTTTTTCTGTATCTTTTTTTCTATGCCGGTTTTGTTGTTATCGGAGTTTTGAATTACGAGTTGATGGCCGTGGAGGTTGTCGCCGGACTTAACCTGGCGCTTGTTTATGGAATGGGTTTGATTGTGTTTGCAGTGCTGCTGGGCATTCTGTACAACTATTTCTGCTCGAAATATGAGGATGATTTAAATACGAAGGAGCCTGAAGCATGATTTACGAAGTATCTTATATCGCTATTTTCTTTTTTGTAGTTTTTGTAGGTCTGGTACTAGGCCTTTCGTTTTACTTTGCCCGTAAAACAAGTTCAGCCTCGTCTTATTATGCTGCCGGGGGACAAATTCACTGGGCAGTAAACGGTATTGCTTTCGCCGGAGATTATTTGTCGGCAGCCTCATTTCTGGGTATTTGCGGGATGATCGCAACCTTCGGTTTCGACGGTTTTTTATATTCCATCGGATTTCTTGCCGGCTGGATAGTGGCATTGTTTTTAATTGCCGAACCACTTAAGCGGCTAGGGAAGTATACCTTTACAGATGCGCTGAATTCGACCTTTAAATCAAGGGCTATTACATTAACCGCTGCAATAAGCACGCTTATTGTTTCCATTTTTTACCTTATTCCGCAAATGGTTGGAGCAGGTGATCTGGTGACGCCTTTGTTAGGTTTTCCGCATTGGGTGGGAGTGGTGCTGGTAGGTGTAGTGGTGATTTTTATTGTTGCCAGTGCGGGGATGACCTCGACCACGTATGTGCAGTTTATTAAGGGAGCTTTATTACTGATCTTATCGATCATCCTTTCGGCATATATTCTTAAGAATGGATTTACGCTGAGTCCTGATCATAAAAATCAGCCCTATCATAAATTCCTGACCCTTTCGCCTCAGATGGCTGATACCACCGTGCAAAGTGTGGAAGGCTGGAACGTAGTTTCGCAGCAGCAGGTAAAAGGGAAAGATTTTGTGAAGCTTGAAAATGCGGGGATAGAACGCTGGTTCCATCTGGTAAAGAATACTGATGACAGCTATGTGTTGAAAGAAGCACTATCCATTTCTGAAGGAGATAAAGGATTGCTTTATAACGGCCGGGCGAAGGCTGATGCCAGCTTTTTCCAGGTTGGTCATATGAGTAAAATCATAGTAAACGGTAAGGAAGTAGATAAAACCGGTCCGGTTGGGCCTTTTAAATTTCTTGCTACTATTAAAGAGAGTGAGATTGTCCGTTTTTCGGAGGTTAAGTTTTCTGATGAAGGCAAAAAGGTTTCTGTTTATATTCAAAACCCTACTTCAGGGAAAAGCTTTATGCTGCCCGGCTTAAAATATAAGATAGGCAAGGGCGCAAGTATCTGGAGCAGACTCGATTTCGTGTCGCTAATGCTTGCCTTGTTTTTAGGGACGGCCGCTTTACCTCATATTCTGATCAGGTATTATACCGTAAAATCGCAGCGAGATGCCCGTAAATCGACTATTCTGGCTATTGCAGCTATAGGTATATTCTATATTTTGACCCTGTATATGGGCTTGGGCGCTGCAGTGAATGGCGTTCAGGATGTTGAGTCGAGCAATATGGCGGCTCCGCTTTTGGCTAAGGGCTTCGGCGTGATTTTGTTCTCTATAATTTCTGCGGTTGCTTTCGCTACGATTTTAGGAACGGTAGCAGGCTTGATCATCGCATCTTCGGGTGCAATTGCCCACGATTTAATGGGGAATTATTTTAACGTTGATTTAAGTGATGGCAAAAAAGTTAAAGCCGGAAAGATCGCTGCTTTTGCAGTTGGAATTTTTGCCATAGCTCTGGGTATATTATTTAAGGGAATGAATGTTTCGTTTCTGGTAGGATGGGCTTTCGCGATAGCCGCTTCGGCTAATCTTCCGGCGATATTATTCCTTCTTTTCTGGAAAAAAACTACGGCAAACGGAATTGCGGCGTCGATAGTAGTTGGTATTGTAGCTTCGTTGGCAATTATTCTGACCTCGCCAACCATGTGGGACCGGTATGGATTGGACCCGGCGACTGTATTGCATAAACTGGAAAATCCGGCGATTATATCTTTCCCTTTAGCGATTATAACAGCTTATGTAGTTTCACTGATGACTCAGAAGTCGGTTACTGAAGAGCGGGTGTTGACTAAAGAGATCGTGGAATAAATTAGAGTTTTTATCTCAAACAGATTTATCAGATGGCTCGGGCTTGTAAGTAGATGTTAATACTTGCAAGCCCGGCAAAATATAAAATTGAACAATTTAAAAATGAATTTACAGATTAAATCCTTTGACGAATACAAGAAAGTATATGATTACAGCGTAAATGATCCGGAAAATTTCTGGGCAGATATCGCTTCATCATTTACATGGAAAAAGAAATGGGATTCGGTATTGGAGTGGAACTTTAAAGAGCCGAACATCCAGTGGTTTAAAGGAGCAAAATTAAATATAACGGAAAATTGCCTCGACAGGCATTTGGCAGACAATGCGGATACTCCTGCTATTATCTGGGAACCGAACGATCCGGAAGAGCACCACAGGGTATTAAGTTACAGACAACTGCATGATAAGGTATGTCAGTTTGCCAATGTGCTTAAGAATAATGGTGTAAAAAAAGGCGACAGAATTTGTATCTACTTACCGATGGTGCCCGAGCTTGCTATCGCGGTACTGGCCTGTGCCAGAATCGGAGCCATTCATTCGGTAGTGTTTGGAGGGTTTTCTGCGCAATCTATTGCTGATAGGATTAATGATGCGACGTGCTCGCTTGTAATCACTGCCGATGGTGGTTTTCGGGGAAATAAAAACATCCCCTTAAAGGATATTATTGACGATGCGCTTGTGCAGTGCAAGAGTGTTAATAAAGTTATTGTGCTAACAAGGAGCCGAACGCCGGTTTCTATGTTTAAAGGCCGGGATGTATGGTGGGAAGATGAAATTAAGAAGGTAGAAACACAGGGAAATCCTGAATGTCCGGCTGAAGAAATGGATGCCGAAGACGTGTTGTTCATCCTGTATACTTCCGGTTCTACCGGCAAGCCGAAGGGGGTGGTGCATACCTGCGGCGGATACATGGTGTATGCGGGCTATACTTTTGCAAATGTGTTTCAGTATCAACCAGGCGAGGTGTTTTTCTGTACTGCCGACATTGGCTGGATCACCGGACATTCATACATAGTTTATGGTCCGCTTTCTCAGGGAGCAACAAATATCATGTTCGAAGGTATTCCGACCTATCCAAACCCGGGGCGTTTCTGGGAGATTGTAGATAAGTTCAAAGTTAATATCCTGTACACAGCGCCAACAGCAATCCGTTCGTTAATGAGCTTTGGAGATGAGCCTTTAAAGGGAAAAGACCTGAGCTCGATTAAAAAATTAGGTTCGGTAGGCGAGCCAATCAACGAAGAAGCATGGCATTGGTACGATGAGAAAATCGGTAAAAAGAATGCGCCGATTGTGGATACCTGGTGGCAAACCGAAAATGGCGGAATCATGATTTCGCCGATAGCGGGGGTAACCCCTACAAAGCCGGGCTATGCAACTTTGCCGCTTCCGGGTATACAGCCCGTTTTGGTGGATGAAGCAGGAAAGGAAATTGAGGGGAACGGTGTAAGCGGGAACCTTTGTATTAAGTTTCCGTGGCCGGGAATCATCCGGACAACTTACGGCGACCACGAACGCTGTCGCCAGACATATTTCTCAACTTATGAGAATATGTATTTTACAGGAGATGGCTGCTTGCGCGATGAAGACGGTTATTACCGGATTACCGGCCGGGTTGATGATGTATTAAACGTATCGGGTCACCGTATCGGAACCGCGGAGGTTGAGAATGCAATTAACATGCATTCGGATGTGGTTGAAAGTGCAGTGGTAGGGTATCCTCATGAAATAAAAGGGCAAGGTGTTTACGCTTATGTGATACTTGGAGCATCGGAACACGACAGGGAATTAACCCGCAAGAATATTCTTCAAACGGTAACCCGGATTATTGGCGCCATTGCTAAGCCGGATAAAATTCAGTTTGTTACAGGTTTGCCTAAAACACGGTCGGGTAAAATCATGCGCCGCATATTGCGTAAGATTGCCGAAGGCGATACGGGGAATTTGGGCGATACCAGTACTTTATTAGATCCTGCGGTTGTGGATGAAATAAAAGAAGGGGCCTTGTAGGATTCTCAAAATGATTTAAATATTTAAAGAGGTTGAAATCTATAGATTTCAGCCTCTTTTTTATGGGTGCATCGTTATTCTAAGTCCAAATATAATCTTCCACTCTTACTCAGCTACTCAAACCGCCCCTTAATCCCCTCCTTGTAAATAAGGAGAGGAGGTATGACGCTTTAGTAGCTTCTCAACAAAACTCTAATTGGGTGTTCCCAAACGTTTTTATTCCTGCCTACAGGAATGACGTAGCGGGTTTACTTTCCATGCCACGCCTGCTCCTTATATATTCCTTTTAAAAATTCAAACTAATACAAAATAAACCTTCAATTTTTTTACTTTTGCAGCATCTTTATAAAATCCTTATATTTTGGAAAATAATCAACTTTCAACGCTCGAAAATGCAAAAGATTTAGGTTTGTTACCTGAAGAGTTTGAGCGCGTTAAAGAAATTTTGGGTCGTACACCAAACTTCACAGAATTATCTATATTCTCAGTAATGTGGAGCGAGCACTGCTCTTATAAAAACTCAATTACATGGTTAAAAACCCTTCCAAAGGACAGTCCGCGTATGCTGGCTAAAGCCGGAGAAGAGAATGCCGGAATGGTTGATTTAGGTGATGGAATAGCCTGCGTATTTAAAATAGAGTCTCATAATCACCCTTCTGCATTAGAGCCTTATCAGGGTGCTGCAACGGGTGTCGGAGGTATCAATCGTGATATTTTCACCATGGGAGCGCGGCCAATTGCCCAGCTTAACTCTCTTCGTTTTGGCGAATTGAGCTTAGAGCGTAATAAATGGTTAATAAAAGGAGTAGTTAAAGGAATTGGCGATTACGGAAATGCTTTCGGTATTCCAACCGTTGGCGGAGAAGTGTTCTTTGACGACTGTTATACTGTAAATCCATTGGTAAACGCAATGTCTGCCGGTATTGTAAAGGTTGGCGAAACAGTTTCTGCAACTTCATACGGTGTGGGCAATCCTGTTTACATAGTTGGTTCTGCAACCGGAAAAGACGGAATTCATGGAGCTGCATTTGCTTCTAAAAATATAACCGAAGATTCGGTAAACGATTTGCCTGCTGTTCAGGTGGGTGATCCTTTCCAGGAGAAATTATTGCTTGAAGCTTCATTGGAAGTTATTCAAACCGGAGCTGTTATTGGTATGCAGGATATGGGAGCGGCAGGTATTATCTGCTCTAACTCAGAAATGTCTGCCAAAGGTGAGCACGGCATGCGTATCGATTTAGATAAAGTGCCGATGCGCCAGGAAAACATGAAGCCTTTTGAAATTCTTTTATCAGAATCTCAGGAGCGTATGCTGATTGTGGTAGAGAAAGG
Source organism: uncultured Sphingobacteriaceae bacterium (assembly GCA_946887045.1). The sequence goes on along the minus strand of CAMPKC010000002.1, from coordinate 91,049 downwards.
TCGCGAAGCAGAAGTACAGGCAGTTTTTGATAAATGGGATCTGAATTGCGTGCAGATCGGAGAAGTAACCGATACCCGCCGTTTAGAATATTATATGAACGGCCAGCTTGTTGCTGATGTTCCTGCTGATGATTTGGTTCTTGGCGGTGGTGCTCCGGTTTACAAACGCGAGTATCGCGAGCCTGCTTATTACGCCGAAAATCAGAAATTTAAGATTGAAGATGTTAAGGAGCCAGCTAACTTAAAAGATGTAGCGGATCACCTGATTTCTCATCCTAATATTGCGTCGAAGCGTTGGGTTACGGATCAGTACGACTCTATGGTTGGTACCGGCACCATGACAACGAACACGCCGAGCGATGCTGCGATTGTGAGCGTAAAGGGAACTGAGAAAGCTCTGGCATTAACGGTGGATTGTAATTCGCGATACGTGTATGCCGACCCTCAAAAAGGTTGTGCTATCGCGGTAGCAGAAGCAGCAAGAAATATAACCTGCGCAGGCGGCGAGCCTGTGGCAATTACCAATTGCTTAAACTTTGGTAATCCTTATGTTCCTGAAGTGTACTGGCAGTTTGTTGGCGCTATTAAAGGGATGGGCGAGGCTTGTACAAAGTTTGAAACCCCGGTAACAGGTGGAAATGTGAGCTTTTATAATCAGTCGAGCGATGAAGGTCCGGTATTCCCAACTCCAACAATAGGTATGCTGGGCGTTTTGGATAACATCAAAACCAAAATGACACTTGATTTTAAACAAGCCGGAGATTTGATTTATCTGATCGGCGAAAGTCAGAATGATATCGCATCATCACAATATCTGGCTTCATATCATAAAATCTCAGCATCTCCAGCTCCTTATTTTGATCTGGACAAGGAATATGAGATGCACCAGGTAATTAAGCAGATCATTCGTTCAGATTTGATTCAATCAGCTCATGATGTGGCTGATGGTGGTTTATATGTTACACTGGTAGAGTCTGCGATGCCGCAGAAGCTTGGCTTTGATATCGAAACAGACGAAGAGATCCGTAAAGACGCTTTCCTTTTCGGAGAAGCACAAGGCAGGGTAGTGGTATCTGTTAAGCCAGAAAATCAGGAGGCTTTCGTTGAATTTATGGCTACGTCTGAAGTTGAATTCTCTTTGTTGGGAACAGTTACTTCAGGAGAATTTAAAATCGATAATGAAGATTTTGGTTCGGTAGAGCCGGTGAAGAATGTGTTCGATAATGTTCTTCATAATATTTTAGGAGAGTAAGTTCTTCTTGGTATTAACGCAGACAGTGTATCGAACACTGTCTGCGTTTTTTTATTTATACGTTTCGAAGATTGGAAAATCAATTCTCGTCTTTGAATTAAACTTGTCCCGAGGGTGGTGCTATGGTTTAGAACCCAGATTGCAAATCTTTACTTATAGGCGTCGGGATTACAAATCCCGACGAGCAGTGGTTTATCTTTGTTTAATTATGCTCAACATCAGCTCTATACATCACGTTGCGATCATCTGTTCTGACTATGTTGTTTCAAAGAAGTTCTACACCGAAGTATTGGGGCTTGAAATTATTTCAGAGCAGTATCGCGGAGAGAGAGAGTCATATAAACTTGATTTAAGGATCGGAGACGCCCAGATAGAGCTTTTCTCCTTTCGGGATACACCAGAACGAGTGTCAAGACCCGAAGCGCGTGGATTACGTCATCTGGCATTTGCTACGGATGATCTGGATCGTTCAGTAGAATTTTTAAAGTTGAACAATGTGGAAGTGGAGCCCGTTCGGCTTGATGAGCTCACAGGTAAACGCTTTACCTTTTTTTCAGATCCTGACAGGCTTCCTCTTGAGCTTTATGAAATATAACAATGAAGAGCAGAGTGTAGTAAAAGCAGCACTGGTTTAATTCTGGAACTGTAATATGAAAGATGTTTTCCATTTCAAGCAATTCGCAGTCAACCAGGCTGGATGTGGTATGAAGATCAATACTGATGGCGTGTTGCTGGGAGCTTTGGCTCAATCAGAAAATCCATCTTCAATTCTCGATATAGGGACAGGAACGGGGGTAATTGCATTGATGCTTGCTCAGCGTTTTTTAAGTGCAACTATTGAAGCTATTGAGATTGATGGCTCAGCGGCTGAAACAGCCGGACAGAACTTTTTAAATTCTAAGTTTTCAGCTCGTTTAAAGGTATATCCACATTCCTTTCAAAAGTTCTCTCAGAAACAGCCTCATAAGAAATATGATTTAATAGTTAGCAATCCTCCCTTTTTTACGAATTCGCTTAAAAATCCCGATAGTCAGAAGCAATTGGCCAGACATACCAGCGAAACTCTTTTTAAGGAATTAGTTATGTTCGCAGAAAGTCATCTTACAGAAAACGGTATATGTTATTTTATTTTACCCTTAGATGGAGCAAAGCAAATTATAGATGAAGGCTTAAAAAATGATCAGCTTAAACTGCGGCATATCATTAATATCAGATCCTCAGAGTCTAAATCGACTCACCGGCAAATAATTGGCTTAGGTTTTGAAGAATTGAAAGACAGGGAAGAGCTTTTTACAATTTATCAATCAGAGAAAGTTTATTCTGTTGAGTATAAAAATGCTTTAAAAGATTTTTTAACTATATTTTAACGGGGTGCAGTTTCCTGATTTCTTTTACGAATAATTCAATGACACGCATCGGCCTTATTTCTGATACTCACAGTTACCTCGACGATAAAGTTTTCAAGCATTTTGAAAATTGTGATGAGATATGGCATGCGGGAGATTTCGGAACTTTAGAGCTCGCCGATGCCCTGGCTGCATTTAAACCGTTGCGCGGAGTGTATGGTAATATTGACGGGAAAGATATCCGCGCAGTATACCCCGAACATAATCGATTTAATTGTGAAAATGTGGATGTTTGGATGACTCATATTGGAGGATATCCGGATAAATATGCGCCACAAATAAAATCTCAAATTTATTTAAACCCGCCTAAAATTTTTATTTCCGGTCATTCGCATATCCTGAAGGTGATTTTTGATAAAAAAATTGGAACTTTACACTTAAATCCTGGTGCAGCTGGCAAACAAGGTTGGCACAAAGTGCGTTCTCTTATTAGATTCTGCATTTCTGAGGAAAAAATTCATACCTTGGAGGTAATAGAACTAGGTAATAGATAATGTAAAAAATACACTAAGTAGTTATGTCGGTAGTAAAAACACTAGGTCAGTTCATCATTGAAAAGCAAAAAGACTTCCCTTATGCTAAGGGGGAGCTGTCACGTCTTTTGCGTGATATTGGGATAGCAGCAAAAATTGTAAACCGCGAAGTAAATAAAGCGGGATTGGTAGACATCATCGGAGAGGCCGGGACCACGAACAGTCATGGTGAGTCACAGAAAATGCTCGATGTTTTTGCCAATCATCAATTTATTTCTGCCTTAACCTGCGGAGGCGAATGTTGCCTGGTAGTCTCCGAAGAAAATGATGATCCTGTTTTTATTGAATCCGACGTATCTGATAATGCTAAATATATCGTAGCCATTGATCCGCTTGACGGATCATCGAATATTGATGTGAATGTTTCTGTAGGAACTATCTTTTCGATTTACCGCAGAAAAAGTACTGAGGGTAAGCCGACACTCGAGGATGCCTTACAGCGTGGCACAGAACAGGTTGCCGCCGGATATGTGGTTTACGGATCGTCGACCATGCTTGTTTATACTACCGGAAAAGGTGTTAACGGGTTTACTCTTGATCCGTCGATTGGTGAGTTTTGCCTGTCGCATCCCGATATGACCATTCCGCAAGACGGTTATATTTATTCTATCAATGAAGGGAACTATATTAATTTTCCGGATGGGGTGAAAAAATACATCAAGTTTTGCCAGGAAGAAGATGCATCTACAAAGCGCCCGTATTCTTCACGCTATATCGGTTCTATGATTGCAGATATGCATAGAAATATGATAAAAGGCGGAATATTTCTTTATCCTCCAACCTCAAGTTCGCCGAAAGGCAAGTTGCGTTTGGTATACGAATGCAATCCGATGGCTTTTATAATTGAGCAGGCAGGCGGCAGGGCTACCGATGGTTTTCAACGAATATTAGAAATGGAAGTTGAATCCTTACATCAGCGCTGTTCTATTTTTGTAGGTTCAGAAAATATGGTTAGAAAAGCTGAAGAAATGATGATGAAATATTCTCCGGAAATGAGCCTGAAGAAAGAAGATAAAGGTAAAACAGTAGAATTAAAGACTAAGGTGGCAAGCTAAAGAAGCCCTTCAGTTTTTTTACACTCTACTTCAAATACTGAATCTATATCTAATTTATCTCTTTGCTGATATGCTGCGACTGCTAAACGGTCGCAGCGTTCATTTTCAGGGTGCCCGGCGTGCCCTTTGATCCATTGAAAACGAACTTTATGGAGTTTGTATACCGAAAGGAAGCGGATCCATAAATCTTTGTTTTTTTTACCAGCAAAGCCTTTTGCGGCCCAGCCAAATACCCATTTTTTCTCTACAGCATCGGCCACGTATTTAGAGTCGGTATATACTGTTACTTCCTGTCCCGGTTTTTTTAATGCTTCGAGTCCGACGATAACAGCCAGTAATTCCATCCTGTTATTGGTGGTTTTTCTGAATCCGCCGGATAGTTCTTTATAATGTTGTCCGGCACGCAGAATTGTGCCGTAACCACCGGGTCCCGGGTTTCCGCTTGAGGCTCCGTCTGTAAATAATTCTATCATCTTCTCGCTTCAAGTATAAGATTTTGTTTTTAAAGACGAGGGAAGATAGTGTCAAATAAAAATTAGAATATTGTTTATCAGTGCTTTGTAAATTGGAATGGAGGTTGGTAAAATTTTAATAAATTAATCTTGATTTTAGTAGAAAGATTATTAATTTTGTCGCTCAATACGGTGGTTGTAGCTCAGTTGGTTAGAGCATTGGTTTGTGGTGCCGAGGGTCGTGGGTTCGAGCCCCATCATCCACCCGAAAGTCGTCTTCAGAGAAATTTGAAGACGGCTTTTTTAATTCCTCACTTTATCGTGCCTCCCGCCGGATGGTGCCCTGAGAGCTTATTGAACTATCGAGGCGACTCTAAATCAATTTTTTGAGTTTTATCAACGATTTCTTTAATTAACCGATCAAGTTCATGAGTCGAATCATAAATGTGATTCAAAAGTTCGGTTTCGTCGATGCTGTCTTTATAGTTTTTTAATAATTCGATCAAACCCATAATACGGGCTACAGGGGCTCTAACCACATGGGATTGTATCCAGGCAATTTCTCTCAATCTTGCATTTTGATCTTCAATCGCCTGAATATAGTTCATCCGATCTGTAATATCTTTTGAATTAAAGAGGAAACCCTGAACAGAAGTATCATCGAGCAGATTGGTGGCTAGAGATTCTAACCAGCGGTATTTACCTTTGCCAACCCTATATCTATAGGGCAAAAATTGAACACGTTTTTCAGTCATTAAACGCGCGGACGTTTGATAAACCGTTTCCCTGTCATCCTCATGAATCCGATCCAACGCTTTAAGCCCGATTAATTCTTCGTATTTAATTCCGAGAATGCTTGTATAGGCTGGGCTTAAATACGTGTAGCACTGTTTTTCATCCAGGATACTAATCAAATCGGATCCTTCTTGTACTAAAGCTTTAAAGCGCTGTTCTTTTAATCTTAAAGCAGTTTCATGCTGCTTTTTTTCTGTTATATCGGTTAGCATATTAACAGCCCCTGTTACCCGTCCGGATGAATCAATGAGAGGAACAGGGTGAGGAATCACGTTTCGCTTATCTCCGTTCGGGCGCTCAATTATTACTTCTTTATGAGTTATTGCCCTGCCGTCTTTTAAAGCCACTGCCATCGCGCAGGAATCGGGAGGAAGGAGATCGCCGTCAATGGTGTGCATCTTCCCTGAGCCACACCATAAGTCTTTTCCGATTTCAGGTTCTCTGCCCCACAGTTCAGCAGCCGCTTTATTGTATATTAATATACGTCCTTTAGCGTCGCATGAATACGTCGCTATCGGTAATTCCTGGATCAACTGTTTATAGTGTTTTTTATTCTCTTCTATTTTTTTTCGGGATAATACCTGTTCGGTTACATCTACGGCAAAAAAGAAGATACCATCGATAGAGCCATCATGGCTTCTATGCGCCTGATATATGAAATTTAAATAGGTGTCACTGAGCTCTCCGGTACCCCGAAGATCAAATTTGACGAGCATCTCATTCGCAGAAAAAGTTTGGCCGGTTTCATAAACTGTATCTAAAAAATTAAAAATTCCCTGGGCTTCCAGTTCGGGTAATACTTCTTTTACTGTTTTGCCGATAATTTCGCTTTTTCCAATTAACTGTAAATAAAGAGGGTTTGCGAGCTCATATATATGGTTTGGTCCCTTTAGAATTCCCATGCAGGATGGAGCCTGAGAGTACAAATCATGAAACCATTGTCTTTCAATTTCGAAGGCTTTTTCCAGACCTTTTGTCTCGGTTATGTCTTTGGCTATACAATACATGATTTTCTCAGTATCATTCCATTTCATAGACCAAACATTGGGAGCTTTTGTCCCGTTTTTACGCACATAGTGGTTTTGGAAATTGGTCATTGTATGGCCCGACATAATTTCTGCTGCGGCCTGGTATGTTCGGTCATGGTCTTCGGCCCAAACAAAATCTATATAATGTTTACTAATTAACTCTTGCGGCTTATAGCCCCACATCTTTTCCGCTGCCGCACTTACCTTAACAAACTTGCCGGCTTCATCCATGGTGCAAATTACATCTAAAGATGAATCCATTATTTTACTGAGACCATCCAGGGCCTCTTGCAGTTCCCTAGATGTCGTGAGTATGTTTCTTTCAGCTTCTTTACGATTCGTTATATCACGAACGATCATGCAAGTTTTTGTTTCTCCACGACTATCTTTAAATACGGATGAGGTAAGTTCGCCGGGAAATTTACTGCCATCTTTACGAATGAGAGTAAGTTCTCCCATTGCTTTGCCTTTAAGTTGTCGTTCGTCCAGCAATTGGTTTAAACGAGGGTCTGTCGTATCTGCAAGGCCGAATCTCCCCGCATCACAGATCTCCTTTTCTGTCATTCCGAAGATTTCGCAGGCTGCGGGATTGGCTGCAATAATTTGACCATCAGTTATTGTCAATAAAATTCCATCCATGCTATTCTCGAAAAAAGCACGGTGTTTCGCCTCACTGTCGGTTATTAACAGCTCTGCAATTTTGTGTTGTTCTTCAGCCTTGATTTTTTCAGTTATATCGCTTACACTATGAATTATATATTCAATCTCAGCACGTTCATTTAAAACCGGTGAGTTTTCCGCTCGCCAGTATTTCTCTTCAAATTCGGCGGTGCCTCGTACTGGAATATCATAGTTCTGAATATCCAATTTTTGAGTACGTCTGGTTTCAATAACTAACTCCAGCGATGCTGTCAGATTTTTGACACCAGTTGCCCGGGGATCATTTGGATTATCCGGAAAAGCTTCAAATATTCCTTTATTGATCAGGTCTTCTTCGCAGGTATTTGTGGCAATGCAGTAAGCATTGTTAGCGCCTATAATTGTGAAACGAGGCGTATCACTCAATAATAGTAAGCAGGGAGTAGGCAAAGCATTAAAAAGCAGTTCCAGGTTTATCATAGTTGTCAATATCGGGTCCTATCAGCAGTATCAAAAATGGAAGCACGAACCTTTGCTTTATAAAAAACTGGTTATAGATATTATCATTGTACGGCAGTAGAGATGTAAAGTTGCTTATTTAATTCTAAAGGAATTGGGTTATCTAAGATTTGTTAGCAATTTAAATGCATGCCCAACTAAGTTTCGTTTATTTAAACTCTATAGATCTATAAATGAGTGAATTTGGCTTAAAATGTTGGCAGCGGTCCGAACCGAGTCCTATCTTCTTTTTTTAATTCCTTACTTTTTTCCTGCCTCCGCCGGATACCACTCCGGTGCTACAATGAAAGCTTGATTTCAACTTCTTTGCCCCGCAAACTTTTTAAGGAAAATATTTTGACAACCAAATGGTTGTTTTTATATTTGACAACCATTTGGTTGTATTATGATAGAAAGACGAGATGTATTTCAGGCTATAGCTGACCCTACAAGGAGGATGATCATTAGCAAATTGGCCCAGGGACCGCTTAACATTACCCAGATTGGTGAAGATTTTGGTATGAGTAAACAGGCGATTGCCAAACACATCAAAATCCTTAATGAGTGTGGCATCATCTCAATGAGCCAAAAAGGACGGGAACAGATTTGTGAAGCACAACTTGGGTCATTAAATGAGGTGACCAATTGGGTAACTGAGTCGCGGAAGTTATGGAACCAGCGATTTGAAAAGTTAGATAAATTTCTTAAGGAAATAGAAAAATGACAGTTATGAATTTAGACAAAAAAGAGCTCTTGATCACCCACCTATTCGATGCTCCAAGGGATGTTGTATTCGGTGCCTGGACAAATCCAGAACAACTGAAGCATTGGTATGCACCTGATGGATGTACAATTGAATTTAAAGCTATTGATATAGCCCAAGGCGGTAATTTTCATTCTTGCATTCATGACCCCGTGCATGGAGAATGTTGGGTTAAAGGGACCTACATGGAAGTGATCCAAGATCAAAAATTAGTTTTCACTATGGTGATGTCAGACGAAGCCGGCAATTCCGTAAGTTCGGTTGACGCTGGGAAAACTTCAGACTGGCCCGAAACGCAAATCACGACTGTCACTTTTGAGTCGATCGGACAGCAAACCAAAGTTAGCATTCATCAGACCGTGTCGGAAGAAGAAGCTAAAAAAACGGGCGCCTATCAAAGCTGGATCAAGATGCTTAATAAGCTTAATCTGCTATTAAAACTAAAGTGACTTTTAAAATGAAAAAGATCCTCGTATATGCTGTTTTATCGGCATTGATATTATCATTTTGCACTCAAAAAAAACAATCGGAGCAAAACAAAGAACTACCAGGGAAGAACGTAAATAATGCCTTAGTTCAAAATGGCTATTCTGATGTTAATGGGATTAAAATGTATTATGAAATTTACGGAAAGGGTAAGCCGCTCGTTTTGATTCATGGCGGCGGCTCGACCATTCAATCGAATTTTGGGCAGGTTATTCAAGTGCTCGCTGAAAATAGAAAGGTAATTGCGATGGAATTGCAAGCGCACGGAAGAACCAGTGACCGAGGTAAGGATTCGTCGTTTGAGCAGGATGCAGATGACGTTGCAACTCTTCTTGAAAACCTGAATATTGATAAAGCAGATTTTTTGGGTTTTAGTAACGGCGGGACGACGACCATCCAAATAGCGCTCCGTCACCCGGAAATTGTCGACAAAATCATTTTAGGCTCTGCTCTTTATAAACGAAATGGTGTTCCGGCACAGTTTTGGGATTTTATGAAACAGGCAAACTTATCCAATATGCCTCAAGAACTGGTAGATGCTTATCTGGCGGTAACGCCAAATCGTAAGGGCCTTCAAATTATGCATGACAGGGACGCAAAAAGGATGGTTGATTTCAAAGATATCCCGGATGAGCAGATTAAAACTATTAAGGCCAAAACCCTAATCATAATAGGTGATAGAGATATTATAAGACCGGAACATGCTATTGAAATGCGTAGAAAGATTGAAGGGGCTGAACTGGCTATTATTCCGGGTGTGCATGGTGAGTATATTGGAGAAATAACAACGTTAAAATCTAATTCTAAACAAGTGGACTTTGTAATTCCAATGATTAAAAGATTCCTTGATCCATGAAACGCAAGATAGTAAGAAGCACCAATTCAAAATCTTTCGAAGTTGATACCTTATTCAAATAATCTTCATCAATCTTTGTAGATCAGCTATGCTCGTCCAGGCTGGCTGAAAGGTACATTGCTTCGGGAGGGTTTTCCGTTCCGGGTTGGTCATTGGTATTTTAATGTTCCAAAACTTTGGCAAAACCATCGAAGTTATATTGTAATTATTAAAACAATTTATAACCTTTCCATTTATATGTAAACATTTAGATAAATATTATGCATTACGTTAAACACACTTACATTTTGTTATTTGTATCATTTCTTGCTTTCACTTCTTGTAGTAAAGACAATGAAGCGCCTTCTACAAAGTCTATTATTCAGCAGGGAAAATGGAAAATCGTTTTATTTAACGATAATGGCGCGGTTGAAACAAGCAATTATTCGGGCTATGAATTTACTTTTAATACCAATGGATCGGTAAGCGCTGTAAAAAACGGCTCTACCGTTACAGGTAACTGGAATGCTGGTATAGACGAAAGCCTTAACAAATTAACATTAAACTTTCCTTTGTTATCACCACTAACAGAACTTAATGAACAATGGACATTTCTTGAGAAATCTTATTCCGTTTTTAAGTTGGAGCATATTAACAGCGAAGGACAAACCGAGGTGGTGACCTTTCAGAAATTATAATATTGTTTTAAGGGGGCGGTTCTAACCGCCTTTTTTGTTTTATTTCTACTACCCTTCAATTCCGGCTGTCAATCTGAGCCGTTTAATTCCTTTGCTTAAAGTTTCTCCCATTTACTGTATTTAGATCTGCTTTGGTTTATTTAGATTATTTCTAAATAATTTTGATTGTATGGGTTAAAAATATAATTTTGCTCGCAATTAAGAATTAGTATAAATAAACATAAAGAAATAATGACAATTTCTACATCCACCCTTAAAGGACTTAGTTTAATACTTTTTACCACACTGATTTTCGCTTCTTGCAAAAAGAATGATGATGACAATAATTTACGTGCATCAATTGATGCGTCTATAATCACAGGGGAATCCACTTACAGCGGAATATTTGTTGATGCAAACGCACAATCGACTGTTGATTTTACCGAAGGAAATAAGGCATATAAAATTTTCCAGGCTATAAATTCTTATTGCGGTAAATCAAAAACAGAGGTAATCACTGCCACAACACTTGCAAATATGTACAGCAATACCGGCAATCCTTTTGACGATGCTACTTTAAATTCAAGCGGAGTACAATTACGCAATCTAACCGCTTCATCATGGAATGCTACTGCCGCAGAAGCTGTTCGTGCGAAATTCGCTTCTGATTTTACAACGATGGCAACTGTAAGCCAATCAAATGGTATAACAGCCTCTGAAGGTGTTGCTGGTAAGTTGGTGGCGGGTACCAGTACTTATTTGGTTGACGCAAAAGGAATAGAAACTCAACAGGTAATTCAAAAAGGATTGATTGGCGCATATCAAATAGACTTAATATGTAATGTGCTATTAGACGAGGGTTTAGATGCTGAGAATTACGCTGTTGTATCAGGAAAAAATTATACTCAATTAGAGCATAACTGGGATTTAGCTTTCGCTACGCTTACACCAAATACAAATTACTTAATTGGGTCAACTTCTACTTCGAAAGTAACTACTGAATTTGCTTTAGGTTCATACGCCTGGGAGTACAACAGAGATACTGAGGATTATAAAAAACTTTTACCTGCCTTTTTAAAGGGAAGGGTTGCTGTAGTAAACAATAATAAAGCAGAGGTTAATGCTCAGGCGCTGCTTATAAAACAGATTTTACAGAAAACTATCGCTTTGGCGGCGAGAGGATATCTTGCTAAATCGAAAGATGCCAGCTTAACAGAGGCTGCAAAAGCCCATGCCTTTGCTGAAGGTCTTGGTTTTATTTATTCGTTACGTTTTTGTACCGCTTTTGGAGCTGATGCAAGTTTTTCTGATTCAATTTTGGCGGGTTTAATAGGTTCAACAAATAGCTTCTATAATCTAACCCCAGCAAAAATTCTTGCTGCTGATGATGCCATAAAAGCAAAGTTCAACCTTTAAAGAATTTAAACCCACGGTTAACTTGGATCCGGAGTAATAATACTCCCGGATCCTTTTTTAATTTAAGAATATGATACGTTTTGCAGGGAAAAGATTAGGATTAGTTTTGTTATTGGCAGCTACATTTTTTGCATGTTCAAAAAAAGGCGATCCCCAAAAAGAGGATACCGGAAGTGCTGCCGACAGGAAGGCTGTTCTTGTTAACGTAACAGAAAATATAGTTATTCCTTCTTATAGTAACTTCAAAACAAAGCTTGATTTGCTTGTCAGCAAAACAAACAATTTTACTGATGCGCCGACTACAGCCTCGCTTGGCGAATTAAGGTCGGCCTGGGTGAGTGCATATGTTGAATGGCAAAAGGTTGAGTTGTTTGAATTTGGTTCGGCGGACAGATACTCTCTGCGGTCATACTTTAATATTTATCCCGCCAACGAAACTACTATCGCCGCTAATATAACTTCGGGAACCGCAAACCTGGATATTGCTTCCAATTTCACAGCACAGGGATTTCCGGCTATCGATTATTTGATTAATGGCCTGGGAAATACAGACGGTATCATTGTTTCCTATTATACCACTGAGACTGATGCGGCAAAGCGTAAAGCTTATTTAAAAAGTATCGTCAGTAAGATGAATTCTGTTTTTACAACGGTTAATACAGAGTGGAATGGAGCCTACAAAGAAACATTTATTAATAAAACCGGCACGGATGCATCGTCTTCTACATCAGCCTTGGTAAACGGATATGTTCGCAGTTACGAACGTACAATAAGATCCGGAAAGTTCGGTATTCCTTCGGGCGTAATGTTAAACGGAACGGTGTCTCCTCAAAATGTTGAAGCTTTTTACAAAAAAGATATTTCGCTAACACTGGCGAAAACCGCACATCAGGCGGCTATAGATTTTTTTAATGGCAAAAGTGTAAAAAATGGAGTTGAGGGGCCTTCGCTGAAAACGTATCTAACTGCCATAAATGCTCAAACTGCACTTCCGCAAGCGATAAATAGTCAATTTAGTGTGACTACAGAAAAACTAAACGCTATCCAAACAGAAAACCTTAGCAGTGTAGTGCAAAATAATAATCAGCAGATGATTGATGTTTATAACGAAATGCAAAAGTCTGTTAAGCTATTAAAAGTGGATATGACTTCTGCAATCAGCATTACCATCACCTATACAGATAACGATGGCGATTAAATAGCTTCTGCGATTTCATGAATAATTATTTTCAGAAATTAACCCATGCAGCTCCTTTGGCTGTTTTTCGAATAATACTAGGAATGATGCTTTTTTTAAGCATCGTTCGTTTTTGGAGCAAGGGCTGGATCTATGATCTCTATATTGCTCCTGCTCACTACTTTCCCTTTTACGGCTTTGAATTTATAAAGCCTCTCGGAGATAATACCTATTTTCTGTTCGCTTTTTGTGCGGTTTGCGCCGTTCTGGTTTCTATCGGCCTATTTTATCGCATCGCAATAATCGGACTGTTTTTGTCTTTTACCTATATCGAATTGATCGATAAAAGCACTTATCTAAACCATTATTATTTTATCAGCATGGTTTTGTTGCTGATGGTGTTTTTGCCCGCCAACCGGTATTTTTCTGTAGATGCGGCAAGGAATAGAAATCTACTGGCCGATCAGATTCCGCAGTGGTGCCTCGATAGTTTAAAGCTGCTTGTGTTCATCTTATACTTCTATGCGGGTTTGGCTAAGGTGAACAGCGACTGGCTTTTGCATGCTTTACCTCTGAAAATATGGTTGCCTGCCAGGAATGATATGCCTGTAATTGGCTTTCTTTTTAATTATACATGGATAGCATATTTCTTTAGCTGGTTTGGCTGCATTTACGATCTTACAATCGGCTTGTTTTTATGGAACCGAAGAACCCGCTTGTTTGCCTACATAACAGTGGTGTTGTTTCACGGTCTGACAGCTATGCTTTTCCCGATAGGTATGTTTCCTTACATCATGATCGTTACGGCATTGATTTTCTTTTCGGACGACTTTCATAAAAACTTAATAAGTAAGACCAACTTTCTGTTAAAATCAGGCGCTGATTTTATAGTGCCCCAAAATATTTTCCGTTTTAAAAAGCTGAATCAGGATATTCTGTTGGCTGGGTTGGTAATCTTTTTTTCCATTCAGCTATTGATGCCTTTCCGTTATTTATTGTACCCGGGCGAGTTATTCTGGACCGAAGAGGGCTATCGTTTTTCCTGGCGGGTAATGCTGATGGAAAAGGCGGGCTATGCTCAGTTCACAATAAAGGATGCTTCGGGTAAGCAAATCGTAGTAAACAACAACGATTTTTTAACACCTTTGCAGGAAAAAATGATGTCGGCACAACCGGACATGATCCTGCAATATGCTCATTTATTGCGCGATCATTATGCGAAAGAAGGCTTTGATTCGCCGCAAGTATATGTTGATTCTTATGTTGCGTTAAATGGTCGCAGAGGCCGAACATTCGTTTCTCCTGATACTGACCTCGCAAAGGAGAAGGAATCTTTCAAACATAAATCCTGGATATTACCCCTTAACGATGAAATTAAAGGTTTTTAGTACTGTTTTTTTCTGTTTTATTGCTTTCTCCTCACTGGCTCAATATAAAATATCAGGCAGAGTGTTATCTACTGCCGATACTTTAGGTGTTGTCGGATGCACTGTTTTACTTGATGACAATAAAAGCATGGCGATAACGAATGATAAAGGGGAGTTCGTTTTCGAAAATCGCGCGGCCGGAAATTTTACCCTGCTTGCAGCTTGCGTAGGTTATAACAAGGAAACATTTTCAGTAACTGTCGCGGATGCGGACGTATCCATTATTCTTCATTTAAGTTCGGGGAAAATGCTTTCGGAAGTGGCGATAAAAGATAAAAAGAACGACTTCGGGTTCTCGCACCTTAAATCAGTGGAAAATCTCGGGATTTATGAAGGGAAGAAATCGGAGGTTATTATCCCTGATCAGCTGGTGGCGAACCTGGCTACAAATAACGCAAGGCAGGTTTATTCGAGAGTAGCCGGACTGAATATCTGGGAGAATGACGGCGCCGGTTTACAATTAAGCATTGGTGGCAGGGGGCTCGATCCAAACCGGACCTCAAACTTCAATGTGAGACAGAACGGCTACGATATCAGTGCTGATGCCTTAGGTTATCCCGAAAGCTATTATACTCCCCCGATTGAAGCTGTCGGGCAAATTCAAATCGTGCGTGGTGCGGCTTCTTTACAGTATGGAACTCAGTTCGGCGGACTGATTAATTTTATCATCAGAAAACCGGTTACAGATAAGGAGTTTGAGCTAACAGCCCGTCAAAGTATAGGCTCGTATGGTTTTTATAATGCTTTTACAAGCGCCAGCGGAACGGTAGATAAAATCAGCTATTACAGTTATTTTCAGTATAAAAAGGGGAATGGCTGGAGACCGAATTCGGACTTTGATAGTTACACAGGCTATGCGAATATAAATTATCAGTTAACTGAAAAAACGAAAGCAGGTATTGATTTTACACATATGGATTACCTCGCTCATCAACCCGGTGGTTTAACGGACGAGATGTTTGCCGAAGATCCGCTGCAAAGTAACCGGGAAAGGAACTGGTTTAAAGTTAACTGGAATCTTTTTGCGCTGAATATCGATCATAAGTTTAACCATAGAAATGAATTTAATTTAAGGGTTTTTGGCTTGTCGGCTTCAAGATATACCGTCGGCTTCAGGCCAAACCGGGTGGCAACAGCAGATGATGACAGTGAACGGGATCTGATAAAAGGTGATTTTGAAAACTGGGGCGCTGAGGCACGGTACCTCAAAAGATATTTGATAAAAAATGTTAATTCGGTTCTCTTAGTCGGAAGCCGCTATTACCACGGATTTAACCATAGTGTGCAGGGATTTGGCAGCAAAGGAAAAGATGCAGACTTTAACTACATCAATTCGGACGAGCTGATATTAAACGATTATAGGTTTCCAAACAGAAATGTATCGCTTTTTGCGGAAAATATTTTTTGGTTGAGTCCGAAATTGTCTGTTGTGCCGGGTTTGAGATATGAGATTATTAATACTAAAGCTGAGGGCTTCTATGCTGCAAGAAAACCCTCGCTCGATGAGAGCAGCATTGAGTTGGGAGCCAGAACACAGGAGCAGCGTCAAAGCAAAAGAAACTTTTTAATAGCCGGACTTGGGTTAAGTTACAAACCCAGCAGGAAAATCAATTTATACGGAAATCTTTCTCAGAATTATCGTTCAATTACATTCAGTGATATACGGATTGCTAATCCTTCCGCTGTTATAGATCCGGATATGACGGACGAGAAAGGGTATTCATTGGATTTGGGAATCAGGAGCGAAGGCAGATCCCTTTATAGTTATGATGTTAGTGCTTTTTATCTCAATTATAATAACAGGATAGGCGAATATCAGATAAGTGAAGGATCAATGGTTCTCAGAAAGCGGACAAATATCGGACAGGCTGTAATTGCCGGTATTGAGTCGTATGCTGAAGCTGATTTGTTTAAAATTATGCATCCGCAGCCTAAATTCAGTGGTGTGTTTTTTGCAAATGCTGCCTTTATAAAGTCGGAATACAAGAAATCTGTAGATCAAGGGATAGAGGGTAATGAAGTAGAATTTGTTCCAGGTTTAAATTTGAAAGGCGGACTGAGGCTGGCGTATAAAAAGATGAAAGCATCCTTTCAATACAGTTATGTTTCCGACCAGTTTTCTGATGCTACCAATGCGATTGATGGAGGTTTTGCAGGAATTGTTGGTGTGATTCCCGCTTATTCGGTTATGGATGCCGGTGTTTCTTACGAATTTAGAAGGTTCAGATTAGAAGGCAACGTGAACAATTTAACGAATCAGTATTACTTTACGCGTCGGGCTACCGGTTATCCCGGGCCGGGCATTATTCCATCGGATAACCGGACGTTTTATCTGACTTTGCAGGTTAAGTTGTAGAGGATATTAATTTCTGTGCTCGTACGGATTTGTAATTCGAGTGGATATGATTTTTGATTTGTAATCAAAGGAGTTCAGGGGGTAAGTTGGATTGTAAATCCATAATTATAGCTTCGGGATTGCAAATCCCGAAGAGCGCAGCACGTTGATCTTGACCAAGCACGATAGCGAGGATGCTGAAACACCTGCGGAACAGGCATTTCAGCATAAATGGTTAATCTTATATCTTAATGATAGAATGCGGCTGATCCCATACAGGATTTACTGTTATTATAAACGTGGACGACACGTTTAGATTACCGGTAAGTATGGTTTTTTTGTTTTGAAAGAAGGTAACATTATTAATCATCTTTTGAGTAATCAGCTCGTTTTGCGCATTGAAAGCTTTGATGGTTATAAGTTGAGGACGGGTAACGTTAAACACATGCATTAAGAATTTTTTATCCGGCAGTCCTCTATCACTGTCGGCGATAATAAATTCCTTTGTTTTAATTAGAGTCGAGCTTCTTATGCCAGTGTTTACATTGTATGTGTTCTGATCATATTCAACAGATATTGCAATTCTGGAAACCTCTGCCGGAACCCCTGCTTCCAGATTAAGCTCAAGAGCGCCGACTAATCTGTCCAGCCGCACGGTTTCGACAAAAGGGCTGGTTCCAACAGTAATATTTATTTTCTTCAGAAAAGTGTCTTCCCAAGCTCTGCTGAGGCGCTGCACGCGTATGTCATTCACCCGGTCAAATCCCGGGTCATGTCCGAAGATTAGTGCGTTTCCCAGGAAATTGGAGTGATAACCAATAACGTCTTTTGATGCTACAAACACAACCGTGTAATTCCCCGGTTCTAATCTGTCGGTAATCGTACCAAATGTAGAAGAACCTGAAGTCTGATTTTTAGAACTAATCAGGTTCCCGGAAGAGTTATAAACTCTGTAAAGTAAATAGTCAGCGTAGTTCCGCAAAGTATCTCCAATATCTGAAATGGAGCCGCCGGATTTGCCCATCGGTACTACCGATTGACTGAAATCAGCAACAGTAAAAGTGGCGTCGGTTTTTGGAGTTTCGGGCCTAGCATGCTGGCTTTTTTTGCACGCAGTGTTTAATGCTACGCAAATAGCAAGGGTACATAATAAAGTTTTCATAGATAAGATTTTATGGTAAATGTATTTGGATAACTCGCAGGTTTTCAATCGGTTTTAAGAAAAATTACAAATGAGAGAATTTGTTCTTTTTACTTTGGGAAGTTTGAGAGAAGAGGCTTTATTGCGAGTTTAAGCCAAGGGTTATTTGAGGATTTCAGATTTTAACTTATGGAGTCTACTGTTTACTTAATAGAGCTAACAAACTGTCTTTAGTAAATGACTTTCCAATTTCTGTATCGGTATTGATCAGATTGTTAAACAGATCCGTTTTGCTTGTCTGCATGTTCATGATCTTTTCTTCTATCGTTCCGGTGCAGATTAATCGTACTGCCACAACATTCTTTTTCTGGCCGATGCGATAAATCCTGTCGACTGCCTGGTTTTCTACGGCAGGGTTCCACCAAGGGTCTACCAGGTAAACATAATCGGCCTGAGTTAAATTTAATCCTGTGCCGCCGGCTTTTAAACTGATGAGGAAAACACGCTTTTGAGGATCGTTCTGGAACTCTGTAACCACCTGATTTCTGTTTTTTGTGCTGCCTGTAAGGTAAGAATACTGAATGCCTTCGTCCTGGAGTTCTTTCTTTATAAGATCTAACATGGAGACAAACTGCGAGAAAATCAGTATTTTATGCTGAGTTGATTTGTCCGAAATCTGCTCCATTAGTGTGTCAATCTTAGCGGATGTTTTTTCGTTTATTTCATCATCATTGAGCAGCAGAGGCGAGTTGCAGATTTGTCGCAATCGCGTTAAGCCTTTTAAAACATGAGCCGAACTTTTGGGATCTCATCATTCGTTTTGCTGCAAATAAACTCTCTGAATTCTTTTTCAAAAGCGTCGTAAATTTTCTGCTGGGCGGTTCCCATTTCGCAGTAAACAACCATTTCTGTTTTCTCGGGAAGCTCTTTTACAACCTGAGTCTTCGTTCGCCGGAGTACAAAGGGCTTAATTTTGTTTTGAAGTTCTCTGGCTCGTTTGCTTTCCTTAAACGTATCGATCGGAATTGAATAAATGTCTTTAAAGTATTGCTTGCTGCCTAATAAACCCGGACAGGCGAAAGAGAGTTGTCCGAACAAATCGAAGGTATTGTTTTCAATTGGAGTACCTGTAATAGCAATTTTATTTCTTGATTTTAACAAACATGCAGCCTTGTATCTCTGCGAATCCGGATTTTTAATGTTCTGAGATTCGTCAAGGAAAATATAATTGAATTCATAATTCTTTAAAAAGCGGATATCCGAAAGCAATGTTCCGTAGGAGGTAATAATCAGCTCATAATTCTTAAACAAATTCATGTCGCCCGACCGTGCAGCTCCATATAAAGTATAGATCTTTAGCGATGGGGCAAACTTTTCAACTTCGGCCTGCCAGTTAAATATCAGCGAAGTCGGAACCACCAATAAATTAGTGTTATGTGTTCTTTTGTTGCGTTGAGATAATATAAAGGCGATAATTTGAAGTGATTTTCCCAGACCCATGTCATCGGCAAGACAGCCTCCAAGATTGAAATCGTCTAAAAAGTTGAGCCAGTTTAGTCCCTGCTTTTGGTAGTCTCGAAGGGTGGCGTTCAGTTCTGCCGGAATTTTAACATCTTCGATCGATTCAAAATTATAGAGCTTATCGTTTAGCAGAGTCAGCTCATTTTTTACCTGGCCATCAATTTCGTCATCTTCAAACATCTGAGTCAGGACATTGAAATTGCTTTTAGGAATTTTTAAACTATCATCTTCAATTTCTCCGGTGCTGAAATACTCTGCAAACTTTTCAATCCACTCTTGTGGGAGAATGCCCAATGTTCCATCGTCAAGCGAGATGTATTTGCTTTTATTGCGAATAGCTTTGTTGATTTGAGATAAAGCAGCTTTTTTCTTTCCGTAACGAACATCAATATCAGCATTGAACCAATCTATTCCGCTTAATAAACGCACCGTGATCTTTGCAGGATTCGGGTTAAGCTTATTCTCTTTTAATTTATTGAACCCTAAAATGCTAATGCCCTGATTGCGCCACTCTTCGAAAGTCTTCAAAAACCAATCTTCATCTAAAAAATACTTTTTATGCAAATAAAAATAGGGCAGGCCTTCCTCCATTTGCTCATCGAAATGCGGATGCTGCCTTAATATCAGGGCGGTGAAGTTTATTTCCGCTTCCTTGTCGCGGTTGATCCTGAAGCCCGTTTTTATTCCTTTGGGATAGATCTGCTTTTTGCTGAGTATTGAAATCTCAGTAGAGCCATATTTCATAACCGGATCGAGTTCAACAAAAGGGTCGGAGTCTTTCAGATAAATCATTCGCTGTACCGGCTGATCTAATTTATTTTCTATAATCTGCTGAGCGGTAGCAGGCGGTAGATAAGTGTAGTTTATTTCAGTGTCGTTTTCGAGTTTGACCAAAACACCTTGTCTGAATTCCTCGTACTTAGAATGATGTATCAAAAGCTGGTTGTTGTGCTCCTTGAAAAATTCGATCGTGTTAAGCAGTTTTATGTTTCCTGCTAAATAAATAGTACTGTTTATCTCTATAAAATACTCGTATTTAATGCTTACTTCATGTATGGGATATTTGACATTATGGATGTCGATATGTGCGTTAACCTCATAAAATACGTTCTTTTTTATCACCGAAAGTTCAATGTTGTGAACTGTATGGCCGGCAAACAGTGGAAGTAAAGAGGCCGCTACTACATTTTCGGATGTTTCTGCCGAATGTTTATACAGTTTAAATCGAAAAGGATTTTTAAGTACCGCTTTCAGTCCTTCTATCGCTGTCGCAGATCTTTCATTAGCCGTTGCGCTTTGAAATTGCTTAATACCGAAATAAAATTTTGATTCAGCCGGACTTTCTGTGCCCCAGATTTTTTCCGAAACATTTATCGCATTTAAAGGATTTTTCGGTTTGCCGCTTTGTGTGGTATCCGACTCAAATAGTTCGAGCTGTAAATGCCTGTAATATTTATGCTGTTTAAATACAATAAATATTTCCTTGCCGGGATGCTGAGTTTGTTTAATCAGATTTGCTGTTGCGATCAGTTTTTCTGCTGGCTTGTAAGAATCGTTTGTCGATACCGGGAATAAGCTTGCCGATATGGGTTTTATACTGGTTGTTTTAGTATCGTAGTTTAATGAAAAATATGCATCCAGATCAGGCTCATTCTGCAAACCAAAGGGCTCTGCAAACTTTCTTAATTTATCTTTTCTTAATACCTCGTCAAAAAAGATGCGTAATTCGGGACGTTTAAAAATATTGTATAGCGCTCGAGATTGGTGAGGACATAATTTATTGCTTACCCAATGGCAGGGGCAGGAGAGAAGCAGGTTGTCGTTTTGAAATATCACCCATGTTGATATAATGCGAACATGGTCCGGAATAACGAATAATGCTGAATTTATCTCAATACTTTCGAGGTTTAAATCAAGAAAGCCTTTTTCAGCAGGATGAAAGCTCTCGGCGCTGTGCGCCTGAATAAATACTTCGTTTAAACTCGCAAAACTGAAGTTCGGGATGGAATAATTGTAATTGCGGGAATTTTCCGGAATAGTATCTATCTCCATATTGTTCAAATATGCACCAGCAATTTGGGATTAAGGAATAAAAATTAAATAATGATGATGAGATGAGGCAATAAGAAATAGCTGTTTTTTTAGCTCCGTTTATTGTCGATCAGTCACAATAAAGCTAGCTCAGCCCCTTTTTTAAGCATTCCAGGTTTCATTCTCTATCTTTGGGAAATGGAACTTCCTGCTGTTTTCATCAAATTGAATTTATTTACGTGAAACTTACAGAATTTAATACAAGCCGATGGTCTCAAATCTAATATCTAATATCTCACATCTTTTCTGATGAAAAAACTATATATATTCTTTGCGGTCTTCACACTTTCTTTACCTGCCTTTGCTCAAAACACTCTCACAGCTATCATAAAAGATGCAGAATCATTAGAGCCTTTAGTTGGGGCAACTATAATTTTGAAAGATCTCAAAAAGAGTTCAATAACAGATGCTGAGGGCCGGGCAAGCATCTCGGATATCGGAGATGGGAAACATTTTCTTGAGATTCAGTATTTAGGATACCAAACCAGGCGGGATACCATCGTTTTTCCTTTATCATCCGATATTCCGTCAATCTTCCTTTTAGAAAGATCCGAAGAAGAGGAATTAGAAGAAGTTGTTATTTTATCCACGCGGAGCAGTCGCACTATTGCAAATACGCCCACACGTATGGAGGTGATTGCAGGCGAAGAACTGGATGAAAAAGGCAATATGAAACCGGGTGACATCCGCATGATCCTCAATGAAAGTACAGGCATTCAAACGCAGCAAACTTCTGCTACCAGTGCCAATGCCTCGATCCGGATTCAGGGTTTGGATGGCCGCTACACCCAGATTTTAAAAGATGGATTTCCAATCTTTTCGGGAGCAGCAAGTGGTTTAGGCTTGTTACAAACGCCTCCTTTAGATTTAAAACAGGTAGAAGTAATCAAGGGATCAGCTTCCACATTGTATGGTGGCGGGGCTATCGCCGGTTTGGTGAACCTCATCAGTAAAACACCAGGAAAAGAACGGGAGTTAAATTTTCATTTAAATGGGACCTCGGCAGGAGGCTTAGATTTAAACGGATTTTACGGACAGCAATTTAATAAAGCGGGTCTGACGTTATTTGCTTCACGAAACAGCAATAAAGCCTATGCCCCTGGTTCGATCGATTTTACCGCCATACCCGAATTTGAACGTTTTACGCTGAATCCAAAGCTCTTTTTCGATTTTAATGAAAGGACTTCCCTGGTTTTTGGAATTAACAGCAGCTTTGAGAATAGAACCGGAGGCGACCTTCATTATATTAACGGAACCGGCGACGATACGCACAGCTTTTTCGAACGGAATAATTCTGACCGATTATCCAGTCAGTTTTCTTTTAAACACAAGATTGGTGAAACGTCTGAATTGAATATCCGCAATAGTGTAAGCTATTTCAACAGGAAGATTTCCGGGCCCGCTTATGTGTTCGATGGTACACAATATGGAACGTTCAGCGAGGCGAACTTTGCAACTCAAAATGAAAATACGGAATGGGTTGCAGGTTTGAATTTATGGACGGATCAGTTTAACGAAAACCAGCTGACCGGTGTGCCGTTAAGGAATTATGATCAAACCACAGCAGGCGCTTTTATTCAGAATAATATCCATGCCGCCGATTGGTTGGAGCTTGAAACAGGACTAAGAGGCGATTATGTGTTGGATTATGGCTTTGCGCTGCTTCCGCGCATTTCGGCGTTGGTTAAAATCAGCAATAAATTAAATTCCCGGATCGGTGGAGGTTTAGGTTATAAGGCTCCAACCATATTTACTGAAGAAAGCGAGCGCATTCAGTATCAAAATGTGCTTCCTGTTAATTCTGACGTGAATAAATTGGAACGCAGTTATGGTTTGAATTGGGATGTTAACTACCGCACATTGATAGTCCATCAGGTGAGTTTTAGCCTCAATCACATGTTTTTCTATACGTTTTTGAATAATCCCCTTACTATGGAGCCTGCCACGGGGAATCAGTACCGTTTTGTTAATCTTCCCGGGCATATAGACAGCAAAGGCATGGAGACTAATGTTAAGCTAACTTATGAAGATTTTAAACTATTTGTAGGCTACAGCTTTACGGATACTAAAATCCATACCGATGGAATATTAAGGGAAAATCCTTTGACCGCAAAACATCGCCTTAACAATGTTCTGATGTATGAGGTGGAAGAAAAATGGAAGCTGGGAGCAGAGGCTTATTACTATGGTAAACAAAACTTAAATGATGCCAGTACCGGTAAGCCCTATTGGATTTTCGGTTTTATGGCAGAAAAACTGTGGGAAAGGTTTTCATTGTACATCAATTTCGAGAACTTTACCGATACCCGTCAAACACGTTTTGATACCATTTATACCGGTGATATTTCTAATCCTGTATTCAGAGATATTTATGCTCCGCTGGATGGGTTTGTGATTAACGGAGGATTAAAGCTCAGATTGTGAATTTTGTAAGGCGGCGATCATCAACATAAAGAAATCTTTTTATCTATTTTCTCCTGTTTTAAACGTTAATTTAAAATTATGAGCAAAGAATGTTGCGGACATGAGAGTGATTTGTCTGGTCCGAAGACAGATAGTAAAGTTGACCTGGCGAAGTCTGGTTCACCCGGTCATGCACATTCAAATTCTGAAGCCGGCGAGCATAATCACGCCCCGGGGGCTGCGGCGGCAGAACCTTCATGGCTAGAGCATTTAAATTTGTTGGTCTCTTTGCTTATTCTCATTGTTTTGTTGGTGATGGAATATGCCTTTGATATCCGGCTTAGAGATCGTCTGTCGCTCACAATACATCTGTTTGCCTATTTGTTGGCTGGCTGGAGTGTTTTGGCAATGGCCTTCCGGAAGATAAAGCGCGGAGATATTTTCAATGAATTTGTATTGATGAGCGTTGCAACCTTAGGTGCTTTTTTCATCGGAGAGTATTCTGAAGGTGTGGCCGTGATGGTATTTTACTCTATCGGAGAATGGTTCCAGGATTCGGCCGTTCACAGGGCAAAAGCGAGTATTAAGGCTTTATTGGATATCCGGCCAGATCAGGTTACCGTTGTTAGAAATGGTGCAACCGAGTTAATTAAACCATCAAAGGTTGAATTGGGCGAAATTATTCAAATAAAACCAGGCGAAAAAGTTGGTCTGGATGGCGATTTGCTTTCCGCGAATTCATCTTTTAATACCGCCGCATTAACCGGAGAAAGTATTCCGGATACCAAATATAAAGGGGATCAGGTTCTTGCCGGAATGATTAACCTAAATACACTTTCTGAAGTAAAGGTGACCGCGCTTTTTAGGGATAGTAAACTAAGTAAGATACTCGAAATGGTGCAGGACGCCACTGCACGGAAGTCTCAAACTCAATTATTCATCTCCCGTTTTGCCAGGGTATATACGCCAATCGTATTTTTTCTCGCTTTAGCGGTTGTTTCGCTCCCCTACCTTTTTGTAAGTACTTACGATTTTAACGAATGGCTCTACCGGGGATTGGTATTTCTTGTAATCAGTTGTCCTTGTGCACTGGTTGTATCTATCCCGCTAGGGTATTTTGGTGGAATCGGACTAGCATCCAGAAATGGTATTCTCTTTAAAGGCGGAAACTTTTTGGATGTGATGACGAAGGTGAATGTTGTTGTGATGGATAAAACGGGTACACTAACAAAGGGCGACTTCAAAGTTCAGCAAGTGGTGGCTCATGATTTTGATGAAAATGAATTGGTGAAAATTGCGGCAGCTCTCGAAAAACACACAACACATCCCGTTGGGAAGGCAATTGTTCAATACGCAGGAGATTCATTTTTAGATCTCTCAGTTAGCGAGGTTGAAGAAATATCAGGACATGGTCTTAAGGGCAATATTAATGGTAGAGCTGTGCTTGCCGGAAATTTGCAGCTGATGAAGCAATTTAATGTTGTTTATCCTGCAGAAATTGAGAGGGTGATTTATACTAAAGTGGTGATAGCTGTTGATGGCAAATATGCCGGCTATATTACCATTGCTGACGAGCTTAAAGAGGATGCGGCTCAAACCATTAAAGAGCTGCACCGCTTGAACATAAAAACGGTAATGTTATCCGGCGATAAACAGTCGGTTGTGGACGACGTTGCCAAACAACTTGGTATTGATGAGGCCTATGGAAACCTTCTGCCGGAAGAGAAAGTTGCAAAAATTCAGCAGCTAAAAGATCAGGGGTTCCGTGTTGCCTTTGTTGGCGATGGGGTAAATGATGCACCTGTAATTGCTTTGGCTGATGCCGGTATCGCTATGGGCGGACTTGGAAGTGATGCCGCCATAGAAACAGCCGATGTGGTGATTCAGAATGATCAGCCACTGAGAGTAGTTTCTGCTATTAAAGCCGGCAGGATTACCCGAAATATTGTGTGGCAAAATATTTTCATGGCAATGTCTGTCAAAATCATCGTTCTGATTTTAGGCGCCGGGGGGATTGCAAACCTGTGGGAGGCGGTGATCGCGGATGTGGGAGTCGCTCTTCTTGCTATTTTAAATGCTGTTCGAATTCAGAGGATGAATCTTTGATTTGGTTTTTATAATCCGTCATTCTGAAAAGTATAATCAGTGCTGATAGCATGGTCAATGCACCGATGAAAATAATTGAGGCATTTATACTGAATAGATCAGCAATGATACCGGTTAAAATAGCACCGATCGCATATCCCAGGTCGCGCCATAAACGAAATGTTCCGATGCTTTTTGCTCTGTCTGCCGGATGCGTATTCTCCGCAATGCTGGCTAAAAAGGTGGGGTAAACCATGGCGGTCCCGACACCCAAAGCGGCTGATAAAACGATGTAATTTGTTAGTGAACTTGCCCAAATAAACAGAATCAGCGCAATTCCTTGAAGTAACATCCCCCAAAAGAGCATCAGTTTTTTTGAATAAAAATCGGCCATTTTTCCGGTGAATAATTGACCAATTCCCCAGATTCCCGGGTAAACGGCTGTGATAATTCCTATTTCCTGTAAAGTAAAGCCTTTTGTTGCCAAAAGTATCGGGAATATTCCCCATGCCATTCCATCGTTTAAATTGTTGACTAAGCCTGCCTGAGTTACTGAGCCTAAATTTTTATGCCTCCAACTGGTATCAATAAAGATGTTTTTTAACATCAAAGCCCGACTTGTTTCGCCTTCTTTGCTGCTGTGATGTTTAGTGTCTTTAACAAATAGCCAGCTGCTCACTAGTCCCAAAAACACCAGTCCAATTCCCAGATAGAAAGGATAAGGACGTAAACCATATTCCGTAGCTATCCAGCCTGTTGCGAATCCGATTAGCGCAACCGAGATGTATCCGGCAAATTCATTTAATCCCATTGCGAATCCGCGGTTCTTCTCGCCAACAAGATCTATTTTCATTACCACGGTACTCGACCACGTCAAACCCTGATTTATCCCAAGCAGAATATTCGCAGCGATTATCCAGTTCCAGTCCGGCGCATACATCAGCAAAAGCGGAACAGGGATCCCTATTAGCCATCCAATCACTAACAGATTTTTTCTCCCTAATTTATTTGCCAGGGCGCCGGTAAAGTAATTGGTCAGGGCTTTCGTAATTCCGAATACAACAATAAAGGAAAGTATGGCTGTTTTCGCAGCAATGTGAAATTCTACTTCAGCAATGCGAGGTAAAATGGAACGCTCTAATCCCACCATACCACCAACAAATGCATTGATAATCACAAGGAGGGTAAACTGTTGCCAGTTTTCTTTTAGGCCGAGTTTAATTTCGTTCATTGATTATTCCATTTGCTATTTGGATATTTCCTTCAATTGGTAAGCCTCTTATTTTCCAGTCAGGAAAAACCCTTCCAATCTGACGGCCGTAAAATTCTGCCAATGTAAAAGCTTGACTGCTTCGTCTGCAAAACACAGAATAGGCAAATTAGTTAAACTATTCAATTAGTTAATGGAATAGTTTGACTGCTGGACTAGTGGAGGTTCAAATTAACAAGAACAATCAACTTTTTCATTTGTAAATGATTAACACCTATTTATTTATCTATAAAAACAAATTACTATGTCACATCAGCAATTTCAAAAATGTATCGACGCATGTTTAGCATGCGCTGTAACTTGTAATCATTGTGCTACTTCTTGTTTAAAGGAAGACGATGTAAAAATGATGAGCCGCTGTATTCAATTAGATTTGGAATGCGCAGCGATTTGCCGTTCAGCAGCAGAGCTAATGAGTTTAGGAAGTGAATTCAGCGCGAGGATTTGCCAGATCTGTGCCGAGATCTGCAGAGCGTGCGGTGATGAATGCGCCCAACATGATATGCAGCATTGTCAGGAATGTGCAGAAGCTTGCCGTGCCTGTGCAGAAGCTTGCGAAGAAATGGCTGTAGCTGTTTAATTGGGAAATTTTAGAAGCAGCTGCCTTCCAGAGGCAGCTTTTTTGGTTTTATACGGCTTATGAATTCAGCTCGTTGAAATGGAACATACACAGCATCAGCATAATGAACACGTTCATCATCATCATGAGGGTGAAAAATCAGGATCAGCCGGGGAGAAGATAAAATCCCCGGAGGATCATACTGCGCATGATGAACACCTGGGGCATCATACAGAAGATTTTTTGAAAAGATTTTGGGTGTGTCTGATTTTGACCATTCCGGTTATACTGCTGTCCGAAATGATCCAGCATTGGTTTGGATATCATCTAACATTTCCGGGAGCCCGGTTCGTATTGTTAGGCTTTAGCCTGATAATTTTTCTGTATGGAGGGAAGCCTTTTTTACAGGGGATGGTACGGGAGTTAAAGAGAGCCGATCCGGGTATGATGACTCTGATTGGAATTGCAATACTGGTTGCATTTATTTATAGTACGGCTGTTATTTTCGGACTAAGAGGAATGGATTTCTTTTGGGAGCTTGCTACCCTGATTGATATCATGCTTCTGGGACATTACTTTGAAATGCGCTCCCAAATGGCGGCCTCGAGGGCACTCGAGTCGCTGGTGGCTTTGCTTCCTTCGAATGTACATGTTGAGCGAAATGATACTGTGATAGATATTCCGCTTGAGGAACTCAAAAAAGGGGATACCATTTTAGTGAAGCCGGGCGAGAAAATACCTGCCGACGGCAAAATCGTAGAGGGCCGTTCTTCAATCAATGAAAGTATGCTCACCGGTGAAAGTGTTCCGGTACAAAAGCAAAAGGACGATTTAATTATTGGCGGTTCGATCAATGAAAATGGATCTATAAAAGCCCTGGTGACTGGAACGGGTAAAGAAAGCTATCTGAATAAAGTAATTGATATGGTCCGCGGAGCCCAGGCCACCAAATCTGTTACCCAGAACTTAGCCAACAAAGTAGCAAAATGGCTCACGTATATTTCCCTTGTAGTGGGTATATCAACTTTTGTATATTGGTTTAGCGTTGATGGTAATTTAGCCTTTGCTTTAGAGAGAATGGTAACTGTTATGGTGACTTCCTGTCCACATGCTCTTGGTGTAGCCATACCGTTGGTCGTTGCTATTTCTACATCTCAGGCCGCTGTACACGGACTTTTAATCAGAAACAGAACCGCCTTTGAAAATAGCAGGAAACTTAGTCTCATCATCTTTGATAAAACAGGAACTTTAACCGAGGGATCGCATAAGGTACAACAGATCATCCCTATTGACAATCAATATACCGAGAATGATCTTATTCAATTTGCAGCGGCCGTACAACAACATTCCGAACATTATATAGCAAAAGGGGTGCTGAAAGTTTTGAGAGAAAAAGGCTTAGAACTTTATCCGTCCGAAGATTTTCAATATGTTTCCGGCGTTGGGGTTACAGCCTCTGTGAAAGGGAAAAAGGTCATTGCAGGTGGCCCCAATTACTTTAAAAAAGAAAATCAGCCTGTTCCCTCCATTCCCACACAAATTAATCAGGCTTTGGAAACCGTTAACTTTTTAATTATTGACGGAAAAACGGCCGGAATAATCACTTTGGCAGATACTATTCGCCCAACCTCAAAAGCTGCTATTGCCGAGCTCAAAGAAATGGGCATAAAGTCATATTTGCTTACCGGAGATAATGAGCATGTAGCCGAATCTGTTGCCAATACTTTGGGAATGGATGGTTTTCTGGCTAATGTATTGCCGGAGCAGAAACAAGAGAAAGTGAAAGAACTTCAGGGAAAGAATGAACTGGTAGCTATGACAGGCGACGGAGTAAATGATGCCCCCGCTCTGGCTCAGGCAGATGTGGGCATTGCCGTTGGATCAGGAACTGATGTTGCTGCAGAAACGGCGGATATTATCTTGGTAAACAGCGATCCGCAGGATGTGGTAAATATGATACGGTTTGGCCGGGTGACCTACAGAAAAATGATTCAAAACCTGGTATGGGCGGTTGGATATAATGTGATCGCGATTCCTTTGGCCGCCGGTGTTTTGTACCCCGATTTTGTACTAAGTCCGGCCCTGGGTGCGGTTTTAATGAGCGCCAGCACAATAATCGTTGCTGCAAACGCGCAATTATTACGTCGCGATTTATAATGCTGTTGGTGGTTGATGCACGACCAGCCGGAGAATATAAAATGTGATAAAAGATGTTTCCTGCAAACCAAATCTATCTTTTGTTTATTCTATTTAGTGATTCAGAACTATCCAATTATCATATGTTTTAATTTACATGCTTCGTGTTTTTATCTAATCAAAATCACCAAATGAAAATCTTAGTTCGAGCTATAGCGATGTGTTTTCTGTTTTATTCATGTAACTCAGGAGATCAAACACAGACAAATGAAGACACTTCTTCAACTAATCCGTCGGTCAATACCCAAAAAGTTTCTGAGGCAAATTCTGTAGAGGGAATCATGGACTCTTATCTTAAACTTAAG
Source organism: uncultured Sphingobacteriaceae bacterium (assembly GCA_946887045.1). The sequence continues at coordinate 60,704 of CAMPKC010000002.1, read as the reverse complement.
AATGCTTTGGCTGATGATAATGGAAAAGACGCTGCCAATGCAGGGAACAAGGTAGTTGCAGCGTTGAAAGGCCTGGACAAATCTCGTATAAATGCAGGTAAATCGCAGGAGTTAAGTGAAATTACAGAAAATGCTGTAGAGCATGCAGAGCATATCGGAGCAAATGCCGGCAATATCGAACACCAGCGAGAGCATTTTGAATCTTTAAGCCAGGATATATATGACCTGGTGAAAATTACAGGGAGCGAAAAGAAATTGTATTACACTCACTGCCCTATGTATAATGATAACAAAGGCGCTAACTGGTTGAGTGAAACTAGGGAAATACGAAATCCGTACCTGGGCAAAGAGATGCTTGAATGCGGGACGATTAAAGAGGAGCTAAATTAATAATGAGCTTGTGGCGAAAAATTTTATTTACTGTGTTCGTCTTAGTAATCGTTTTGCAGTTCATCCGGCCAGAGCATAATAATAAAACAACTCAAAGCTTAGATATTACCAAAGCTTATACAGTCCCAACGAACATTCAGGCGATCTTAAAAAACTCCTGTTATGATTGCCACAGTAATTCAACCCGCTATCCCTGGTATACATATATACAACCTTTGGGATGGTGGATGGCTTCGCATATCCGCGAAGGAAAATCTGAATTGAATTTTGATGAATTTGGTGATTACTCTCCCAGAAGGCAAAAAAGCAAAATAAAAGCAATAGCAGAAAGTATAAAGGATGAGACCATGCCTTTGCCGTCTTATACTTTGGTTCATCGATCTGCGAAACTTTCGGAAAACGATAAAAAATTGTTGATACAGTGGCTGGAGAAAATCCAGAACCATTCCTTTAAAAAGAATTAAATTATGATACGCCTGTTCTTATTTATAATCTTTTTCAGCTGTTACACGATAGCTGGTGCTCAATCTCACGAAAGTGATATTTCTTCGTATTCATTAGCCTTGCAAGACGTTTACACTTGTCCGATGCACCCCGAAGTTATAAGCAATAAGCCTGGTAAGTGTCCTAAATGTGGAATGAGTTTGGTTAAAAATAAAAGTTCAGCACCTGCAAAAAAAGCACCCGCTAAAAAACAAACAGCTCCAAAAAAGACAAGCAAACCTGCACCGGTAACCAAAAAAGCGGCACCGGTAAAAAAGCCTGCAAGTCCGGCAGCGAAAAAAGCACCTGCCCCTGTACAAAATGAAGCCGCTAAAAGAAAGGAGGTGGAAAAGGCCGGACATAAAGTGGAAAGTCCCGGACCGGTGTACAAGCCCAAAACAGTCCGCTATGATCTATATGTGAACGATACCACTGTGAATTTTACCGGAAAAAATAGAAAAGCGATTGCTATTAACGGAAGTATTCCGGCACCAACATTAACATTTACCCAAGGAGATACTGCGGAAATTTATGTTCACAATAAAATGGATGCAGAAACCTCAGTCCATTGGCACGGGGTGTTCCTGCCGAATCGTTTTGATGGTGTGCCTTATCTCACACAGATGCCCATTAAACCTCATTCTACTTACCTGTATAAGTTTCCGATTATTCAGAATGGAACGTATTGGTATCATAGTCATACGATGGTTCAGGAGCAGAGTGGAATGTATGGAGCATTGATCTTCAATAAGCCGAATGAACCTGAGATTCCCGCAATCCCTGTTGTGATAAGCGATTGGACGGATATGAATCCCATGGAAGTGGATCGCTCGCTGCATAGCGCTACGGATTGGTTTGCTATAAAAAAAGGCGCGACCCAAAGTTATGGAGAGGCAATTGCCAAAGGGTATTTTAAAACCAAGTTGAAGAATGAGTGGAAGCGCATGACTGCGATGGATGTAAGTGACGTGTTTTACGAGAAATTTTTAACAAATGGCAAGCCGGCCATACAATATTCCCGATTTAAGGGAGGAGATAAGGTGAAGCTTCGTATTGTGAATGGCGGGGCGTCAAGCTATTTCTGGTTAACATATTCTGGCGGTAAATTGACTGTTGTTGCTAATGATGGTAATGATGTTCAGCCGGTTGAGGTCGACCGTTTAATTATTGCTCCTGCCGAGACTTATGATGTGATTGTTACTGTTCCCGGGGATATGAGTTATGAGTTTTTGGCTACTGCCGAAGATCGTACAAAATCCACCTCGCTTTGGCTGGGAAGCGGGATGAAAATGCCAGCCAAACCTTTAGGTAAACTTAAATACTTCGAAGGTATGAAGATGATGAACGGCATGATGAAAATGAACGGCGACATGGAGCCGATGGGCATGGACATGAGTAACCAGCGCATGGATATGAACAGTGTCATGTATCCGGAAGTTACCGGAGAGCAGTATGGAAGATCAAAAGAAAAGCCTGATGAAATAGTCGACATGGATGCGGGAGATGACGAAGCCATGGAAGCAGACACCATGGAAAAAGCTGAACAAACAGGCGGACACGATATGCATGCAATGCACGGGATGGATATGGCTGGTGGTCAGGATCTGGTTACGCTGAATTATAGCATGTTAAAAGCTCCTGAGAAAACCACCTTAAGACCTGGTCCGCTTAGAGTGTTTAATTTCGAACTGACCGGAAATATGAATCGATATGTGTGGACAATCGACGATAAGACGGTTTCCGAATGGGATAAAATTCTTATCAAAAAGGGAGAGAATGTGCGGATAATAATGTTCAACAATTCCATGATGAGGCATCCTATGCACCTGCACGGACATGATTTCAGAGTGATAAACGGACAAGGAGAATATGCACCGTTGAAGAATGTTATCGACATCATGCCAATGGAAACAGACACTTTAGAGTTTGCAGCCACAGAAAGTGGCGACTGGTTTTTCCATTGTCATATACTTTACCACATGATGAGCGGCATGGGAAATGTATTCAGTTATGTCAATTCTCCCCCAAATCCGGATCTGCCCGATGCTAAACTGGCGCAACGAAAGTTTAGATCGGACGACCGCAGGTTCCATTTTATGGCGGTGGCAGGCTTAGAAAGTAATGGGAGCGACGGCGAAGCCATGCTAGCCAATACACGTTATCAATTATCCACAGAATGGCGGATTGGTTTAAAGTCTGAACATGGTTACGAAAGCGAAACCTATTTTGGGCGCTACCTTGGTAAAATGCAATGGTGGTTTCCGTTTATCGGATTCGATTACCATTCTAATCCGATGTCGAACGAAAGTGAAAAAAACCTGTTTGGGCAGCTTACCAATCAAAATAACCGGAAAGCGCTGGTAGCCGGTATACAATATACTTTGCCCTTTTTGATTAATTCTGAAGCAAGAATTGACAGTAAAGGGAAGTTGCGTTTTCAGTTAATGCGGGAGGATATTCCACTGACGAGCAGACTTAGAGCAAAAATCATGGGCAATACAGATAAAGAATATATGGGCGGATTACGGTATGCCTTGTCTAAATACTTTGCCCTGTCAACGCATTACGACAGCGATATGGGTTATGGCGCGGGGATAACTTTAACTTATTAGCCAGCCGGGTATAGCTTTGCTATCCCACTAACCGGTTTATATTTTTATTTCATGTTTCATTTTGTTCAACAAAGTTGAATCGTTATGTTTGTTTCTATAAATTAGAGAAATACATAATTGGAAAAGGAAATTGACGATCTTAAGGAGAATTCTACCGATTCTTTGGGAGTAGGCGATCGTATAAAGATTTTGAGGATCAATCAAAAAAGAACTATGCAGGAAGTGGCCGATAGTTGTGGCCTTTCGAAAAGCATGATCTCAAAAATCGAGAATAATAAAACCATACCATCCGTGGCAACGCTTGTCAAAATAGCGCAAACTTTAGGTACCAATATCTCAAATTTATTCGAGCATGAGGGCTGGACTAAAGCTATCGTGACTACCAGAAAGGAAGCCGAAGAGAAACTGGTTACCACCGAAAAAGGTTATTCGATTTTTCCATATGCTTCAGCCTTTCACGAAAAGAAAATGCAGCCATTTTTGTTCGTAGCAAAAAAAGGAGAAGTAATTCCTCATCAGCTTTCGCATGAGGGAGAAGAATTTGTTTTTGTAGTAGAAGGAACCATGAAAATGCAGGTCGGCGAAACGGAGTATCTACTCAAAGCAGGGGATAGTCTATACTTCAACTCTTTACAAAAGCACGGGGTACTCCCGGTTTCGGATGAAGTTGTTTACATCGACATTTTTGTTTAGCCGATGAAGCTCGCTGGAAATTAGCAAAAAATAAAACGAAGGGATTCGAAGAGTCCGGAAAAAATAATTATAAACCTCACACCTCAAAATCTATGTTATTTAGAACCTACATTAAACTTTCCATCCTGGTACTTGGCCTGATAAACAGCTTCCTATACGCTCAAACGGGTAAAAATCAGCCGGTTAATATTGCTGTTAACTTTTCAGCATCAGTAGAGCCAATGAAACCATTATGGACATGGTTCGGATACGACGAGCCGAATTATACCTACATGAAGGATGGCAAAAAGCTTCTTACTGAAATCGCAGCGGCAAGTCCGGTGCCTGTATTTGTCAGGGCACATAGTCTGTTAGTCACCGGTGATGGTGTTGCTGCTTTAAAATGGGGTTCTACCAACGCATACACTGAAGATGCTAATGGAAATCCAATTTACAACTGGGCTATTATTGACAGTATATTTGATACCTATATAAAAAGAGGGATGAAACCTCTTGCGCAAATTGGGTTTATGCCCGAGGCGCTATCAAGCAAGCCTCAACCTTATAAGCATAACTGGAAACCCGGCGATAAATACAGCGATATTTTCACCGGCTGGGCCTATCCGCCAAAAGATTACAATAAATGGGCAGAACTGGTTTACCAATGGGTAAAGCATAGTATTGACCGTTATGGGAAAAAAGAAGTTGAAAGCTGGTACTGGGAAGTTTGGAATGAGCCAAACTCGGCTTATTGGAGAGGTACTCAGGAAGAATTCTTTAAGCTGTATGACTATTCTGCTGATGCTGTAAAAAGGGCTTTGCCAACAGCAAAAATCGGTGGAACCGACATAACCGGCGGGGGGATGAAGTTCCAGGATGCTTTTCTTAAACATTGTTTGTTCGGTACCAATTACGTAACCGGTAAAACCGGATCGCCTTTAGACATTATTCTATTTCACGCCAAGGGTTCTCCAAAATTGCAGGATGGCCGGGTAGTTATGGGTATCCGCAATCAACTGCGGGATATTGATCAAAACCTGAAAGTTATAGCGGCCTACCCCCAACTGAAGGATATTCCGATAGTAATCGGCGAATCGGACCCCGAAGGGTGTGCGGCCTGTGGAATGGCAACGGATCCTCAAAATGCGTATCGAAACGGCACTATGTATTCAAGTTATACGGCCGCATCATTTGCCAGAAAATACGAGCTTGCCAGACAGCATAAATCAAATTTGATAGGCGCTGTTACCTGGGCATTCGAATTTGAAAATCAACCCTGGTTCTATGGTTTTAGAGATTTGGCAACTAATGGAGTTGATAAACCTGTATTGAACGTTTTCAGAATGTTTGGAAAGATGGGTGGAGATCTGGTTAAAGTTGAGACTGACAGAATGTATCCGCTTAAAACCATTTTAGATTCGAGTATTAGGGGTGCCAAGACAGATATCGGTGCCCTGGCATCTAAAGATAAAAAGTCCGCTGCTGTTATGGTGTGGAACTATCATGATGCTGATGAGCAGGGTGTTCCGGAAAACGTTAACGTTCAGCTTAAAGGCTTGCCTTCAAAATCAATAAAGCTTACACATTATCGTATTGATAATGAGCATAGCAACTCGTATGAAGTTTGGAAGAAAATGGGTTCGCCTCAAAATCCTAGCACAGAACAAATAGCAACGCTTGAAAAAGCCGGACAATTAGCTATGCTTGGAAAACCTGCCGAACTGAAAGTTAAGAATGGAGCGGTGGATGTAAATATGGTATTGCCAAGGCAGGGAGTTTCTTTGCTGTATATGTCATTTAAATAGCGAAGCGGAAAGGATGTATCATTTTTGATGGTACATCCTTTTTTTGCTTTGAAACCGGATATAAAAGTACCCCCATAGAGGAATTGGGGATACAAACGAACCAATTATTAATACGTATTCATTGGAGAGTTCCCGTGTGTGCACAGCGCTGACGGAGCTTTATTAATACTTTTCTCTGAAACTTGCGGTGTTGTTGCTTGATTTAAGATTCCAAACGGATGCCTTGATCAATTGAATATTACCACCTTCGGTAAAAAGTTCAACTTCCGTGCTTTCCTTATTTAAAGGGAATATTCGGGTGGTGAAAGCGTCTTTATTGTTAATAAAAACTTCTACAACCGAGCCATCAACAAATACATGCATTTCTAACTTCTGTTTAGGATCTATATTAAATTTTCCCGAGCGGACATTTAAAGGAATGTGCGCCCTTTTGCTTGAGCGTGTATCATCTACAATCATTTCCTGCTTTTTAAAATCATAATAGATGCGAGTCAGTTCACTACCGTCTTTATTTTTGCCTACAATAAATCCAAATTTTTCACTGTTTCCAGGATTTATTTCTGCCTTAATTTCGACCTGGTGTTTGTTTCGGCTCAACGACAGGTTTTTTCCGGGAGATATAATTTGATTATTAAAGGCAGCTGGGTTTTCGCGAAGCTTTTCTAAAGCAGGGTGTGGTTTTTGATAAATAGAATCATTTTTCAGTGACCAAATTCGTGGCATACTGTATAGATGGCTCCAACCTTGCTTGTAAGCTGCTTCGGCTTCGATTTCATCAGGAATAATGGCAATGGCCGTTGTGTTTCCCTCGGCGTCTAAAGTAAGTGAAGGGGATAATAGACGATTGACAACCTCTAATCGCTTCGGTACTTTTTGATCGGGAACAAACTTCTCATTAATAAAGTTCCCTGTCCAGTATAATGCAACTGCCGGCTCGCCTTTGTAAGGCACTTTGTTTACTAAAAGGACATATTTCCCATTCATTTTCCAGAAGACGGGCATTTCCCAGAATACTCCGGACTGATCGTATGCCGGGTCGCCTGTAAACAACAGATGAACGAAATCCCATTTTGCAAGATCTTTGGATTTATATAATAATAGCGATCCTTTTTCCACTCCGCTTTCCACAACGCCATACCCGATTATCATGTACCAGGTGCCATTCTCTTTCCACAGGTAAGGATCTCGTAAATCTGTTCTTTGGTATTGCTGTGGTGGTCCGTTTATAACAGGATTGCCACTATATTTTTCCCATGAAAGTAAATTGCTATCTTTAGGAAAGGCGAGTCCCATACCATTCATTCTCTGTCCCCCGCCTGTGTACACAATCACAGGTTTTCCATCCGAAATTACGGCATGACCTGACCAAATTCCACGTTCATCAAATCCGGGCTCGGGACCGAGGACCGGTCTATGTTCTGTCCAGCTAACTAAATCAGGACTGCTAAAATGGCCCCAGTTGATGGTGTTTAAAAGAAGGTTGGCGCCATTTTTTTGATTGAAAATATGATAGCGTCCTTTATGATATATTAAACCATGAGTCTCGTTGGTCCAGTTTGCCGCCGGAATGATATGGTATTTCGGTCTGCTAAAATCATTGATAAACCGGCTTTCCGGAACGCTGAGATCAGGTTTCGGAGTTGCCGGTTTTTTTATAGAAAATTTTGCAAGATGAGCTGTATATGGTTTTGTACTTATTGTTATTTCATCTATGATTCCGTTTAATGCGGTTGTTGGAAATATCAGGATTTGTTTATCTCTTCCGTCTTTCCCAATTGTGAATTGTTTAAATCCTGAAGGAAAATCCTTTCTTTGCAACCTGACAGTTAGAATTTTTTTGCCGTCAAAAATAAATGCCGCAACGTTTTTCTCTACACTTAGGCCTATATTAATCCACTGATACTTTGGTAAAGAAATATTCGCACTGTAGTACTTTAAAGAGCCATTTTTGTTTATTCCTAACAAGGGCTTACCAAATTTATCTACACATGCAGATATCCAGTTGTCAGGATTGTGGGATATAAAAAAGAATCCCGAGGTGTCATTCGAATGTGTTTCAAGAGCAAACCATCCTGTTATTGTCAAAGGCTTTTTAAGGCTTGATGGAAAATTTCCTTTAAGCCATGTTGAATAGCCATCTGTTCTTAAGCCGGTGCCTTTTATTCCTGATACCAGTTCAGGCTCTTTCCAATTACTGGTAAAGTCTAGTTTTAAATTACTCAGCGTATCTTTTAATGGATTGCCCTTGTTGTCAAATGTCCACCTGTATTGTGCGGTCATCACATTTGTGCATAGAATCAACAAAGAAAATATGAGTAATCTGATGATGTTGGCTTTGATAGTAGTCATGAAAGGCTTGTTATCGGTTAGATTGAATGTTAGTAGGTTAAAAAGGGGTAGTTAATGGTGCAAAGAAAACAATGCATTATCATTATACTACCCCTGCAATCATCACAAAATTTTATCCTTTTATTTTATCTAGTAGTTAGGATCCTGTTTTAACACGCCTCTGCTTAAGTCAAACTCTATTTGTGGTATCGGTAAATAGTTATGTTTCGGAGCTATAAATTTACCGGCAGCCAGGTAAGGACGTTTAGTTCCTTCTGTTTGATAGTAGCTATTCAAAAACTCAGCCGCAGTATTCCAGCGCACTAAATCGTAAAAGCGATGTCCCTCAAGACATAATTCAAGACGTCTTTCAAAACGTACCGCTTTTCGGGCATAGTCCTGTGTCCAGCCAATCGCCGAATAAGTGCCGATAACGTAATTTGCAGCCGGCGTAATGCCATCCAGTTTCTTAACCACCGGAGAGTTTTTTGCTCTCAAACGAACTTCATTGATAAGCCCACGAGCAACATCCAAATTTTGATTTAATTCGATTAAAGCTTCAGCTTTCCACAGCAAAACATCCGAATATTTTATAAAAGGAAAGTTTAGTGCGCCTCTTGCCCATGGAAATCCGCCGGCAGCACGTAAAGTAGAATTCGGAGAAATTAAATTCTTCTTCTTTGAATAAGGGCCGTAGGTATTCGGTTCACGAGCCCAGCTCAAACTGTAAACTTCACCTTTAAAATCTTTCCATGTAATGCCCGGACGGCCGATGGCGTGATCGAGACGGGGATCGATAGCTGTGGTCACATCGGTTGGCGCCAGATCAGAATTGTTATAAGTATCCAATAATGGCAGTCCGGTAATAGCATCCACTTTGAATGCATTAACCAGGTTTTGAGATGGGCGATGAAAGCCATCTCCACCACCATACGCAGGACCACTTGGAGATGTTAACAAATCTCCCCAGTCGATATTTCCATTGTTTGTACCACCATCATTTACCGAAGTTTCAATCGAGAAAATATTTTCTCCGTTATGTTCAACAGTTGGATCTGAATAAAGCGACTCCAAATTTGATAGAAGATTATATTTGCCTGAGTTAATTACTTCATTGGCACTAGCCAGGGCTTCTGAATATTTACCCTGAAACATGTAAACTTTAGTCAGGTAAGAATGGGCCACGAATTTGTTCACTCTACCTTTTTCCTGACCCTCATAAGGAATTTCAAGACCGGCCTTTATATCGTCGGTGATTTTATCCCATAACTGTTGTTCTGTTAAATTATTAGGCACTTTACCTTCTTCTCCGGCTGGTATAGTTTCGTCAATAAAAGGGAAGGTTCTGAAGTTCTTTTTCAGGTCGAAATAATAATGTGCTCTCAAAACCTTTACTTCCGCAATTCTGCGTGATTTTAAGGGGAACTCTGTGTCTGATAGTGAATTGAGCGATTTTAAGGCTTTATTACATCTGGAAACACCAATGTACAGCGCTCTCCATTTACGATAAATAAGAAAGTTGTCCGAAAATACATTACCTATTTCCATATTTCCCAGTTCAGCGATATCTCCTGTTCCGCCTCCGCCTTTGTACGCATCACCCGAACGGACATCACTATAGCTCCAGTTAGATGCAGGGTTAAAGATCGCCGATATCGGAGCAAAATCATTTGACTGGTACACGTTGTCCATCATTGCGTAGGCCGCAATCACAAGTCCTTCAGCGGCCTTTGGGGTATTTAAAGATTCTTCTCTTAATGCTCCTTTCGGCGCCTGATCCAAATCTTTGGTGCATGAAGAAAGTATCAAGACTACTCCTGCAATCAAAAATTTTAAATTTTTCATATATTTTGAATTAAATATTAATCAGCTTTTTATTAAAATCCAATGTTAAGACCCAGCGAGATCGACTTCGCATGTGGATATGCAGCTTCTCCCAAAACTCCATAATCTAATGTGCCATTGTTAACAACTTCATAGTCAAGTCCATCGAACTTGGTGAAGTTCAACAGATTTTGTCCCTGAACAAAAATTCTCGCCTTAGATATGTTTACTTTATTACTGATTGCTTTCGGAATAGTATAGCCGATTGCTATCGATTTCATTCTTAAATAAGAGCCATCGCCAAGGAAAAATGTTGAATTTCTTTGTTCGTTATTTTCATTCTTCGTTGTTAAAGCCGGGATGTCCGAATCCGGATTGGAAGGAGACCATGCATCCAGCAGAACTTTTCCATGGTTAGCAATAAACAATGGGAACTTGTAATTAAAAGTATTGTCGTCCCAGATCTTATTTCCAACCTGCGCATCAAGGAATAATGACACATCGAAGTTTGCATATGAACTGTTGAAGTTTAGTCCGGTAATAAATTTCGGCAAGGGACTTCCAATATTGGTTCTGTCGTCCGGAGTAATCTGACCATCGTTGTTTACATCTTTAAACCGGATTCTTCCTAAACCTTTACCTGCCTGAACAGCGTGATTATCAACTTCCTGTTGTGTTCTGAAAAGACCGTCGGCCACGTATCCATAAAATTCTCCGATTGGTTGGCCCGAGATAATCCTGGATTTGCTGCCATTATACACTGCATTTCCATCCTCACCTAAACTTACAACTCTGTTTTTGATGGCACTGAAGGTTAAATCGACATTGTATTTAAATTTCCCTGAAGTGTTATTGCGGTAGCTTAACAGAAATTCGAAACCAGTATTTCTAACATCGCCGGCATTGATATACGGAGCATTACCTTCGCCTTCTACAGCCGCTAATACAGGGTTTATTAATAAATCCTTGCTGTTTTTTATGAAGTAATCGGCGGTTAAGTACAGATTATTGTTGAATAACCCCAGGTCCATCCCGATGTTCGTTTGAACTGCTGTTTCCCATTTAATGTTAGGATTTCCGATTCGGGTAGTAAGGTAACCTGTATTTGCCGAACTATTAGAGCCGGTTATATCATAATTGGAAAAGTCAACTTGTCTCTCGTAAGACGTTGTGTATGAGTAGTCGTCAATACTTTGCTGGTTCCCGTTCATACCCCATGAAAGACGGAATTTCAAATCGGATATTTTAGAAGCAACACTGCTGTTTTTAAAGAAGTTTTCTTCACTCAATCTCCAGCCAAATGCTGCCGCGGGGAAAATACCATATTTGTTTTCAGGTCCGAAACGGGAAGAACCATCTCTGCGTATTGTGGCTGATAAAAGATACTTGCTGTTGTATTGATAATCCAGTTTAGCAAACTGTGATATCAGCGCGAACTCGGAAGCTCCGCCATTAATTGCCGACATCGTGTTAGCTGCATTCAGCACTCTGAATTCTGGTGTCTCAATGAAAAATCCGCGGGCTGTTGCGCCATGATTTTCAAATTTGTTATGGATCCATTCGTAGCCGGCAAGTGCTTTAAAATCATGCTTTTCGTGGCTTAACTGGTAGTTAAGAGTATGAGTGGCATTTAAATTGAGCGCATTAGACGAAGTTTCATTCAAGGTTGCCTCGGTATTCGAAAAACGACCTTCAACAAAAGTTGGGTTAAATGTCGAGGCCCTGTAGTTCACGGCATCAACCCCCATTAGCAGATTATATGAGAGTCCTCTGAATAATTTGACGTTGGCAAAGACGTTCCCTAAAGTTTTTAAAGAGTTATTTCTATTGTCTTTATTTCGGGCAAGATTACCCATCGGACTAAGTCTGTCTCCAAGATTTTTAACCGGTCCGCCCCAGTTACCGGCATTATCTTTAATAGGTATGATCGGCATTTGATATAAAGCCGCTGGTAAAGCTCCGGGATTATTAGTGCCCCCGAATCGCGAAACGGTAAAGTTTTCCCCTAAAGTGATTCTGTCCGAAATAGCAAAAGAACTGTTTAGCCGGGCATTTAAGCGATCGTAATTGGTATTTACCGCTAGTCCTTCTTCCTTGTTATAGTTGATGCCAAAATAGAAGTTCGAATTATCTACATTTTTGGATATGCCTAAGTTATACGATTGATTGGTGGCAGGACGATAGGTTTCCCTCTGGTAATCCACATCGGCTGAAGGTATTACGTTGTTATCGTCTAAAAACTGAGGTATTACAGGTTCAGGTCCACTGCCATAAATTGCGTCATTAAGAGGCAATCCGTCATTTTTTAGTGTTTGAAATAGTACCTGTCCATACTCCTTAGCATTTAGCATTTCTAAGCGGTTTCTCGGAGTTTTAATGCCTGTAAAAGCATCAAACGTTACGCTAACATCACGTGTTGTACCTTTCTTTGTTGTAATTAACACAACCCCGCCAGCAGCTCTGGCTCCATAAATGGCCGCTGAGGATGCATCTTTTAGAATTTGCATAGATGCGATATCATTTGGACTAATGCCATTGATATCATTAGCGGGCATTCCATCAATTATATAAAGAGGGGCATTATTTTTAAGGCTGCCAAGTCCGCGAATGTTAATAGTGGTGTTAGTTCCTGGAGCGCCATCGGTCGAAATACTTACTCCGGCAACCCGACCCTGAACAGAAGTTAGCAAGTTTGTATTGGTTTCTTTTAAGGCATCGTCCATTTTCAGGACAGATACGGCTCCAATCAAATCTTTTTTTCTCTCAGTCTGATATCCGGTAACAACAACTTCCTCCAAGAAATTTCTGTCTTCGTTTAGTATTACCGTAACAGAATTATCCGAGGTGACTTTCACCTTAGTTGTTTCCATGCCCAGATAGGAAATTTTAAGTGTTTGTCCGGTTTGCGCATCAATTTTGAAGCTACCGCTACCATCTGTTGTTGTGCCTTTACCGGATTCTTCTACAATAACCGATGCACCTATTACAGCTAAGCCTGAAGCCTTTTCTGTTACCTTCCCGGAAATCTGCCGATTCTGAGAAAAAGCAAATGTCACCAGGAGTATTAATGGGGTGATAAGTAAAAACTTTTTCATTTTTCTGAAGATTTTAGGTTAATAAATCTAATGCATGTTTGCCCGTGCTCTGACATTGATAATAGGAGCCGTTGATTTTTCGCAAAGAGGTGGTTACTTTTTTCATGTTAATTGTTTAATTGGTTTATTAATATGTCCCAACCGCATCGAGATATTTAATGAAAGCCTTAATGGCGAGAGCCTTTTAGAACGTTCTTTATCTGATTTAGGAATTATTGGTTAAGACTAAAGTACCCACCGTTTTTGCAATCCGATTTAAGTTTTGTTTCAATTGCTTTAACAATTTTGTTTTTACTGTTTATTGTCTATATGTCTCTTAATCAGTTGTTTATTGATTGTTTCGTTTTTGTTCTTTTGACTGAAGTTTAAAAAATATCTCATGAATGTTTAATTATAAAATCGATTGAAATAATATTTAAGTTACGAACCAAACGTCTAAAGGAATGAGATTCCGCTAAAAAGCGTAATTCGCATCCGTGGTCGGAAAGCGCTTGTTTTTGATCGCTGATAATTTGTGTTTGATTTCCCGGGGAAATATTTTGATTGAAATTACAAACAAAGCGGTAGTGTATTTTTTAAGTGTTTTTATGTAGTCATCTGCGCTTTGCCTTTCATAATGATGAATCCGCCAGAGTGGCTTTAAACTTAAAAGCTTTAGTATTTGCTAATGATTTTCTGCACTAGAAATTTTCAGTAATAAATAATAAATGAATGGAAATGCAGCTTAGGCTTCTTTTTTCTTTTTGTACTCAGATGGTGTACATCCATATTTTGACTTGAAAACTGTTGAAAAATAAGTGGGGGAGGCAAAGCCGACCTGGTAAGTTACTTCCGAAATGGATACATCCTCATTCAGCAATAGATATTTAGCTTTTTGCAAGCGCCTGTTTAAGATATAATCTGTGATATTGCAGTCGAGTAAGGCCTTTGTTTTTCGGTATAACTGTATGCGGGAAACGCCTATGCTTTTACAAATATCTTCCACGTTGAAATTCTCATTCGAAATATTGCTTTCAACTATAGCTCCAAACTCGTTTAAGAATTTCTTGTCAAGCTTTCTGGAAGCGGGTACTTTACTTTCTATTGGTAAGTCGCTGGTAAAACGGGATTTCAACAAATGGCGGTTATGGAGCAAATTCTTTATCGTTTCATTTAGATACTGCAGATTAAACGGTTTGGTAATATATGCATCAGCCATTGTTTTTAATCCCTGTATTTGCTGTTCCTGGCTTCCTTTGGCTGTTAAAAGGATGATGGGGATGTGAGACGTCCTGATGTCGTTTTTTAATACATTCGTTAGATCGATACCCGACTGTGCAGGTAATATCACATCTGAAATAATCAGATCCGGCACCTTTTCGAAAGCTTCATGCAAACCTGTGTTGCCGTTGTTAGCGGTAAACACTTCAAACTCGTCAGAAAACTTTTGTCTTAGAAACTCCAGCAAATCTTCGTTGTCTTCAATAATAAGGATGGATTGATCTTTGGGCATAGCCAGAGGTGATATCTCTTCAGTTATTTCAATTTTTTCCTCCAATTCGGTGGTGTAAATCTTGATGTTATCATAATCTATAGTGAAATCCTGATTACTATCCACTTTTTCTTCATCAAGGAAATGATCTTCACCCAAGGGAATTTGAACTTTGAAGCATGTTCCCTTCCACTTTTTACTGCTTACATTTATAGAGCCCTTATGTAATTCGATAATCTCTTTAGATAATGCCAGGCCCAGTCCCGAGCCTTTAGAACGCTTAGAGTCTCCCTGGTAAAATAGTTCAAAGGCATGCGCTAAGGCATCTTCTTCCATGCCAATGCCGTTGTCTTCAACAATTAATTCTACTGAATTGGTTTCTTCATTTTTGTTAATCGTTATAAGGATTTTTCCGCTGTCCGCTGTAAATTTAAAGGCGTTCGACAGAAGATTAAACAATACCTTATCCAGCATATTTGTATCAAACCAAACGTTTAAATCCTTCTCAGAACTTACCAGCCGAAGATCGATATTTCGTTTTACAGCGATATCATTGAACAGATCTACGATTTCTTTTGCAAACTGTATCAGATTATTTTCTGTCGCCCGTACCCGCATTTTTTCGTAATCAATTTTCCTGAAATCGATCAGTTGATTTACCATTCTTAAAAGCCGGATTACATTTTTATTAATCAATTGCAGGTGGCTTCTGGTTTTCTGTGGCAGCTTAGAATCTGAAAGTAATTCTTCAAGAGGAATTAAAATCAAGGTTAACGGCGTCCTGAATTCGTGCGAGATATTGGTGAAGAAATTAAACTTTGCCTCGTTTGCCATCTTTGCCTTTTCGGACATAGAGATCAATTGGCTTTGTTTCTCCGATATTTCCTGGTTTTTTAGTTCCAGGTTCTTATTGTTTTTCCAGTTCTCGTTTAAAGAGTAAAAGGAGATTCCGGCGAATACAATAGCCAGCACCAAACTTATTACCAGGATGTTTAAAATAACTTCCTGATTGCGATAAACCCGTTCCTGCTCGGTTAACATGGCTTGCTGACGTTCAATATCCATTTGCTGGCTGTTCATCTTGTCGGATTGCAGAATCATTAATTCCACGTTCACAGAGTCGATAACCAGAGTTTTTAAATTGATATTCTTTTTGAACGGTTGATTAGTTAATATGGCCAGCGATGTCCTGATCGCTTCTTTACCCCCGGTAGGATAAAGCATAGAGGCATCGAATATTCTTTTTGAAACAAATTCAAGCCCATTATTTTTTCCAGGAAGTGCATCAACGCCTATCAACTTGATTTTATTTTCCAGACCATTCTTTTTTAATGCTTTATAGGCACCCAATGCCATTTGATCGTTGTGCGCAAAAACGGCATCTGTCCCATTAAAAATCTCTTTGAAACGGTTTACTTCCTCTTCAGCTTTGGTATTTAGCCAATTGCCTGAAATTTGCTTTTTAATCTGTATTGATGGGTACTTTTTTATTGCAGTTTTAAATCCCCGATCGCGTTCTATTGCCGGAGATGAGCCTGCGAGCCCGGTAATCTCAATAATATTACCTTTTTTGTTTAATCTGTTAGCAATGTATTCTCCAGCCATTCTGCCGATTTCAAAATTATCGGCACCTACGTAAGCGGTGTAAAAATTAGAAGAGATTTTACGGTCGATAACTATAACCGGAATACCCCCACTGAAGGTTTTTTCAACAATAGGAGTTAATGGCTCGGCTTCATTCGGAGAGATAATTAGCAGGTCTATTTTTTTCTTAAGAAGCGATTTTACCTGTGCTACCTGCTTTTCACTATTTCCGCCGGCATCTTCGTAAATAAGTTTAATGTTAGGATGGAAACTCAACTCTCGGCGAATTTCATCAAGCATTGTTTTGCGCCACTTATCCGAACCCACACATTGCGAAAATCCGATGGTATATTCCTGTTTTTTTGACGTGCTTTTGCAAGCAGACGACAGTATTACCAAAAGGGCAAAAAGAAAGATAAAAAGATTGTATCTCTTATTTCTTCTCATAGAATTGAATGTAATTGGTTCCAGAAATTTACAAAATTTAATTCTTAATCGGAAAGCTGGCTTGAATTGGGCTGGCATTATCGCTATGGTTTTCCTGTGATTTGATACATGAGTTTGAATCAGAGTTTAACGCTGATGATACAAAATTTAAAATTTTTGCTGTATGATTTCTCTGAGAATCGAATTTGTTGTTTGTAAGGGTAAGATTAGCTGTTTTTTTGATTTCTCGAATTTTTGAAAAGATTGATACGAATTTTAAATAAAAAAAATACGCTTAGCTCTACTTTGAATTTCTTAACGTGGCGATTTCCATGAAATTATAAAATGATGTATTATGAAATATAACAATTTACTCGTATTCGTATTTTTTATTATACTCGGCTGCAGACCTCAATATAGAAAATTTGATAATAATTTGCCCGGAAAAGTTCCTCAACTTTTTGCTGAAAATCTTCTCTCGAAAAATAATGAACATGTTGGCTATTGCGCGTTCAGTACTGATGGATCGGAGCTTTTTTATGCTTCAACCAATGATAGCTGGTCAATGAGTAAACTCCTAAGAATTTCGGCAGATAATTTAAATAAGAAGGATACTTTGGATTTGAAAGACAAGAATTATGAGGGAGAACCCTTTCTCTCCTGGGATGGTAAGTCAATGTATTTTATGGCGGTCTTGCCGCCGAAAGAAGGTGAGATCTGGCATGCAGATCAATATCGTGTTCGAAAAACAGCCAGTGGCTGGAGTACTCCGGAGCGCCTAGATTCGGTAATTAATAGTAAGGCCAGTGAATGGCACATCTCTATGACACGAAAAAATGTAATGTATTTTACCTCTGAGCGGGAAATGGGCACAAGCGCTCTGTGTGGAGATATTTATAAAATTGATGTGGTGGGCGATAAATTTGTTAACAGAGTAAAGTTACCTTATCCCATTAATACAGAATATAATGACAGCGATCCGCTGATTGCACCTGACGAAAGTTTTTTGATCTTCCACTCGGATAGACCCGGAGGTTTTGGCCAGCACGACTTGTATATATCTTTTAACCAAAAAGGAAGCTGGACGGCACCTGTTAATATGGGACCCACCATAAATACTGATGGATGGGAAATGGCTCCTTCTTTAACTCCAGACGGAAAATATCTGCTTTACACATATCGCAGGGAAATGGTGACAACAGATCCGGCCAGAATATTTTGGGTGAGTACCCGAATTTTAAAAAAATACAGATAGGGTGGAGACTCTTTAACTTAGAAATAGATTACTTCCTTCTCTCATCGAACTTTTCTCATTCAATGTAAATTGCCGCCGACAATCAGTTATTGTCTCATACTCTTATTTAATCCCATTTAATGTCTTTTTAAACTGAATCTTAACTTTTGTTTCAATAACAGCCCGGCTTCAAAATTTCGCCTGATACAATTTTGATAGGTTTTATAATCCATGCGTTTGTATTTGATTGTATTTCAAATGATTGTGATTTTTTTAACCAGGTCGGTCATTCTTTAATGCTTTTGAGACAAATCTTAAAATCACTTTGGGTATTGGCCTCTACATTAGTTAAACTATTATAAATCAATTATATCACTGCAGTAATTAAAGCTATCCATCTGGCCAAGGGCAGCTTCTTTTTATCGATATAATATAATAGGACTTAACTAACCTAAAAATCAAAATATGAGAAAAGTAATTTCTACTCTAGGTCTTTTCTGTTTTTCGTCTTTTTTGTTTGCACAAACACCGGTGTTTCATCTGAAGTACAATGAAACCAATGCAACAACTACAACGAAAGAAGAAATCAGCGCAGCCAATCTTCCTGTCAACAATCAATTCAATAAGCCGGAAAGGGTTACAGGAGTAACCGGCAATGCTTTACGCACAGATGGGTTTTCCACATGGATATCTACCGTTAAAAATCTGGGTCTAACTCAGTCCTTCACCCTGGAAACCTGGCTGGCGCTCGAAAGTTATCCCGCCGACAGGGAAGATGTTCAATATGTAAACCTTACTCCATCTGCTATAATTAGTCAGACTAATGGCACTGATGGATTTGCGTTATTTATGAATTCGTTTGGAAAATGGAATATCACGGTTCGCATTAACGGGACGAAATTCACCTGTAATGCGCCAAGTTCATTTCCTTTATATCAATGGAGCCATGTGGTAGCCACTTTAGACGGGCCTTCCGGATTGCTAAAGCTGTATTTAAATGGAAGTCTGGTAGCAAGCTTGGCTACTCCCGTTAACGGAACCATCAATAATTCTACGAATCCCTTGATTATAGGTAAAAGTAATATTGATAAGATCGACGGAATTTTTCTGCTTAACGCGATGAATGGCACGTACGACGAAACCAAAATTTACAATACTGCACTCTCGTCAACCACTATTTCGAGCAGCTATTCATCCGGATTAAGCACAATTACAACAACTGGAGAGCAAGCCATCGCAGTAAATGCATCCCGTTTTTCAACTGACACGCAAAGGCCCAAGTATCATGCTATGCCACCTGCCAACTGGACTAATGAACCTCACGGTTTAGTTCTGGTAAATGGCACCTACCATATGTTTTATCAGCGCACGCCAAACGGGAGCTTCAAAACTCAAATGCATTGGGGGCATATGTCAAGTACCGATTTAATAAATTGGACGAATACAAAAGATGCTTTGTGGCCCGAACTGAACTGGAGTGCTACCTCTGGATATGACGAAAAGGGTATCTGGTCTGGTGATGTAATTATGAATGGCGGAGTCGCACATGCATTTTATACCTGTGTAAACAATTCGGGCTCGCTTTTTAATCCGGGAATTGGTCATGCAACCAGCAGTGATGGGGGCTTAAAAACATGGACAAAGACCAATCCGGTAGTTGATAAACAATTTGTCGGCGATTTTCGTGATCCATATATTTTCAAAGACGGAACTACCTGGGTTATGTTAATTGGAGCAAAAGCTGCAGGATCGGCCCAGGGGTTTGGAGGTAGTTTAGATTGTTATACCTCCAGCGATCTGATAAACTGGACCCACAAAACGAATTTCTGTACCGTTCCGTACGATCAGATGGATCCGGGTTCTGAATTGTGGGAAATGCCTGTTTTTGAACCACTGGGAAACGGTAAGTATGTGCTTATAGCGAATCCCATCGGGGGAGTTGGCCAGGGGAAATATGGTTCAAAACCAGTGCGGGGTACATATTGGATCGGAACATATACGAATGGGCAATTCACTCCAGACTTGAATAACGGCAATTACAAGCCTAAAAACCTTGATTTAGTACTCGGTCATTTATCGCCAACGGTAGAAAGAACTGCTGCCGGGCAATTGGTGGGAATTGGAATTGTTGACGAACGTAGAAGCGGTCAGGCACAAAAAGATGCGGGATGGTGCCACCTGTTTAGCTTGCCACGTGTATATTCATTGCTGGCGGATAATAAAACACTAGGTCAGGCTCCTGCACCACAAACTACCGGCTTAAGAATAGGCTCTCCGCAGACTTTAACTAATATCAATGTAAATGGAACTTATGCTGTTCCAGTTACCAACGGCGCAGGTGTAGAGATTATGGCCTCATTGAATCCTGCCACCACAGCAACCAGGTACGGGATAAATATCAGAAAATCTGCAGATGGTACCGAGATCACCCGTATTTATTACGAGGCAGGGAAAATCATCGTTGATAAAACTCAATCATCCTTATCAAATACAGTAGATTGGGAAGATAAAGTTAAAATTGAAGATGTATATGATGTTGCGGCCTTTGGTAAGCCTGAGAGCTTTCATGTATTTATTGACAACTCTATTATTGATGTATTTATTAATGAAAAAGCAGCGTTTTCTGCGCGGATTTATCCAACAAAAATCGATGCGAAAGGAGTTGAGCTGTTTTCTGAAGGAGCCACAACGAACTTTACTTCTGTAAGCGCCTGGAGTACCGGAATTCAAAATATCGCTGTTACCGGTGTTACCCTTAATAAAACGTCAACTACCTTAAAGGCAGGACGGACAGAAACCTTAGTTGCAACTATTGCGCCCGCCAATGCCACCAATAAAAATGTAACATGGAGCTCAACTAACACTGCTGTCGCTACTGTAAATCCGACAGGTGTTGTTAGTGCGATAGCTCCCGGTACAGCTACAATCAAAGCTACCACCCAGGATGGGGCTAAAATTGCTTCATGCTCGGTAACCGTAACGGCACAAACCTATATAACTTACAATTTCGAATCCGGCAATTTAAACGGATGGACTGTCGTATCGGGGAATGCTTTTTCTAATGCTCAGGTAACACAAGACGTTAGTTATTGGAACGGTCTACCATTTGGCCAGCAAGGAGCTTGGCATTTTTGGGGTTTTAAGAATCATGTGAACGATGCACCAGTCGGCGAAATGAAAACCACTTCAAATTTTACTCTGGGAGGTGATGGACTGATTACTTTCAAAATAGGAGGGGGCAACCTACCCGATAGCACGTATATCGCTCTGTGTAACGCCGCCGGAACGGTGTTGAAAAAGGAAACGGGTACAAATGATGAGGGATATATGAACAAAACCATCGATGGTTCCGCTTACATAAATACATCATGTTTTATAAAAATAGTAGATATTGCAACAGGCGGGTTTGGCCATATCAATGTAGATGATATCAAGATTCCAATTGCTGCGGCTGCTGTTCCGGTAACCGGTGTAGTATTAAATAAAGCTGCAACTACAATCATCATCGGTAAAACAGAAACTTTGATAGCTACCGTAAATCCAACGAACGCAACCAACAAAAATGTGACATGGTCATCAAATAATACTGCCATTGCCACTGTAAATGCTACAGGAATTGTGACTGCTGTTTCGGCTGGTACAGCACGAATTACTGTAACCACTCAGGATGGGGCTAAAACAGCTTTTTGTGATGTTACAGTAATTGCACAACCTTATCTGGTACTAGATTTTGAAACCGGTAAACTAACAGGATTTACCTCAATATCGGGAAATGCGTTTTCTGATGCCAGAATTGCTAATGAGGTTTCTTTTTGGGGCGGTCCATTTAATCAACAGGGAACCTGGCATATGTGGGGTTTCAAAAATGCGACCGATGATACACCTACCGGTGAAATGAGGACTCAGAATTTTACTTTAAGTGGTAACGGACAAATTTCGTTAATGATTGCCGGAGGAAATGATCTGGCCAATGTATATGTGGCATTATGCAATTCCGCGGGCGCTGAATTGGTAAAAGCAACAGGCTCAAATAATGAAGCTTATACAACGGTTAGCTTAAATGGGGCTTCTTATGTTGGAACAACCTGCTTTTTAAAAGTGATAGATAATTCAACCACAGGATTTGGACACATTAATCTGGATGATATTCGCATTCCTACGGCTACGGCAATGTACCCGGTAATTAGTGTAAGTCTTAATAAATCGGCAACTTCGATTATTGTTGGTAGTACCGAATCCCTTTCGACATCTTTTGTGCCTTCTAACGCAACTAATAAGAACGTAACATGGTCGTCGAATAATTCATCTGTGGCAACGGTAAGTGCGGCAGGAATAGTGACAGCAGTTGCGCCCGGTACTGCACGAATTACAGTTTCCAGCCAGGATGGTGGCAGGACCTCTTTTTGCGATGTCACTGTGATTGCACAACCTTACCTTGTTTATAATTTCGAAACGGGAACCTTGAATGGCTGGACCATATTATCGGGAAATGCATTTTCTGATGCGCGTGTGGCTAGTGATCTTACTTTTTGGGGCGGGCCTTTCGGACAGCAAGGTACTTACCACATGTGGGGATTTAAAAATGCAAGCGATGATACTCCCACTGGTGTGATGAAAACACAAAATTTTACGCTAAGCGGAAACGGACAAATCTCGTTAATGATTGCTGGTGGCAATGACCTGGCTAACATTTACATTGCTCTGTGCGACGCTTCGGGAAATGAGCTGGTTAAAGCGACTGGAACTAATAACGAAGCTTATACTTCAATAAATCTTAACGGAGGATCTTATGTTGGTACTTCATGTTATCTAAAAGTTGTAGATAATTCAACAGTGGGTTTCGGACACATTAACCTTGATAATATTGTGATTCCTGTAGCCTCGGGCGGAGGAATCATGGCTGGCAATTCAAAAACAGAAACACTCAATCTGGCTGCCGCTATTGACGATCGCAATGAGGTTAGAGTTTATCCAATGCCCGTTATTGATAAATTTACTGTGGATCTTAGTGCTTTAAAACAGGAAGCAATACAAATCCAACTTATTGATCTAAATGGTAAAGTATTTTTCCGATCCGCTTTAAATGGTAATAAAAAGTACGAATTTTCCGCAAGGCAACTAAACTTAAATACTGGATTGTATATATTAAAAGTTAGTGCGGATAACTATTCAAAATCCTTC
Organism: uncultured Sphingobacteriaceae bacterium; assembly: GCA_946887045.1. Next base: position 37,599 of record CAMPKC010000002.1, on the reverse strand, counting down.
AAAATTTTGGTAGGGGCTAATTAAACAATATTATATATGTATAAAAAGGGCCGATATTTTGTCGGCCTTTTTTTATTAGTTCGCCGAAATAATACTTGCAGGCATGGCTTGCATCGAATCACATTCATCGTAAAAAGCAAAAAAAAATCAGGAATTTATCTATTACGGATTTTTGGAGAAATAATGGGGTTTAAAAACTGTAAATCCTGAGAGTTTTTTAAAATCCCGGTGTTATAATTTTAGAAATTGGTGATATAAAATCAATACAAGGTTCTCTGGAATTGATTTTCAATTTGCTTTAAAACCTGTTTAATCACTAACCAGAGCGGTTTTTCATTATTCCGGAAATCTTAAAGACATTGGTACGGAAACAAACTCCTGATTTTTATTAAGCATCTACTTTAGACTTTATAAACCTAATAAGAATATGCAAAAAAATTCTGTAATCGCATGGTCACTGGTTGTGGCCCTTGGCGGCTTCCTCTTCGGTTTTGATACCGCTGTTATTTCGGGAGCCGAAAAATCTATTCAAAATTATTGGAATCTAAATGTGTTTGAACACGGCTTAACTGTATCTATTGCTTTAATAGGTACCGTAATCGGTTCTTTACTGGGCTCCATTCCTTCCGATAAATTTGGAAGAAAAAACTCTCTGTACCTGGTGGCTGCTCTATACCTGTTGTCGTCCATCGGTACAGCTTACGCAACAGACTGGTATGTCTTTTTAATATTTAGATTGATGGGTGGATTTGGTGTCGGTATGTCATCAGTTACCGCACCAATTTATATATCCGAAATCTCGCCGGCTAATTCACGAGGCAGATTGGTAGCCTTATTTCAATTCAATATTGTGTTAGGAATTCTAATCGCATACCTGTCAAATTACCTTATTGGCACTGGTGGCGAAAACTCATGGCGCTGGATGCTCGGAGTTCAGGCATTTCCTTCGCTTATTTTCCTGGGCTTAATAAAACTTGTTCCGGAAAGTCCGCGCTGGCTTGTATTGCACAAAAACAGAAATGAAGAGGCCCTCAAAATTTTAAAGCGAATAAATCCTTTAAATTGTGATGAAGAGTTGCTTGCAATTCAAAGAAGTCATACGGTTTTAGGAAAAGACGAAAAGGCATCCTCTTTGCTTTCTTTAAAATATAAAACGCCGGTTACTTTGGCCGTTTTATTCGCCGTTTTTAACCAGGTTTCCGGTATCAATGCCATTATATACTATTCGCCACGAATTTTTGAGATGGCCGGTTTAGGCGCTCACACTTCACTTCTGTCAACAGTTGGTATTGGTTTAGTCAACTTCACATTCACTTTAATAGCTATCGGTTTTATTGATAAAATAGGAAGAAGGACCTTGATGTTAATCGGTTCTGTTGGACTAATCTTGTCACTCGGACTGGTATCTCACACTTTTTTCAATAAAGATTTCAGCGGATTTGCCATCACATTTTACCTCATGATTTATATCGCATTTTTCGCTTTTTCTCAAGGTGCGGTAATCTGGGTGTTTATTTCTGAAATATTCCCGAATGAAGTACGAGCCAAAGGCCAGACTCTTGGAAGTTTCACACATTGGATCATGGCAGCTTTTATTGCCTTTAGCTTTCCCTATCTATCCGAGAAGGCCGGAGGAGGAAATACCTTCCTGTTCTTTAGCGTGATGATGATGCTCCAGTTACTGTTTGTATGGCGCCTAATGCCTGAAACAAAAGGTAAATCGCTTGAACAGATAGAGACCAATATGGTAATGCACTAATTATTAGCCAATAAAAAAAGGATATGAAGGATATAACTCGCAACGTGGTTTGCTTTGGAGAAATTCTTTGGGATAATTTACCTTCCGGTAGAAAGCCCGGCGGTGCACCCATGAATGTGGCATATCATCTGAAAAAACTGGGTGTTAACAGCACTTTAATCAGCAGGGTTGGAGACGACGCTAATGGCATTGAGTTGCTCGAGTTTATTAAAGGGAAAGGTCTTACTGTAGAATATTGTCAGATGGATGCGAAGGCTCCTACTTCCACAGTTGAAGTGCAGATCGGAAAAGATCATGAGGTGAAGTATGATATAGTGACCAAAGTGGCCTGGGATTATATTGAACTTGAGAGCAGGCTGTTTGATCTTGTTGCTAACGCGGATGCATTTGTTTTCGGAAGCCTGGCGGCCAGAAATTCTGTATCCTATATGACCTTGCACACCCTGCTCGAAAAAGCAGCATATAAAGTTTTCGATGTTAATTTACGCGAACCTCATTACGATAAAAACAGCATCTCTCAGCTTTTACGTAAGACGAATTTATTAAAGCTAAATATTCACGAACTTAATCTTATTTCAAGCTGGTTCTGCTCGGTTTGTAGTACAGAGTGGGAGCGGATAAAAGTTCTGCAGGATCAGTTTGGAGTTGAAGAAATTGTGGTGACAAAAGGTGGAGAAGGCGCTTCTTATTATACAAAAAATGCTCAATGCAATTATCCCGCCTATAAAGTAGAAGTTCAGGATACAGTGGGTAGCGGAGATTCGTTTATTGCCGCCTTTCTATCTCAAAAGTTAACCGGCGACAGCATAGAAGGGATTTTGAATTATGCATCTGCCCTTGGTGCGTATGTTACCACGCATTCTGGTGCCTGTCCGGACTACAACAAGCACGACCTAGACAAATTTATATGGAAAAATGAACTAAAAACCGATCAACTATTTAGTAAAGAAAATTAACTAACCATTATCAAACATGAAAAGAATAATACTACTCATCCCTTTACTGTTAATCATGTTCTGCGTTTCTGCTCAGCAACAAATAATTACCGGTAAAGTGCTCGATAAAGCAACAGGGGAGCCACTTATCGGAGCTTCAATAGTAAATCAGGAAACTGGAAAAGGTGCAACTACAGATGTTTCAGGAGCCTTTTCTATTCCGGCCGAACCCGGTCAGAGTCTGAAAATAGTCTACCTGGGATATAAGACGGTTTCGCAAAAGCTGGAAAATCAACGAAGCATTACAATTCAGCTTCAGGCAGAAGCTACCTCATTAGAGCAGGTGGTAGTAACGGGTTATCAGCAGGAGCGCAAAAAAGATTTAACAGGCGCTGTTACTGTCGTTGATGTAAGTGAAATAAAAAAGATGCCGAATAACAATCCTATCCAGGCATTGCAGGGTAGGGTACCCGGAATGGTTGTTTATACCGATGGTTCTCCAAGCGGTGGCAATACCGGTATTTTAATCAGAGGGGTTACTTCTATTAATGGAACCAGTCCATTGTATATTATCGATGGAGTTCCTACTCAGGCCGGAATGCACGAGTTGAATCCGAATGATATTGAATCAATCCAGGTATTGAAAGATGCTTCAGCTTCTTCTATTTACGGTGCCCGGGCTGCAGGTGGTGTAATTATTATTACCACCAAGAGGGCAAAAAAAGGCGACTTGCAGGTAACCGCCCTGGCTCGCAGAACTTATCAACAATACAATACCAAATTGGATGTTTTGGATGCTGAAGGATTTGGCAAGGCCTACTGGCAGGCAAGTGCAAATGATGCTGTGGCATATGGTGGGGTTCCGAAAGACTCGTATCTGGTTTATGGATATGACTGGAGCCAGACAGGCGATGGTAAGTTTACGCTAAACAAAATCAATTTGCCTGAATATATTAACGCTCCCGCAAATACTCTCAAAACCGCGAATACCAATTGGTTTAATGAGATTTCTCAGATGGGCATCTCACAAAATTACGATGTCTCTGTTTCGCGTGGAAGTGATAAAGGAGGTACGGTTTTTTCCCTGGATTATACAGACAATCAGGGTATCGTGAAAACCACCAATTTCAAACGTATTTCTGCCCGTATCAACACAGATTATAAATTACTAAATGACAGGTTGCTTATTGGCGAAAACTTTACAGCCAATACAACCCGCGAGGTTGGAGATCCCGGCGTGTTGAATTCTGCATTGCAGGCTCTGCCGGTTATTCCTGTGCGTACAGCCGATGGAAAAGGCTGGGGCGGTCCATGGGGCGGTATGAACGATCGTCAAAATCCGGTTAGAATTCTGGAAGACAATGATCAGAACCATTATAATTATGTGAGATTGTTGGGTAACGCTTTCGCTGATCTGGAGATATTGAAAGGTCTTCACGTTAAAACAAGTGTAGGATTGGATTATGGTAATTATACCAGACGGGATATGCAGCTATCGTATGTTTCCGGATACCTGAACAATCCGATCAACAAAGTTACCATGGTCAACTCTAATACCAACAAATTGATCTGGACCAATACCTTGAATTATCGACGCGAGTTCAGCAATCATAATATTGATGCCCTTGCAGGTACAGAGGTATACAAGGAAATAGGAAACGATTTCTTGTCAAGCCGCCAGGAATTTGATTTTGAAGATCCTGATTATATGTATTTAGGGGCAGGAACGGGTCTTTCTCAAGTTAACGGCGGAGCATCGGAATTAAATATCTTATCCTACTTCGGTAAGGTTAACTATGCTTTTAAAGACAAGTATCTTGCTACCGGTACTTTGCGTTACGATGGTTCTTCCAAGTTTGGTGTAAATAACAAATTCGGATTATTCCCTGCATTCAGTCTCGGCTGGAAGCTGAATAATGAGAACTTTATCAAGGACAATTTCGATTTCATCTCTGAACTTAAGCTGAGATTCGGCTGGGGACAAAACGGAAGTCAGGATTACATAAGCAATACCGCTAACAGGTATTTGTATTTCGCTAACTATGGCGGCGGAGATCCTACCTGGGTTACTCCGAATGGTACTGCATATGATTTCAATGGTTCGGGAACAGGTAATCTTCCTTCCGGATATATTCTCGGACAAACTGCCAATGATGATGTGAAATGGGAAGCCACGACACAATCAAATTTTGGTTTAGATTTCGGATTTCTGAATCAGCGCATCAATGGATCACTTGAATATTTTGTAAAAACTACATCCGACATGTTGATTATGCCCGGCTATATCGCTGTTATTGGCGAAGGCGGCGGCCGTTGGGTAAACGGAGCCAGTCTTGAAAATAAAGGTGTCGAGTTTGTTTTAGGTTATCAGGGCAAAATTGGATCTAAACTCAATTTTGATATCACAGGTAACATTGCGACCTATAGAAACAAGATTACTTCTCTTCCTGCTGAGGTTGTAAATACCTATGGTGGAAACGGTGTTGATGATAATATTCTGGGACATTCTGTTGGTTCAATTTATGGCTATGTTGCTGACGGACTTTTCACCACGCAAAATGAAGTATTAACATCTGCAGAGCAGCTTGGAAAAGGTCTGGGAAGAATACGCTATAAAGATTTAGATGGAAACGGATTAATTAACGAAAAAGATCAGACCTGGATTTTAAATCCAACTCCTGATTATACCTATGGTTTAAACTTCGCTTTTGACTTCAAAGGCTTCGACCTGACCATGTTCTTTCAGGGCGTAGGTAATCAGCAAATCAATGTTCAGGGCGTAAAAGCTAATTCAGATTTCTGGAGTATTAGTGAAACCGGATCAAATAAAGGCAGCCGTTTGTTAGATGCGTGGTCTCCAACAAATACGAGTTCTACCATTCCGGCCCTTACGCTTAGTGATAAGAACAACGAAAGCAGATTCTCAACCTATTTCGTCGAAAATGGCTCGTACATGAAGCTGCGGAACTTACAACTGGGTTATACCTTACCTAAAACTATCTCAAGTAAAATTCGTGCAAGTAACCTGAATTTATATGTAAGCGGGCAAAACCTGTTTACCCTGAAATCAAAAAGCTTTACCGGAGTTGATCCGGAGGCCGCAGGGTTTGGATATCCTATCCCTACCATGTTAACAACAGGTTTAAGAGTTACATTTTAATTCCACTCACAATTAGAGACGTCATGAAAAAATTATTAGCTATAATATTTATAAGCACTACACTGATTTCGTGTAAGAAAGACATTTTGGATGTTTCTCCAAAAGGGGCATTAAGCGAAGTTCAGGTGGCCGGTGGTCCGGAAAAGCTTGTTACCGCCGCGTATTCTTCGTTAGGAAACGATCATTATACCACACCATGGAGCCTTTGGCCTTACGGAAATGTAAGATCGGGCGATGCATACAAAGGAGGACGCGATGAAGCCGATATTCAGGAGTTTTATTTCCTTGAGATCTTCAAAAACGTCAGAAGCGATCTTGGTCCGTTTGATGGATTATGGTTTCAATATTACGTAGCCATTTCAAGAGCGAATTCTGCTTTACGAATTCTTAACACCTTATCGGAGGATGAATTTCCTTTAAAGAAGACCAGACAGGCCGAAATGCGTTTTTTGAGAGGACACTGGTTTTTCCAATTGAAAATCATGTTCAAATATGTGCCATTTATGGATGAAAATCTGCCGCCGGCGGAGTACGAAAATGTATCAAACAGGGCCTTGTCAAACGATCAATTGTGGGAAAAGATTGCCGAAGATTTTGAATTCGCTGCAGCAAACCTTCCTCCAAGCCAATCTGAAGTTGGACGTGCAAATAAAATCGCGGCGACTGCTTATTTAGCTAAAACCAGGTTGTATCAGGCATACGAACAAGATGAAAAACATAATGTTACAAAAATTAATACAGCCCGGCTGGAACAGGTTGTTAGTCTTGCCGATCAAGTGATCGCTTCGTCTTATGATCTTGAACCAGACTTCGCCAATAATTTTATGCTGGGAGCCGACAATGGCATTGAATCAATTTTCGCAGTTCAGCATTCAAGCAATGACGGTACTTTATTTGGAAGATTAAACTTTGGCGATGTGTTAGGTACCCCTCAGGGAATAGGATGCTGCGACTTTAACAAGCCAAGCCAAAACCTTGCGAACTCGTATAAAACTGGTGCGAATGGCTTACCAATGCTCAATGATTTTAATAATGCAGATCTTAATTTATCAACTAATACGGTAGATCCGCGGTTAAATCACACGATTGCGCTTCCTGGTCTTCCATGGAAATATGATGTGAATGAAACGTATCAGCAAAACTGGAACAGAACTCCTTCGGTTTACGGCTATTTCGCCTCGCTAAAGGAAAATGTTAAAAGAGATCAGTATATCCAGGTAGGGCCGTTCTACGCAAATGCGAAAAATAGAATTATCCTTCGTTACGCGGATGTATTGCTTTGGAAAGCAGAAGCTCTTATCGAATTAGGTCGCCATAATGATGCACTTCCGTTGATTAATGAAATCCGTCAAAGGGCTAAAAACAGTACTTCTTTATTGAAATTCTCTAACGGCAATCCGCAATCAAATTATAACGTAGACATCTATAAGCCGGGTGTAAATATTACCTGGACGCAGGATGTTGCCCGCCAGGCACTGCGCTTTGAAAGAAGACTTGAGTTTGCTATGGAAGGCAGTCGCTTTTTTGACCTAGTAAGATGGGGAATTGCAGATACCTATATGAATGCTTATTTCCAAACAGAGAAAACTAAAAGAGATTACCTGAAGGATGGATTATTCACCAAGAACCGTGATGAATATCTTCCGATTCCTTTACAGCAAATCAGGTTCAGCCATCAGCTGTATCAGCAGAACCCCGGGTATGCACAGTAATTTAATTCTCTTAAAAAATCACGTAGTGTTTAATTACAAAATGGTATGAAAACGAACAACTCAATATATAGTTTATTGCTAGGCGGCGTCTTATTTCTATTCGCCTGCCAGAAAACCGACATCGTAAGTGCACCGGCCAAAGTGGCTGCAGTTTCTAATTTTAATTACGCATTGGAAAATGATTCGGTAATGCTTTCCTGGTCACTTCCTCAGGGATATGAATCGCTTACGGTCGAGTTAAATGATGGTACTTCAACGAGGACACTATCTCCGAATGCTACATCATTCAAATATGGTATTGTTGAAACCAATAAAGATTACGCTTTCACTGTAAAACTAAAGGATGGAAAAGGAAATATTTCTTTAGGAGAAGTGCTTAATTTTAAGCGTGAAGGAGCCGCTCCGGTAAAAGATGTTAGCGGCGAACAAAATGATAACGGTGTTTTATTGACCTGGACTGCACCAGCAATGCCTGTGTCTAAAATTCAGATTAAATTCGGAAATCAGACCGTCGCGGCTGGACCGTCAGCAACATCCTATCAGTTTAATAATGTTCCTATTGGTTCATATACAATTGCCATTGTCACCACCAATAGCAGTAACCAGACCTCGAATACAGTATATCTGCCTTTCAAGGTTGGTGCCACTGCGGTAGCCTATCTGAGTATGGCTGCCGATTCAACCACCATGCTAGCTACTGCCGATGATGATATTGTAACTGGTGCGAAATGGCTGTTCAGTACGTATCCGAAGTCTCGTTATATCTCTTTCGATATGATCAAGAATGGAACTGTCGACTTAAGTCAATACCGTGTTATCTGGTGGAATTATGATGTACAAACGGGTCATGCCTTGCCTGCAGTTTCAACGGATGCTACGGTAGTTGCAAAAATGACTGCATTCTACAAAAACGGTGGAAACCTTTTATTGAATCAATACGCCCTACAATACTTCAAAACGCTGGGAAGAATGACAGAACCATATTTCATGGAGTACGGTAATGGGGATGGTTTCTCGAACGGTGATACATGGGGTATTGGCGTAAAAATCGGAAAGAAACAGGATAAAAGGAATCATCCTTTGCATAAAGGAATAGTCATGACAGAGACACCTGATGGGAGGGTTACGTTCCCCATCCTTGGTCCGGGTCACCGCGAAAATCACAATGCAGTGATTATAAGAATCCCTGAATATTTAAAACTGGAGCCAAATGACAATGACGCGGCTTATGAAAAGTTTTCCAGCGACAACAATCTCGAGTGGTTAGGTCAGTGGGATGGGATGGGCGATTACTGGATGGTTGGCAACTTTGAACTGAAACCCACAACTCTGTACCAGGGGTCGGCGATTTTTATAGGAGTCGGTGCAATCGAATGGAATCAGAATTCGGGTACCAATATCTACCAGTCAAACGTGGAAAAGATGTATAAAAACGCCATCGATTACCTGAAGACCAAATAAAATCTCAACCTTCCGGGAAAGCCCGGAAGGTAATTTATCTATCAATATCAACCAATTTAGATGCCAAAATTAAACTTTGTATTTGTACTGCTAATGGCTCTGTTCATCTCCTGCAAAAAAGGGAAGACAGATGATGAATCGCTGTTGAATATCATTCCGGGTTCAGAGGCATCGCTGGTATCTCTTAACGAGTCTGATTATCGGCCGGTTTATCATTTTACACCACCGCTAAAATGGATGAATGATCCTAATGGGTTAGTATATTATAAAGGTAAATATCATTTGTTCTATCAATACAATCCTAACAGCAGTGTTTGGGGACCGATGCACTGGGGCCATGCCAGCAGTTCAGATCTTTTCAATTGGCAGGATCATCCCATTGCTCTTGCACCGGATAATTCTGGTACAATTTTTTCCGGTAGTGCAGTTGTTGATGTAAATAATACGGCAGGTTTCAAAACCGGAATTGAGGACCCATTGATAGCTATCTATACCTTGGCCGGTGCACAACAGCACCAGGCAATCGCTTATAGCAATGACGGAGGTTTTCTCTGGACTAAATATCCTTTTAACCCTGTTTTGCCTAACCCCGGAGTCCCTGATTTCAGAGACCCAAAAGTATTCTGGCATACTGGCAGCCAGAAATGGGTTATGGCTCTGGCGGCTGGTAACAAAATTAGTTTGTATTCATCTGCAAACCTCAAAAGCTGGGCGTTCGAAAGCAATTTCGGAGAAACTGTTGGTGCTCACGGCGGCGTTTGGGAATGTCCTGATTTGTTTGAGCTTCCCGTTGAGGGAACAAATACTTCTAAATGGGTGCTGTTGGTAAGCATAAATCCGGGTGGCCCGAATGGAGGTTCAGGGACGCAATACTTTGTGGGTAGTTTCGATGGAACAAGCTTTGTTTCCGATACTAATCAGTCTTCGTGGTTAGATTATGGAACCGACAATTATGCTGGTGTAACTTATAATAATATCCCTTCAGCTGATGGCAGAAGGGTTTTTATAGGATGGATGAGCAATTGGTCGTATGCAGATAAGGTTCCGACAGCTTCATGGCGCAGCACAATGACTGTTCCCAGGGGACTGTCGCTTGCCAAAAATGGTGAAGCGTATGTTTTGAAGTCAACTCCTGTCCTCGAACTGGAGAGTTATAAAACAGATACTCCCGATACAAGCATTCTGGCTCCATCAAAATCAATACAGCTGCTTAATAATGCAATTGTGAAATCGGGTACTTATGAAGTTAATTTTTCAGCAGATATGGGCTCAACAGATAATTTGCTGTTAAGCCTGGGTAACTCTCTTGAAAAAATAAGCATCCGTATAGACAAGGTAAATGGCAGAATAATCATTGACAGAGGGACGTCTGGCCTTATAGTGAACAGTCATTTTGGACAGCAAATAATGTGTTCGTTCATCCCCAAAACAGACCGCAAAACCAAGTTTCAAATTTTGGTAGATAAAACTTCACTCGAGCTTTTTATAGACGACGGCGAAAAGGTATTAACAACATTATTCTTTCCGCTATATCAGTACAATTTTTTAAAGCTAGCTGGCGATGGTAATTCGGCCGTGCTGAGCGATTTTAAAATGAAGAAAATTAACAAAAGTTTAATGAGGTAATCTCTACGAGCTTTAGGTTTAAAATTTAGAATATTATTCATGAAAAATATTAAACTATATATCTTACAGATGCTTTTTGTCGGCATTCACATAAGCGCTGTGGCGCAGTTTATTCCGCACCCGAAGGATATCACTTACAACGAGAATTATCGCGGACAATATCATTTCAGCCCTAAAACCGGGTGGATGAATGATATAAACGGATTAGTTTACCAGGGTGGAAAATATCATATGATATACCAATGGGGTGAATTTGTTAGACATGGCGGTTATGCTACTTCTACTGATTTGATACATTGGAAAGATGAAGGAGTTGCTTTGATCCCCCAAAAATCAGATCTCCAAAAGGAGGCTGTGAGAAATGTTTCTGGTGACGAAGTGTTTTCGGGCAGTGCTGTAGTGGTTTCAGGCCAAATGTCAAAACGAATTACAGGTACAACAAAGGAAGCAATTGTCGCCGTCTATACAGGTACCGGAGTAGGTACATGTCTTTCCTGGTCGGTTGATTCGGGTCGAACCTGGCATGATTACAAGAAAAATCCGGTAGCTAATCTTACAAAAAGTGCAGATCCCCGAGATCCTCGTGTGATCTTTCACAAGCCAAGCGGGAAATGGATAATGGCTATCTATGAAAACGGAACTACTTTTTACGGATCATCGGATCTGATAAAATGGACCCAGCTGAGCAATATCAATTTCGGTTATGAGTGCCCTGATTTTTTTGAGCTACCGCTAGACGGTGATAAAAAGAATATGAAATGGGTTTTAATGGATGCGAATGGGTCGTATCTGGTTGGCCAGTTCGACGGAGTGAAATTTAAACCTGAGGAAGGTCAAAAAACTCAGATAATGACACATGGAAACGATTTCTATGCTGCTCAGTCTTTCGCTGCCGGAAGCCTTCCAAATAATGATGAGCGAATTATACAATTAGCATGGATGGATCAGTGGAATGGTGGCCTGGGTGAAAGCATCTGGAAGAGGAATGCAACTTTTCCGGTCTCATTAGGATTGATAAGCTATGACGGGCAAATGCGTATTACACGTAATCCTATTCAGGAACTTTCATCTCTGTATACAAATGAAAAAAAGTGGGATACTCAAACAGTTGGCGCCGGCAATAATCTTTTATCTAATATAGAATCAAAGAAATTTGAAATAATCGCCGAATTCGATCTAACGGATACAAAGGCTTCAAAATTCGGATTTCAGATTGCTAACAAAACAATAGCATACCATGTGAAAAGTCAGGTTTTACTTGACGAAGAACTTAAACCAGATGCACAGAACAGGATTAAACTTCGAATTCTGGTTGATTGGGGACAGTTGGAAGTATTTGCCAACCAGGGTGTGTATTCCTATTCAGAGCAATTTGCCTTTTCTCCGGAGAGTAAATATCTGGAACTATTTACCGATGGCGACATTAAGTTGGTTTCCATGGAATTTCATGAACTTTCAAAAATATGGTAAAGGGTAAGGTATAGCAATTGGGTTAATATAGACAGAAAGATAAGATGAGAAAAATGATAGTACAAGCATTGTTTGTGGGTGGTATATCCCTTTCAATTGTGTGCGGATGTAAATCAGAAAAAGATACGTCAACGCTAATATCTGGTTCCGAAAGTAAGCCTGCCGGTTCTACGCTTAAATGCGCACAATCAGAACAAACGGATTACCGTATCTACCGCCTTACAGATGATGCTGTGCGTATCGGTGATGTGATGCCGTATTTTGATAGCGAATCAAAAGAGTTCAATGTGTTTTTTCTGAAAGATATCTGGAACGACGCAACACATAAAAGACACCCATGGTATGGCTTAAAAACAAAGAATTTTTATCAGTACTCAAGTCTTTCGCAAGGTGAAATATTGAGCTGCAGCACCCAGCCTTGCAACCAGGACTATGCATTGGGCACAGGTGCAATTATAAAAAGGAATTCTACCTTTTATGCTTTCTATACTGGTCATAATCCCAATTATCCGTCCGGGTGTGTAAGCTCTAAAGAAGGGATTATGCTGGCAACTTCCTCCTCCTTAAACTCAAACTTTACTAAAAATAGTTCTTTCAATACGCTGTATGCTCCTGTGGGCGAAGGTTATGATCAGAACGATAATTTCAGAGATCCATATGTAATTTATGACGAAGCCACTGCGAAGTATTATATGATCATTTCAGCCCGTAAAAACCTAAACGGAACCTGGAAAGGCGTAGTTGCTTATTATACTTCGATCGATCTGACCGGCTGGACTTACGAGGGCGTGCTTTATGATGGCGGTCCTGATAATTTCTTCATGCTCGAAACAGCGGAGATCTTTAAAAGCGGCTCAATGTATTACCTGCTGTTCTCAGATATCAATTCAAAGCATGTGTATTACCGTACAAGCAGTTCTATTACGGGGCCATGGAATAAGCCAATTGGTCCCGATAGATTTGACGGAAAAGGAATTTATGCCGCTAAAACAGCAATTGATGATGTGGGCGACCGGTATATTTTCGGCTGGACCTATGCACAGGAAAATAATTCTGATGCTGGTGCAGCAAAATGGGGAGGCAATTTGGTAGCACATAAGATATTCCCCAAGGCTAATGGCGATTTAGCGGTTGCTATCCCTCATACTCAAAAAGCCTACCTCGAAAATAGAACGCACGCCATTAATAAAACAAGTCAAAGCGGCAATGTAAGCACTACGCTCGCAGGCACACATTCGTACAATCTTGCAAGTCCTGCTTCCTTTGACATAGCTAATGTGATTTTCGACCCGATAAACCTGGGCGTTTATAAAATAAATGCTACGGTATCTTACTCTGCATCTGCCAAAGATTTTGGTTTTATGATAGGGGCCTGCGATGGGACCAATGATTTTTATAGTCTACGATTTGTACCTGCTCAAAACAGGTTCAGCTTAGATAAAACGAGCCGCTCGTTAATTACCACAAGCACGGTAGCTACAACGGATGTTCCCTTAGCTCTTAGTCCGAACACCAATTACAATGTGCAGATAGTAATCGAAAATTCTATGCTGATAGCTTACGTAAACAATGAAGTAGCATTAAGCACCCGTATTTACAGGGCAAGCAATACAAATTGGGGAGTTTTTAGTGATAACAGCAATGCCACATTTACTAACATCCTTGTAAATAAACCTTAGGATGGTAACACCAATAATGAATTATATGAAACCATCACGAGCATACCCCTTACCAACAGCAATGAACTTAGCGAAGCGTTCCCTTTAACGCAGCTAATAAATTATAAACGAGTTAAAATATGCTCATGATAGCTTCGTCTCCATTAAAAAACAAATATATTCTGATGAAAAAATATGTAGGTCTCGCGTGTCTTCTCTCTATGTCCATTTGGAATACAGGATGTAAGAAAACAGAAATAATAGATAAAACAGTTTATATAACTGAGGAGTCGGATGCATCCAATAAACAAGCGGAGTACATCATCACTAATTACGGCGCTAAGGGCGATGGTACGACAGATTGTTCGGATATTATCAATAATCTCATCAACGGTCTGCCGGCATCAGGAGGTACGATTGTTATACCTGAAGGGCAGTTTTTGTTAAATAAGCCGATTGTTATAAATAAGAACTTTGTAACAATCAGAGGACTCAATCCGGGCGTAAGAAGCAACGTCGATGTTCCGGTATCGACACTTTTGCATCCAGGCGGCGGAAGTAAGCTGATCTTAGGCAGTGCTTTTATGGCAATCAATATCCCAGTTTTACCCGACGTAAACGGAAGAAAAAATCGTATCTCTGGTATCAGTATTAAAAACTTGCTGATTTCAGGGGGTGCAACGCATAAAGGCGTTGGAATCAATATACTTCAGGATAATGATGGAATCCGCATCGAGGATGTAATTGGAATTAACCTGATCACCGGAATAGTTGCAAATGCGGCCGATGCTATGATCATAAAATCATGCTGGATCTCCGAATGTCGTAATAGCATCGAAATGACCAATGGAATTCAAAACATGATCTCCAACTGCCAGCTTGGTGCAACACCAGGCGGAGTAACCGTGAAAATGACCAATCAGGAAAACTTTATCTTCACCAGTAACCATGTTTATCCTGATGGAGATGTGAATCTGCAGCTAAACAATTGCAGTTATGCGAACATTTCTTCTAATAATTTCCAGAGTTACTATTTGGGGATGATTGAGTTGAATCAGGGAAGCTTTAACCTGATAACCGGAAATGTTTGCTGGATGAGAAATTCCACAGGGCAGCTTAGAGGTAAATCAAATGATTATGGTGTAATTAGGATAGCCGGAAACTCAAATTTGATCAGCAATAATACGGTAACCTGTAACTGGGCAAACCCCGACAATAATCCTGTAACCGTTCGGTCTGTGAGCGGTTCTGATAATAGCTATCATAATCTGAAAATTTCAGATACAAGAAGTTCAAGGGTATTATATGTTAATGAAAGTACAGAGATATTCAATATCGTCCCCTCAACTAAAGTGTTTGTAGAAGGGGATGCGTCTAAAGTTTATATAAAATATTAGTTAATTGGTTTTTTAAGTTTTTGATATGAATAGATTTAGTGTAATTATTGTACTTGCAGCACTTATAACGGGCTGTAGCACAGTTAAGATGGCCACACAGACATCCTATCAGGAAAAACACCGGCCCCAATTTCATTTTTCTCCCGAGGCTAAGTGGATGAATGATCCAAACGGAATGGTGTATTATAAAGGGATTTACCATATGTTTTACCAGTTCTACCCAGACAGTACTGTTTGGGGGCCTATGCACTGGGCGCATGCTACCAGCAAAGATCTTGTTTATTGGGAGCATCAGCCGGTGGCCCTGTATCCGGATAGTTTAGGATATATCTTTAGTGGCAGCGCTGTAGCGGATATCAATAACACTTCGGGTTTTGGTAAAAACGGACAGGTTCCGCTGGTAGCGATTTTCACACATCATAATCCAGTTCTGGAAAAGCAGGGACGTAAAGATTATCAGTATCAAAGCCTGGCTTACAGTCTTGACGAGGGTAAAACCTGGACTAAATACTCCGGCAACCCTGTTGTTAAGAATCCTGGAATTGTAGATTTCAGAGATCCTAAGGTGATGTGGTTTGAAGAAGGGAAGAAGTGGATTATGACCCTGGCTACCAAAGACCGGGTGACATTTTATTCTTCTCCGGATTTAAAAAACTGGAGCCGCGAAAGTGATCTTGGGAAAGATTTTGGTGCCCATGGTGGCGTTTGGGAATGTCCTGATCTTTTTCCTCTGGAGTATAATGGAAAGAAAATCTGGGTGCTGCTTGTAAGTATAAATCCCGGAGGACCGAACGGAGGTTCTGCAACCCAGTATTTTACCGGCGATTTTGACGGTAAAACCTTTACTCCGCATTCTACAGAAACTAAATGGATCGATTACGGAACAGATAATTATGCCGGAATAACATGGTCTAACACCGGAAACCGTAAAGTTTTTTTAGGATGGATGAATAACTGGCAGTATGCCCAGGTTGTGCCAACCGATGCCTGGCGTGGAGCTGCAACTTTGCCCCGCGAACTTGGTTTACAACAGCTTAACGGCAAATATTATCTAAGCTCAACACCAGTAAAGGAATTGGATAAGATCACCGATCTGTTTTTTGATAAAAAAAATTTGACGGTTGATAAGGAGATTGATCTGTCTGATCAGGTTAAACAAACGGGAGGGAAGTTCAAACTGAATCTCTCCTTGCCTGCGGATGATTTTTCTATAGTGCTTTCTAATGAAGACGATGAAGAATTAGTGCTGGGTTATGAGAAGGCTTCCAATCAATATTTCATTGACAGAACCAAAGCTGGTAAGTCGGACTTTGAACCGGGTTTCGCAAAGAAGCACCTGGCTCCACGTATTTCAGCATCAGGTAATATTGACCTGACGTTATTTGTAGATGCCGCGTCGATAGAAGTTTTTGCGGACAATGGGCTCAATGTATTTACTGATGTTTTCTTCCCCGGTTCTGCTCTCAATAAATTAAAATTGAGTTCCGCTGATCCTAAGGTTGGCCAGTTACAACTATTTAAAGTTAAATCTATCTGGTAACGTATATAATGAAAAGACGGTCGGTATTACTTATGTTTTTGGTGCTCCTCATTAGCCGGACCTCAGGCCAAACTCCTGCTAAAGTAATACCCGACTGTACTTTTTATGAATTGGATGGTTCAAGGTTTTCAACCAGGCAAATCCCGGAAGGCAGGCCATCGTTTTTTAGTTTTTTTGATGTCACCTGTTCACATTGCAGAATTGCCATCGGCTATTTGTCCGAGCATTCTCAGGAACTAAACGGAATATCTGTTTTCCTGGTCTCGCTCGACGGAAGAGATCAGGTCATGAGATTCATGAAAGTATATGGTCCGGAGCTATTAAAAAGAACCAATGTGACTATCCTGCAAGATCTGAACAAGGAATTTATCCCTCGGTTTCAGCCACTTAAATATCCCTCAGTTTTTTTATACGACAAGTTTAAGAGGCTGGTAGTATATGAAAAAGATGAAAAGAGAATGAGCAAGTTGTTGGAGCAGCTAAAGGGTTTAAAATAGGTATAAAATTATGTCTTTAATAAGTGAATATGTATGCTCTCCGTATCATTCGGAGCTGATATATGAAGACCGAGGGGGGAGTGTAGAAAGTCTAAAAAATATTCCCGTAGGATCTCTCTGGACCGAAGAGGAAATAAGAGCTGCTAAATTAAGATTATTTGATGAAGGGCGGGAGTGGAGGATAGTTGACAATTTACCCTTGCACGAAGAGATAAAAAGAAATGGTAAATACAGGGATGTCTATATTGAAAATTATCTAAAATCTATTTACAATCTTGCCAGAAACGGGATCAATGTGATATGCTATAATTTTACCCCCGTTTATCATAAATTGAGAACCCATTTTAGCCCTGTTTACAACGAAAAATATGTGGGTTCTCTTTTTGATCCGGTTGCATTTGCCGTCTTCGATTTGTTTATATTAAAAAGACGCTCAGCCGAAAATGAATACAATGGCTACCAGATACATAAAGCACAATTACTGAACAACCGTCTCTCAGAGCTTCAGAGGATAAAGTTGGCAGAGAATATTTTTCAGGGAATACAATCGGAAGATCACAGGTCTTTTGAAAAGCTTAATGATTTAATAGGAGCTTATTCAAATATTAGCAACGAAGAATTAAGCCACAATCTGGAATACTTCAAAAGTAAAACTGGTCCACTGGCAGAGGATTTAGGAATCAAACTTCATCTCCATTTGGATGATCCATTCGGTAATATATTTGGTTTGCCGGGTTGTTGATGTCGGTTTACTTCCGGTGAGAAGATTCGCTAAGATCGGTACATTATTGGGAGAACCGGGATAAATTTGATGAACTTTTTAAGAGAAAAAAATCTTGTTGATGCTGCCACCAACAAGATGAGGAAGTTATTAATGCTCTTTCAACTTGCCGATAATCTTATCAAGCGAAGCCTTCATTTTATCAGTAGCAGCCTTAACCGACAGCTCAATCGTATCTTCTTTAGTCGTTACCACAACCGGCTGCAATCCTTCCAAGCGAGCCTCAATCATACATCGCTGATCATTCTTACCCTCTTTGCTCCCGTTCTCATCTGATAGATGAACCTCAATCCTGGTTATGTGACTGCTGAACCGGCCTAATGCCTCGGCTATCGCTGAACTAAAATAAGCGCTCTGACGGTCGCTTCCCTCAATGTTATGATCTGTATTAAATTGAATTATCATGTTTGTTATTTTTTGTAATTTAATGATTATTGGAATGAGATTCCCAATGAAAAATGTTAAATGACGAGATATCCATAATTACGGACATCAAGCCGCCTGAAAAGGAAAAGAGGCGCAGGCGATCTGCCACACCTCTTCCATTTATATAAAATTTCAGCTATTTTTAGTCAACTCTTCCGTCTTTCTTATCCTGCGAGCGACCAATTACATAGCCGGCTCCGGCGCCAACCAATCCGCCTACAACAGCGCCACGACCGTCTTTTTTGTCAACGATTACACCTGTAACCGCGCCTGCACCTGCACCTATAGCCGCGCCTTTCGCCGCTTTACTCCATCCTTTTTTGGCTGGCTGAGTATTGGTATAAGTTTCCGAAACGCCCTTCACATAGGTGGGCTGAGAATTGGAAGATGATCTGGAGCTTTCCAGAGCAAGGTGCTCTTTCTCCTGGGCTATTTCGATTGTTCTGGCTTCAGCCCTTTGGAAGCTGTCTAGCCTAATGCTGTCTCTAACCTGTTTTAAGGCTTGTTCCTTAAGTTGATTATTCATTTTTGAGTCGTTGTTGCAGGCCGCAAACGTGGCTAGGATAACGACAATGGCTACTAGTTTCATAAATTTTATTTAGGGTATTTTGTCTGACCACGGGATATCTGATAAGCATCCTTTTGATCTAATGATCATGGTCCTGGCCTTAGCATGCAAAGATGCTGCCACCTTTCTTCATACTCAATAAACTTGCTTTAAACCAAATGGGGAGCCAAGTTCTTTCTGATTTGCTTGCACTGGAACTTCTTTTTTGCTGGTTTGTTTAGTATTTAGTACACTTCAGCAGACGGTGAAGGAGCGTATTATTGATTTCGTCCAATTATGAGTGTCGCTAGCGTTTGTAACTGAGCTGTCATTTTTCCTTATTTTCGTGTCAACCTCCTCAATTCACCACGCAACTCATTCATCAAATCCTGTTTGTCTGGCAGTACCGAAACAGCAAAGTAATAACAATCCTCAAGCGGATAGCCTGTGATGCTCACTCTTTTTCTTGTAAGAGGCGAAATTGTGGTGATGTTTGAAACGCCGCCTTGTTCAACCTTCTTAAGAAACAAACTGAATTCCGGGTCCACTTCAACCCCTGCGAATGCCCTGGTCCCGATTAGATCATCACTTTTTTTATTTAAGTTTTGGCAACCAACTGCATTCGTAAATAAATAGTTCCAGTGAAAATCAATGATATAAATTGCAAATTTTTGAGTGTCGAGTTCCTTCAATGGTAGGTCTGCAAAACGTTTGTATTTGGAAATCGGGAACTTATACATACTGTAAAGCTAATAAATCTGCCCCTTATTTGCTGTAAATTGCCATTGATACTACTTTAAAGAAAGTGTTTTGCCCTTCAATGTGGTCGGTCTGTATTTTGAAAAACATGCATTTTACTAAATAGTTCTTAGCCACATGCATCATAAAACTATTTTAATATCGCCGGCCAAAATGTTTATATCCGGCACTCTGTTTGCCTGTCTTAATAAACAAAAACGTATTAACATGAGCTTGTTTAAATTGTTTGTTACAGGCGCTGCCGTTGCTGCCGGGTTACATTATATGAAGAAAAAGCGTCCGGATGGATCGTCGATTGCTGAAGATATGAAACGGAAATTTTCCCGCTGGATGACTAAAGCGCAACCATATATCGAGCGGATGAAAGGGCAGTTCTCAAAGGTTCCCCACATCAAGGGAAATGCTGCAGGTAGCAGTTCTTATCCTCGGAAGTTTGAGGATTTCTCGCCTGATCCTGATCCAGCATATAGTTCATGATCTGAATTTGGTTTGCAGTGTTTTTTGGCTGGTAGGTAGATTAAGCGACAGGAATTGAAAAGTTCGGGATGGTTGCCTCAGAGTTAGATCAGTTGAGGTGACGCGACCGTGATTTTTTTTGAATAGACCTTTTTTTGCTTTGGTTGACAACCGGCAATTCAAAGTAGAAGGTGGAGCCCTTTCCAGGCTCACTGTTAACACCAATTTTTCCCTCGTGGCGTTTGATGATTTGTGAACATATATACAGTCCCAATCCAAATCCGGAAATAACTGAATTGCCTCCGGTAGCTCTATAAAAGCGCTCGAATATTTTAGAATGCTCGGCTTTTGCGACGCCTATGCCGAAATCTTGAATCGAAATCTTAATTCCCGATTCGATTGGCTGTGTCGAAATATAAATCTCTTTCTCATTGGGCGAGTATTTTATTGCATTGGCAAGCAAGTTATTTATCACTTGTTCTAAACGGTCCTCATCGGCTAACACAATTGTGTCAGAGGTGCCGCAATTCAGCATGATTTTGTGTCCCGAATTATTCATTTGAGTGTTTTCAACACAGGTCTGAACTAAATTTTCAATCGTTAGCTCTTTAAGGTTAAGTTGTAATTGTCCCGACTGCAGTTTAGAAACATCTAATAAATCTAAAATGAGCAGATGAAGCTTATTTACACCTTCATTCGCCTTAAGAACAAACGACTTGGCCTGTTGCTCATGGTCCATACGCGCAAGACACTCAAGGTATAACTTCACACTGGTTAACGGCGTTTTTAACTCGTGACTGGCTACTCCTATAAATTCATCCTTCTTTTGATGGCTTCGCACAACTTCATCCATTAAATTGTTAAATTCTGCCGATAGAGCACTGATTTCATCATTGCCGTTTACCGGCACATGCGTTCTGTAATTCTGCTCTTCGCGTATCTGCCTGATAACCTTTACAAGGGATAAGAGAGGCCTGGAAATATATCTCTGATTCAAGAGCCCGATCAGGAAAGCTAAACCAACCCCAATCAGTAATATAATAGTTGCAATTTGAAACTTTTGTGCTTTTATAGCTTTAAGCTCAGATAATTCTACTTTTAGGCACACTCTGCCCAGCGCCTCTTTGCTATCAACAATATCTTTATAGACGTATAGGAAATCATCGGTAAATTGATAGTGATCTTCATAAGTCGGCTGCAACTTAATAGGGGAATGCCCTTTTCTGGTGTAACTTGCGAAGACTTTGCCTTTTGAATCCAAAATAGTTGCGCTGACTACATCGGATTCTACTTTTCTTAAAATTTCATAAGCCGCATTATTATCAAGGAATTGAATTGCTGAAACGCTATTAGAACTTATAACATTAGCAATAGATACAGTACTGTTTACTTTTCTTTCTTTGTAGCCATTAATGTCGGTAATAACAAACGCAGCAAAACAAAGTCCTAAAACTATTATACAAGTAAGCACCTGCATTAATACCAGTTTATTTTTTATAGAAATATCGCGTAATCCAAACATCGGCATCCTTTCTTAGCGTTTAATATCTATAGCATGTTGCAACAATTGTGAACTTATTTTTAACCCTGATCGGGAGGTTGATTTCAAGTCGACCTGGAACTTTAGTTTATTATCAGAGATTAAAAAATTAATCTGACCACCTTTGGAGAAATCGTCCTTTTGTTCTGTGATGATAAGTGTTGGTTTGTAATCCAGCAGCGAGGTAACGCTTGAAATGGGGTACTTCCAGTTGCGGGAAACAAAAACTATATGACAGTTACCAATATTATCAGGATTATTAGTCTGGCGAACATTGATTCGTTTGTCTTTAATTCTTTTATTCTTGCTGATTTCTAATAAAGGTTCGACAATGCCCGACTCACCAAGAACAACTATATTAAAAGTTTCAGCATCGTATCCATTCCAATCAATATAATCAGAAAAGCGATAGATAAACGCGGCCTTTAACAGGTATTCCTTTTCTTTAGAGGGGTCATGCCTGAAGGATACGTTTCCTAAGAAAAACACACCGGCTAAAATAAATAAGCTGAGCTTTTTTGCTGTCATGTATTTAAAAACTAACCCCTACTTTAAATATTCCTGTTCTTCCCGGCTGTTCTAACACAGTTGAAAATAAAAATCCATCAGCAGTTCTAAATCCCGGATCGAGCCACTTGGTATTAAACAAGTTGCGGATATTGAGACTTGCATTGACATGATCATTAAATAGCTTTTTTGTGCTGAATATAAGATTTGCAAGAAAATATCCATTAACCTCATCAAACGGACTGGTGGTTGGCGTTTCGCGCTTGCCCACCCAATTACCGGTAAGGCTAAGGGTAAACGCGTCGTCCAGATTAACCGACAGTCCCGCATTACCCTTTAAACTGGCAACTCCAGGCATGTTGCGTTTCAGTTTAGTGAGTGTATTTTCTCCCTTCGCTTCTTGTAGGGTGAAGTTTATAAAGCTTGACACGTCATTGGAATATACCATATCCAGCCTGGTTTCAAGTCCATTGACTGTTATTTCCGCAGGGTTTTTGTTGACCGTTAAATTGGAGAGGTTACTAAGAATAATAACATCTGATAACTCGTTACGGAAGCCATTTAACTGAAGAATAGCCTTTTTAGAGAATGCATAAATCAGGTTAGCTTCGTAAGTCGCGATCTTTTCTGTTTTTAATTTGATGTTTGGAGACTGATAGATCTCAGTGTTGGTTGGTGCGCGATAGGCTTTTCCGTATTGTAATTTAATAGTTGTTTTATCGTTCGGTTGATTTACGATAGCAATTCTCGGGCTCAGCGCATTGCCGTAATAATCATTGTAATCATACCTGCCACCCAGGGTGAAAGAGGTTTGCCTTAGAAATGTGGTGTTAGCAATATACTGAAAATACGATCCGAAGTTGTTACGGATATCGTAGGTTCTTGGTAAAAAGGTTGAATACAGATTTGTAACGACGTCTTTCCCGTCTATCAAATACACTGTGTTCGTGTCGATAGTAGATTTTCTGCTCCCTTTTTCAATGTTATCCTGGTAAACCTGAATGCCGCCGGCAAGTTTGTGCTTTTCTGAAAGGATGTAGTTAGCTAAAAACTCACCCGAAACGCGGTTAGAATAATTAGTTGTTATCGCCCGGATGAGTTTTTTACCGTCAAGCGTAATGTATGCATAAGAATCATCACCAATTCCGGTCTCGCGATATACTGCTCTGGATAATAAATTAAATCGCTGCGTAGGCTTGAACTCATTTTGAATAAATAGTGTACGTGCATATGGCGACTCTAAGCCCGAGCGCTCATTTCTCACATCTCTGGCTAACAGGCCGAGCACACCTGTGTTTTCATAACCCTGAGACGGCAGTCCCAGAAAGACAGTCGGGCTATTTAAAAAGGTTCCCCACCCCATAGGTGTTTGATAAGCACGAATACCGAGTTTTGTGAGTGTTGATTTGCCGTGATAGCTTAGCGAACCATTAAATGAGTATGCTTTATCTACATATGACGCCGAGTAATCAGGGTCACGATTTGTGAATTTAGGGCCATCGGTGCTGTAAAGTGAGCCGGAAAGAGCCACTTCAAATTTCGATTTCTTTAGCCCGACACTTATTCTTTCTGCTGAGGTATTAAACGTGCCAAATCCTTTTTCGGCGTAAAATCCATTAAGGTCAGCACCCGTTTTAGTTATAATATTAATTACACCTCCGAAGGCATTCGCACCATATAATGCAGAAGCCGGCCCCCAGATAATTTCTATCCGTTCAACATTGTGTAAACTATAAGCTGGCCCGGCAATGTCATTGCTGCCGATAATGTTGTTTTCAACAATACCGTCAATCATTAAAAGGGCCCTCAGATTTTCCGCGCCATACATTCCTCTGAAATAAATGAGTGTCGGTGCATAGCCGTTTAAATGGATCATATCAATGCCTGGAATATCACGCAAAGCGTCCGAAAGTTCTTCATACCCTCTTTCTGTAATTTGCTTGGCAGTGATAACCTGGATGGTTGAGGGTGCTTCGGAAGTCTTTTGCAAATAACCCGTTGAAGATATTACTTGTATGTCCATCAACTCCTCGAGAGAGAGGTCGGATAGTTTTGAAACGTTTTTCGTAGTGTCCGTTTGTGCCTGTAAAACAAAGCATGTAAAAGTGAGAACTATTATAATAAAGAATTTAATCTTCATAGAATTGAGGTCGTAGATTAGAATGTCAGAACTTTTTACGCATTAAAAGTACATAAGTTCTGTTTTATTCTTTAATCCATAGATGAATTGTGGCCAAAAGTTTGCCTTTTGGTTGCTTATCAGGATTTTGAGGCATGCCATCAACTGTTCTTTTAATGTTTTCGCCAGAAAATACTCTTTTTGGATGGGTAGGGAAAAACGCGGAAACGAACAAGTCACATCGAAAATCCGATATCTGTTTTTACCTGCTTACGGGTATTGCACTTGTGCTCATTTATAACTTATTTTGCTTAGTTTTAGGAATCAGTTTTATTTTACACTAAGGTTTTAAACCTTTCAATGCTTTTATTTTTTCTAGAAAGTAATTACCCGATGTATGAATTGATGTCGTTGGGAAGGTTACGAAAATAGCGCTGAAGTTTAATTCTTGAATAATTGTATAGAGGAGGAGTCAGCACACAATGAAAAATGCTCAGGGCATCTTTTATCTTATCGGTACTACTATTCTCTTAATAGTAATTAATACCATATTTTTTCTTTTTCAAACTTCGAAAAATGAAAAAAATCATGAAGCTTCCATAAAAACGTACGAAACCATTGAAACTGCCACAGAGTTCATGGACAATCTTGAAGATTCGGAAACGAATCATCGCGGATACCTCCTGACAAAGGATACCAATTACATCAATCAATATTTGGCGGCAGAGAAAAAAGTAGATGATAGTTATATCAGATTGTACTCTTTATTAAACGATAAATCTTCGCAGCAGAGAAATCTGAATCGTTTAAATGAGCTGATTAATTTAAAACGCGTACATATTAATAAAAGCATCAGGACTGTACCAAATAATAACCTAAACGCTAGGGCGGCAGAAAGAGATATGAACCTGGTAAAGGCAAGCGAATCACAAATCCGTGAAGTTTTAAAAAATATCACCAGTACCGAGAAAGCAAGCCTTAACGAAAGCAATAAAGTTATCGAGACTTTAACCCGGAGGATTCAGATTTTTACCGTTATCAGCAATTGGATATTGTTAATTATCGTGATTTCGGCTTTAATCAATATCATTCAAAGCCGGGAAAAGATCGGTAAGCTTTTTAAAGAAGTTCAAAACAAAAACAATCAGCTCGAAAACCAAAAAGTAGATCTGCAGAA
Organism: uncultured Sphingobacteriaceae bacterium; assembly: GCA_946887045.1. The sequence continues at coordinate 12,072 of CAMPKC010000002.1, read as the reverse complement.
TCTAAGCCAGGATCTGATCATTCAAAACTCAGAACTTGAGCGATTTGCCTATGTCACTTCTCACGATCTTCGCTCTCCGACGGTTAATCTGATTGCATTGCTGCAATTACATGAGGATGCTAAAGACCAGGCCGACAGAGATAACCTGATAAAAACTATTCGGGAGGTGGCTGATAATCTCATATTTAAATTAGATGATTTAATCGATTTGCTCAAAAATAAGCATGAATCGTTTGCTGTTGAAGAGAAGCTGCACTTCATGCACGTTTTCAATGTGGTTGAGAAAAATCTTACAGCAGATATAAAAAAGTCGGGTGCTAATTTGCATTATGATTTCTCTGAGGCTCCTGTAATTAATTATCCCAAAAGCTATCTCGAAAGCATTATGCAAAATCTTTTGTCGAACGCCTTGAAATATCGTCACCAGGATAGAGTGCCCGAGATTTCGATAAAGACAATGCACAAAGACGATAAGCTTTATATGCAGGTGAAAGATAATGGCTTAGGTATTGATCTGAAAAAGTATGGAAAAAATCTTTTCGGAATTTATAAAACTTTTCACGACGTGAAAGACAGCAAAGGTGTTGGATTATATCTTACCAAAGCGCAGATACTCGCCATGGGGGGGAACATTCAGGTAGATAGCATACCAAACGTTGGCAGCACCTTTACCGTTTGCTTTAACTAAAGAACTTTGCGTTAAAATTAACCAGGAACAGTTCCTTTACAGACCGCGTTACAGCAGTATACATCCATCTTAGAAAATCAGTATTTAGCATTTCTTCGGTAAGGTAGCCCTGATCTACAAATACGGCATCCCATTGGCCGCCCTGGGCTTTATGACAGGTTACAGCGTAAGCAAATTTTACCTGCAAGGCATTGAAATAAGGGTTTTTCTTCAACTCTTCCATCCGCATTCTTTTGTTTGCTATATGCTGATAATCTTCCATAACAGCTTCAAATAATCGCTTATTATCGACATTAGACAGGCTAGGAGTTTCCGAATACAAGGTATCCAGCATCACCTTACAGGTTAAAGGCTCATCATCAGGATAATCCAGAAATTCTAAAACTACGTCTGCAAAGCGAAAGCCATAAAGCTCGGTTATGTTTTTCATCTTTCGAATTTTGGCAATATCGCCATTTGCGATAAAAGCGTTGCTTTGTTCATCGGCTGCAAGCCAGTAGTAATTGTTGCGGACAACCATTAAATAATCTCCGCCACTTAGTTCTTCTTCGCGGTATAAAATCCGGTTTCGAATCTGCAGATTGTAATTGTTGGCATTTTTATTCGAGCGGCAAACAACAAGCGTATTTTCCATGCCGTATTTGTCGTAAGCGTATTGCAGCCCCTCGGGTAGCTTTTCTCCCGTCATGTTATATATATCGGGAAAGCCTTTTACCTTTAATTGCGGAAATTCTTCCTTTTTACTGCGGATTAATTCTCTTATATGAGTAGCATTATACAGAATGCCCGATTGTTTCTGCTGTCTCACAACATCCGTAAGTTCGTAATTAAAAACAGTGCGGGTGAATACCTCAGATAGCAGCTTAGTATCTAAAGCAGGACTATAATCTGAACCGACCGGCGGAAGCTGCGCAGTATCTCCGACAAGCATAAGCTTGCAATTTTTCCCGCTGTAAACATACATCAACAGATCCTCCAAAAGACTTTTCCCGCTGAAATCGGCAGCTTCATTCGATATCATAGAAGCTTCGTCTACAATGAAAATGGTGTTTTCTGCAAGATTTTCGCTGATGATGAAGCTCATGTCGAGGCTCATGGCAGATTTCTTCCGGTAAATTCTTTTATGAATAGTAAAGGCCTTCTTCCCCGAATAATTACTTATAACCTTAGCAGCTCTGCCGGTTGGCGCAAGTAAAACAGTTTTTAAGGCTAGTTTTGGTAACGTTTTAACAAGGGACGCAACAATAGTGGTTTTTCCGGTTCCTGCATAGCCCTTAAGCACAAAACATTCGTCGCCGTATTCGCTTGTGATAAATTTATCCAGCTCATCAAAAACCTGAAGCTGTTGCGGGGTAGGGTTAACAGGAAATTGCTGTCTTAGTAAGCTACTAATATTCATCCGATGTAAAATTGCGCAATTCCGTTCAAAAAAATTAGTTTTGTTGTAATGAACGATTTCGGCATAGTACACTTAAAGGACGAGAGGTTTGACAGTACCCAGACCAGGGAAATGCAGCTTCTGATTAAAATCACGCCCCAGCGTATCTCTTACGCAATCATTAATGGGATAGATAATAGTTTGGTTGTTCTTTATGATTCTCCTGTAAAGGATTCGATCGATGCTGCTTTAGACGATTTATTGGCAACTATTTCTGAATTAAAGTCGGGCTTTGCTAAAGTAAAAGTATCAGTTCAAACACCCCATTTTACTTTGCTGCCAACTCAATATTTTATAATTACCGATTTGCCTGAATATGAAAAGCTAATCCAGGCAGGCAGGGATACAAAAACCTTTATTTCGTCAATTAATAAGGATAGTATAAAGTGTGTTATAGCCCTCAAAGTAAAAGACATAATGCCTATAACAAGTACATTTCCAGATGCTCGTTTATTTAGTCAGGTGGAACCGCTGGCAGAAATTGGTTTACGACTCCGCGATACAAACGCTCATAAACTTCTTCTTCAGTTTAATGATCAGTCTTTTGAAGCTTGTTTGATTTCTGATGAAAAACTTGTATTTAATAATAACTATACCATAAAAAATGCGGATGACTTCAATTATTATCTTTTGATGATTAGGGAACAATTAGCAGTTGATACAAAAAACACCTCTGTGATTTTAGCCGGAAACATAGAATCTTCTGATGAGCAGTACAAACGAATTGAAAAATATTTTGAAGACGTTCGTTTTGCCGACAGTACAGAGATTATAAACTTCTCTAAGGCTTTTGATCAGACCTCAAAACACAGGTATTTTTCGCTATTAGGCCTTTTGTTATGCGAATAATCGGCGGCAAGCTTAAAGGATTGCGGTTTTATCCGCCTACAAATCTTCCGGTGCGGCCGACGACCGATATGGCTAAGGAGGCTCTTTTCAATATTTTAAACAACCAAACTGATTTTGAAGGCTTAAAAGTATTAGATCTGTTTAGCGGCACAGGCAATATTTCGATGGAGTTTGCGTCCAGGGGAGCTACAGAAGTTCTTTCTGTGGATAGTAATGTTGGATGCATCCGGTATTTGAAAGAAATTTCAAAGCAGCATCAGATGAATATAATCACTCCGTTAAAAGCGGATGTTTTTAGATTTTTAAAAGAAGACAATGATACTTTTGATCTGATTTTTGCAGATCCTCCTTATGATATACCTCAAATTCCTTTAATTGCCGATCTCGTTTTTGAGCGAAAGCTTTTAAGACCCGACGGAATGTTGATTGTTGAACATCCAAGTTCAAAGCGAATTGGCAATCATCCAAATTTTACTGAGCAGCGGAAATATGGAAATTCATCGTTTAGCTTTTTTAAGAATAGCTTTTAGTTGTATTTTGCCACAAACTTTTTAATAAACCTGTTCGCGTTTATCTTTCACTTTTAACTTTTCACTTTTAGCCTTTCAACTCTTTTAATATCCTTTTGCTTTTTCCCTTTAAGCTTTTACCTTTAAGCTATGAAAATCGCACTTTTCCCGGGTTCGTTCGATCCTGTAACCATTGCTCATGTTGATATCTTAAAACGTTCGGTTTCGTTATTCGATAAAGTTATTGTGGGTGTTGGGGACAATAGTTCAAAACGTTCTAAACTCAGCACCGAGATCAGGATCCAAATTTTGCAGGCGGTTTTTAAATCAGAGCCAAAAATCGAGGTAACCTCTTATCAAGGACTTACGGTAAATTTTTGCAAGGAAATAGGTGCTCAATATATGTTGCGGGGTATTCGGACAGTATCAGATTTTGAGTACGAAAAGGCAATTGCTCAAATGAATCACGCCCTCGAACCTTCAATTGAGAGTATTTTTATTTTGAGTAATCCGGGATATTCATCGATAAGCTCAACAATTGTGAGGGATATTTTGCGACACAAAGGCGATGTAAGTCAGTTCGTGCCAAAGGAGGCACTCGAGTTTTTATAGAAACCGATGTTCAGCACATGAATGTGTGTGCTGAATACCAGCTCACACATTTCAAACATCACTGTTAAACTTCTAACAAGCTAATAACATCACGAATAAGGGGATAGGTATTCTGCTTAATATAGTCAAAGTCGCCAGAGGCAAGCCAACGAGCTTCGGTAATACCTTCTTCCAGCTGCGGCACAAGTTCCTGACGCTCGGCTTTCATTGTATACCAATTAGTTTTTTTGAACACAATCCGTCCTTTTTCTTCGTATACATGCCAGGTTTTGCAAAGCAGATCTCCCAGCCTTGCCACTTTTATTCCGCACTCTTCTTCCACCTCTCTTACTGCTGCTTTTTTTGTTTTTTCGCCTAAATCCAGTTTACCTTTTGGCAAATCCCATTTTCCATTTCTGAAAATAAAAAGGAACTGATTTTCATCGCATCGAACCACGCCTCCGGCTGCCCTTATAAACAGAAAAGGCTGTCTCAGGCTCTTAAAAAAAGCTTTCGGTTCTTTTGTAAGTATCACATTTATAGAAGCCGGAGCACCCTGAACTGCCTTGTAAAATTTGGCGAAATCAAAGTCGTCCGCATCCATTTGTTGATAATTTCCTAGTCCTCCGGGTAAAAAATCTGCTATGATAAGAGCAGTATCGTTAATATAAATTCTATACATTTGTGCCATGATCAACAAAAGTGAGATTGAACAGAAAGTCGCTGAGTTTTTATTACAAATAAAAGCAATTAAATTACAACCGAACAACCCTTTTACATGGGCATCAGGATTAAAATCTCCAATTTATTGTGATAATCGCATAACTCTCTCTCATCCAACCATCAGAACATATATCAGACAAAATTTAACCGCACTTGTTCAGGAAGAATTTGGCTCAGTCGGGTTAATTGCCGGAGTTGCCACTGCCGGTATTCCTCAGGGAGTATTGGTTGCCCAGGAGCTTGGCTTGCCTTTCGCTTATGTTCGTTCTAAAGCAAAAGAACATGGAACGGGTAGCTTAATTGAAGGGGAAATTTTTGAAGGCCAGCGTGTTGTTGTGGTTGAGGATCTGATCTCGACTGGGAAAAGCAGTTTGCAAGCTGTAGAAGCATTGCGTCAGGCGGGATGCGATGTTGCAGGTTTGGTAGCTATATTCAGCTATGGTTTGGATGAAGCAACCAATAACTTTGCCAAGGCAAAATGTCGTTTCTCAACACTCTCTAACTACAATGCATTAGTTGATTACGCTTCCGAACATCGTTTTATCAACAAAGATGACCTTGAACTGTTACGTAAGTGGCGTGATAACCCGGCAGATTGGGGAAACGCGATTGAAAACGCAGTTAAATAGTCTTATGTCAATTTTTGAAAGTAAAATAGAAATCGATAAACCGGTTCACGATGTGTATAATTTTCTGTCTGATTTTAATAATCATCAGAAATTAATGCCGGATAATATTTCCAATTGGTCGTCGACTACAGATGAAGCCCGCTTCTCTGTGCAGAACATGGCTAAGTTGTCTTTGAAAATTTCCAACCGGATAGAAGATCAAACAATTATCATAGTACCGGCAGACGAAGTTCCTTTTAATGTGGATATGCGTTGGGTAGTTGCAGATCTGGGTAACAATGTTACTGAGGCTATTTTGACCATCTCGGCAGAGTTGAATATGATGATGAGGATGATGGCCAGCGGACCTTTGCAAAAATTGGTTAATCACCAAACCGAAACTCTCAGAAAAGTTCTTTAATCTGCGTAGCGTATCATTCGGTATGCACGTAATAATTAAAAGAATGGCTATGAAATTTCCTTATTTACTTCCTTTTTTTGCTTTGTTTGTTGTGTCGTGCAGCGAACAGGTAGTCGAAGCAGATTGCCCCTCATTAATTTGCACGCAGGAATTCAGAACGGTGTCGCTTAGATTTGAAGATGCCTCCGGTCAGCCGATTACTGTAAAAGATTTTTCTGCAATCATCAGAAGAACAGGAAAGTCTACGCAAGCTTTTGAAGTTGACACTGTTAATTTTAAAGGCAATTATGCGGTTGTAACCGATAGTGATACTAAAAACCTTTCACCCAAAGGTGATACTATCGATGTAAGCGCGGTGAATCCTAAAACCAATCAAAAGAAGAGTACTTCATTTGTAGTTTCCGGTGGGAAATGTGCTTGCCATATCGAAAAAATATCCGGGCCGGAGAAAGTGGTTTTTGAGTAGAGGATACTCACCACAGACAACGTTTCAAACGTTGTCTGCGGTTTTTGAAATTTAATAGGTCCGATAAAAGCACTGCCAATCCCATTTAAACCCGATTGCATGGAAAGCCCGAAGTGATTGGGGAAGTCGGCGGCTTGCAATAAAAGCGGGACTAAATTCGCGACAATGACGCTCCATTCTTTTCCAAAAAAAAAGCCATTTTTTCAGTACAAATTATTATTTATCAGACTTTTAGTCATTCGGTAATAAATTTACGAGACAAAAATTCCTTATTCTGAATCAAAATGCTTGTGGCAATTGTTTTGAAGACACATTAGCATTATGAACTTTAACAATTTTACAATCAAAGCACAGGAAGCTGTTCAGAAGGCTTCGGAAATTGCAGGTGGAAATCAGCAGCAGGCCATTGAGAATGCGCACCTGCTTAAAGCCCTGCTTATGGTTGATGAAAATGTAATCAACTACCTTTTGAAGAAACTAAATGTGAACCTGAACCGGCTGAACACGGTTTTGGATGCAGAAATTCAAAGCTATCCCAAAGTTAGCGGAAGTGATATTTACTTGTCGTCTTCGGCGAATTCGGCTCTTCAGAAGGCACAGAGCTATCTGAAGGAATTTAAGGACGAGTTTGTATCGGTAGAGCATATTCTACTGGGGATTTTAAATGCCAATGATAAAACCAGCGGCATGCTAAAAGATGCCGGTGTTACCGAAAAGGACCTTAAAAAAGCTATCACAGAGCTGCGGGGCGACAGTCGTGTTACCGACCAAAATGCCGAGGCTACTTACAATGCGCTGAATAAATACGCCCGGAATTTGAACGAGTTTGCCGAATCGGGCAAGCTTGATCCGGTAATCGGGCGTGATGATGAAATTCGGAGGGTGATACAGATTTTGTCTCGCCGGACTAAAAATAATCCGATTTTAATTGGTGAGCCCGGCGTGGGTAAAACTGCCATTGCGGAAGGAATTGCGTTCCGGATTATAAAAGGCGACGTGCCAGAAAACCTCAAATCAAAAACTGTGTACTCGTTGGATATGGGCGCTCTTATCGCCGGAGCCAAGTATAAAGGCGAGTTTGAGGAACGCCTGAAAGCGGTTATCAAAGAGGTTACACAAAGCGATGGTGAGATTATATTGTTTATTGACGAGATACATACACTTGTAGGAGCCGGGGGCGGCGAGGGCGCTATGGACGCGGCCAATATTTTAAAACCAGCACTTGCCCGCGGCGAATTACGCTCGATTGGTGCCACCACCCTGAATGAATATCAGAAATATCTCGAAAAAGATAAAGCACTTGAGCGTCGTTTTCAAAAGGTGATGGTAGACGAGCCGGACACACAGGATGCCATCTCTATTCTTCGCGGATTGAAGGAACGGTACGAAACTCATCATAAAGTGCGGATTAAGGACGAAGCGATTATTGCAGCTGTAGAGCTTTCTCAGCGGTATATTTCCGACAGGTTCTTGCCCGACAAGGCAATCGATTTAATGGACGAGGCTGCTTCTAAACTGCGCCTGGAGATGGATTCTGTTCCGGAAGCTGTGGATGAACTGGAGCGAAAAATTATGCAGCTTGAGATTGAACGTGAGGCTATCAAACGTGAAAATGACGAGAAGAAAGTTGCTGAGTTAAGCCAGGAAATTGCGAATCTTTCTGCCGACCGGGACTCATTAAGGGCAAGCTGGCAAGGAGAAAAGGATCTGGTTGACGGGATAAATAATGAAGTTAAAAAGATTGAGGACTTTAAGCTCGAAGCCGAACAGGCCGAGCGAGCGGGCGATTATGGTCGTGTAGCTGAAATACGCTACGGAAAAATTAAAGAATCGCAGGATAAGCTTGAGGCATTAAAGAAAGAGCTGGAAGCAAAGCAATCGGGAGGCAGAATGTTGAAGGAAGAAGTTACTTCTGAGGACATTGCCGGCGTAGTTTCCCGATGGACAGGAATTCCTGTGACGAAAATGATTCAAAGTGAGCGTGAAAAGCTTCTTCATTTAGAACAGGAGCTGCATAAACGTGTGGCTGGGCAGGAGGAGGCTATAGAAGCCATTTCGGATGCGATTCGCCGGTCGCGGGCAGGCTTACAGGACAAACGCAAGCCGATTGGATCATTCATTTTCTTAGGAACTACCGGCGTAGGTAAAACCGAGCTTGCAAAAGCGCTGGCCGAGTTCCTGTTTAATGATGAACATTCGATGGTCCGGATTGATATGAGCGAATACCAGGAACGTCACTCCGTTTCCAGGTTAATCGGTGCGCCTCCGGGATATGTGGGCTATGATGAAGGCGGACAGTTAACCGAAGCGGTGAGAAGGAAGCCTTACAGTGTGATTTTGCTCGATGAAATAGAAAAGGCTCACCCGGACGTGTTTAATATACTTTTACAGGTATTGGATGATGGTCGCTTGACAGACAATAAGGGCCGTGTGGTGAACTTTAAAAATACAATCATCATTATGACTTCAAATATCGGATCGCATCTTATACAAGAGAATTTCAAGGAGCTTACCGATATTAACCACGAGGAAGTTGTGGCGAAAACCAAGAACGAGCTTTTTGAACTGTTGAAGCAAACTATTCGTCCGGAGTTTTTAAACCGGATTGATGAGCTGATAATGTTTACTCCGTTGAACAGAAATGAAATCAGAGATATCGCGGCACTTCAGTTTAATCAGGTCGCCCAGACACTTGCTGAAATGGGAATTCAAATAGAAGCTTCTTCTGATGCATTGGATTGGCTTGCGCAACTGGGTTACGATCCTCAATTTGGAGCAAGGCCCTTAAAGCGGGTTATCCAAAAACGTATCTTGAACGAGCTTTCCAAAGAAATCTTGTCTGGTAAAGTGGATAAAGAAAGCCGGATCTTACTGGAAGTGTTCGAAAATAAATTCGTTTTCCTGAACAAAGATAAAGTTGAGGAAGTGAATGTTTAAAGGGTAAAACAGTTGAGGATGAATATCTGGAAATGATCCGATGGCTCTACATCGGATCATTTTTTTTTATACTATCAAATGCATCACTTCCGAAAGCGGCTGATCGGAATCTATTAATATGCCTGTAACACCCGCTGCCTCGCCGGCGATAACATCCCGCTCGCGGTCGCCAATAAAATAAGATTTAGATTTATCAACATTATACCTGGCGATGGCTTTTTCGAGCATCATAGAACCAGGCTTCCTGCAAAGGCAAGCGCCATTATACATTGGATGGTGGCGGCAGTAATAAATTTCAGTAATATGAATTCCCTGTGCACTATAGGTGTTTTTTAGGTGCTGATGCATCTTGCTTAGCGTATCTTCGCTATACCATCCTTTTGCAACACCTCCCTGATTGGTAATTACAATGAGCAGGTAACCCTGATCCTGCAATCTCTTTAAAGGTTCAAAATTATGCTCAAGTACATGAAAATCTTCAAGTTTGCATACATAATCTCCTAATTCCTTATTCAAAACCCCATCTCTGTCTAAAAAAACAGCTTTATTAGTTTGCATGGGCCAAAACTACAATTGAAAATTGAATTATCAACGGTGAAATTCCTTTTAGTCTCGTATAAACGGATTAAATTCTCTTGAGGAGATTCCAAATGTGGATGCCCGTGATACGGTTTTTGTGCCGAAACGGTTATTTAATTTATCTAAAGCTTCGTAAAGTTTTTCGTTACGTTCGTGATTATCAAATAATCCCGGCTGGTATGAGCCTTCAGAAAGCTGACTTAGCCTTAATCCGATAAGTCTAACCGGCCTTGCAGGATCGTATGCCTGATTGAGTAATTTTTTCAGTTCAGGAATGAGGAGAATGTCAGAATGTGTGGGCGGCATAGTGATTTGCTGACTAAAGGTTTCGAAATTGGAGTACCTGATTTTAACCGCCAGGCATGAAGCGACTTTATTCTCCATACGCAGCTTAAACGTGAGCTGTTCGAGCATCGAGATCAGTAATTGCTGCAGAACGGAAAGGTCTGACACATCTTTTGGGAAGGTGTTTTCGCTTGAAATGGATTTACGTTGATGGTAGGGGCTAACCGGAGAATCGTCAATTCCATTTGCCTTGTTCCACATCACTAAACCCATTTTTCCGAAATGGCGTTCAAGGTTTTTTACATTCTGAGCCTGCAGATCGGCGATCTTATGAACGCCAATACTGTACAGCAGTTCGCAGGCCTTTTCTCCGACCATTGGAATTTTTGAAACCGGCAAGGGAGCGAGAAACTCTTTTTCTTTTCCATGCTCCACATAAATTTGTCCGTTAGGTTTAGCTTGCCCGGTTGCGATTTTTGAAACAGTTTTATTTGCAGAAAGTCCGAAGGAAATAGGCAAACCTGTTTCTTTGATTACGGATTGACGCAATTCTGAGGCGAGCTGATAACACCCAAAAAACTTATCCATCCCGGTGAGGTCTATGTAAAACTCGTCTATCGAAGTTTTCTCAAAAAGTGGCACCCTGTCTTTTATAATCTGGGTAACCATTGCGGAGGCTTTGCTGTACGACGAATAATTTCCGCCAATTACAATGGCTCGGGGACAAAGCTGAAGGGCCTTTTTCATTGGCATGGCAGAATGCACTCCAAATTTCCTGGCTTCGTAACTACATGACGCGACAACACCTCTTTGAGAACTTCCGCCGATAAGTACAGGTTTGTTTTCCAGTGCCTTGTCTTTCAATCGCTCTACAGACACGAAGAACGAATCCAGGTCAATATGTACTATGTGTCGCTTCTCGCTCATCTTAACAAAAATAAGAAATCCTGCTAATAAAATTAGCTAAATTCAAATAAAATGAATACCAAACTTTTTATCTTTAGGCCTCGATTTATGACTCTGATTCCTACCTTGTTCGTACCTCGTTCGGGGATCTTACGTTCGCGAACGTAGGATGGTCGACGCAGTCCCGGGCAAGGTACGAACTTGAGTGTTACATGAACGGGGGCATGTCTCGTTGTTTTATTTTGCCTCGTCCACCTTAAATACAAAGGAATGAGTTTATATCTTACAGCGATAATGCCGCCGCTAGAATTGGCCGAGCAAATTCGTGAGATCAAAGAAGAACTGTCGGAAAGATTCAGGACTTATGCCGCTTTAAAACCGCCGGTACATATCACGTTGTACAGGCCGGTGAATATTAAAGAGGATTTCGAAAATCACTTGATGAAGGTATTAAAACCGATAGGCTACAGCCATGCACCTTTTAAAGTAGATCTCTTGAATTACGACTGTTTTACCATTCAAACTCTGTTTATCTCTGTTGTGAAAAACTCTTTGCTGGGTGATTTGCAAAAAGAGATCTCGTCAGTTTTTCACAAAAACAAAATAGACCCGAAAGAACATACCGGGAATACCACATTCCATCCCCATATCACTGTTGCCTACCGGGATATACCTCCTGAGGCGTTTCCAGTAATTTGGGACGAGTACAAAAACAAGAAATTTAAGCGTTCTTTTTTGGTTGATCACTTCAGTTTATTGAAGCACAATGGAAAGCAATGGCAGATATTTAAAGAGTTTCCGCTACAGAAAATTGAAAATCCAGGCTTGTTTTAATAAAAAACCGTTCTACAGTCATCTGCTTAAATTCTTTTTATACTGACAGCTAATAGCTTAGCTTCTATTTTGAGAAATATCTCAATAAAACTTGCGAGCAATAGGTTGTAGTCGTATATTTGCACCACTTTAAAGGAAACGGTTAAACGTTCGATTTAAAAGATTCCGTAGCTCAGCTGGTAGAGCATTACACTTTTAATGTAGTGGTCCTGGGTTCGAATCCCAGCGGGATCACAAA
>CAMPKC010000001.1 GCA_946887045.1 uncultured Sphingobacteriaceae bacterium | reverse complement strand
CACGCCCGTCAGGTACTCCCAAGCCTGAAGAGTTTCAATATTATTAACCCCCGGCTTTTCCTTTCAGGATACGTACTAAGTGCTAGCTTTATTATTAAATACATTGTAAAACACGCCCGTCCGATTAAAGGTACTCCCAAGCTTGCGTTCAATGTTATTACCCCCGGCTTTTCCCCTCGGGATAGATACTAAATACTAGTTTTATTATTTAAAAACATTGTAAAACACGCACTTCAGATAAAATGTACTCCCAAGCCTGAAGGGTTGCAATATTATTAACCCGGTGTGTTCTCCTCAGGATACATACTAGTGCTAGCTTTATTATTTAAATACATACTCGTCAGCATTAAAGGTGCTCCTAAGCCTGAAAGGCTTAAATATTATTAACCCCGGGATGCAATCCGGGATAGTGCACCTGTCTTAAAGTCAACCCTGAAAGGGTTGACTACAATAGCTCGTCTAGCTTAAGTTCCAATTAATTCCGCTTTTTCCATTTTTCTCAAGAATCTCATTCGTCTTAGAAAAATGTTTACAACCCATAAAGCCGCGAGCGAGCGGAGAGGGATGAGGCGCTTTCAAAATAAAATGTTTCTTATCATCAATAAATGACGCTTTAGATTGAGCGTAATTACCCCATAATAAAAACACAATCCCTTCACGCTTTTCGACTAGTACTTTTATAGCCTGATCAGTAAACTGTTCCCATCCTTTTTTTTGATGTGAGCACGGTTCGCCAGCTCTTACAGTAAGTATAGCGTTTAAAAGTAATACACCTTCATCGGCCCATTTAGTTAACTCTCCATTGTCAGGAATTTTGAAACCAGGTATATCGCTGGCAGCTTCTTTAAAGATATTTCGGAGTGAAGGTGGGATAGCAACACCTTTTTGAACCGAGAATGCTAGTCCATGCGCCTGGTTAGGCCCGTGATACGGATCCTGCCCGATAATCACCACTTTAACATTATAAAAGGGAGTATGAGAAAAAGCATTAAAAATGCAATTTTCCGGCGGATAAATAGTCTTGCCATCCAGATTTTCTTTTAACAGAAATGCCTTCAGTTTCAGCATATAATCCTTCTCAAATTCATCTCCTAAAACCTTGTTCCACGAATCTTCTAATTGAACTGCCATATTTTTAGGATTCTGTTTGTTTAGCGGCTAAATAAGCGGATATTTGCAGCACAAATTTAAGAATTTAAATAATGCCAAATTTTATACGGTTAATAATAGCATTTGCCTTTCTTGGATCGGCAATTGCCCTGATTTTTTTCGGTTACTGGGGCTGGGGGATATTGTTGATTTTACTTGCCCTGATTGTTGGGGTTACGTTTTTCTTCAACGAGAAAATGCTGATTGCGCAATTTTATCTCCGTAAGGAAAATATGGATAAAGCCGAATATTGGCTGCGTCAGGTAAAAAATTATGAAAAGGAACTTATCCAGGCACAGCATGGCTATTACCATTTGTTAATTGGATTGATAGAATCGCGTAAAGCACCATTACAGTCCGAAAAATATTTCAAAAAGGCCCTTGCAATGGGTATGACTATGGATCATAACATCGCGCTGGCGAAGCTTAGTCTGGCCGGAATAGCAATGTCTAAACGTAACAAACGCGAAGCGACGATGTATTTACAGGAAGCTAAGAAAGCCGATAAAAACAAACTTCTGGCAGAGCAGATAAAAATGATGCAGAGCCAAATGGGGCAGTTAGATAAAACTGTAATACAACGAGGCGGAGGCGGTGGAGGCTTTAGAGGGCGGTAGAGAAAAAAAAGTGTAAGGATAGAAGGGAGTTGGTTTTACCAGCTCCCTTCTATTTTTCATCCAGACGGCTAAAGTAAGAGCCTCTGTCGTATGCGTTTCTGCTTTTTATATCATCATCCTGGTCAGAACCTTTGAAAGAAGAGAATAACACTTCCGATTGGATTCGTTTCAGCAGCTGGTTAATAAATGCCAGGTCAAAATTCTCTTTACTTAATTTGATTAAGTATTCGCTTTCTGTGATTTCAATTGTAGATAGTTTCATAAGTGTAATTTATCTGTTTTAAAGTTATCGGTTCAATATGAACTAATCGTTTATAATAGTTTAAGCTTTTGTTAATAAAGACTTTAAATCTACTTCGATTAATCAATTATAAATTACCGAAAAAAAAATCAAAGGTTTTTCTGAATAACCAAAATGTAAAGTAAACTGTGAAGTAAGTGTGAACTTGTACCTTTATTGAAAAGGGCAATGAGTGGAACGAAAGCACCTCCTTCACAAACCCAACCTACAAGGACCAAACCTCCAAACAAAAAATGCCCACGAAATCCTCGCAGGCACCTTATAAAAAACTCTTCGACTTCGCTCAGAGTGGCAAATCAGTTTACCTAAACCATCCCTCAACATCATCTTTCCCCGGCATCGTAATATCCAATTTCATCTTCTTCCTCATTCCCCCCAAATCATTAAACACCTTATTCGGATTGCCAGCCTTCAATTCCTCTACCGTATTAAATCCCATTTTCATCAATACCGGCACCCATTCCGCAGGTACACCAATATCTGTAAAGTCCTCTACCGACGCAACTTTCGCCTTTTTCTCAGGTCTCATCTGCGGGAAGAACAATACCTCCTGAATAGTGTGCTGATTCGTCATCAACATTACCAAACGGTCGATACCGACGCCCAAACCAGCCGTTGGCGGCATACCATACTCTAATGCACGAAGGAAATCCTCATCCATTGCCATGGCTTCCTCATCCCCGCGACCAGCCAGTAACAGCTGATCCTCCAAACGCGCACGCTGATCAATCGGATCATTCAATTCCGAATAGGCATTCGCAATCTCTTTACCATTCACAAACAGCTCGAAACGCTCCACCAAACCTTCTTTGCTGCGGTGTTTTTTCGCCAGCGGAGTCATTTCTACCGGGTAATCAGTAATATATGTAGGCTGAATCAGGTTCGCTTCAACCTTCTCGCCGAAAATCTCATCAATCAATTTACCCTTACCCATGCTTGGGTCGGTTTCAATGTTCATGCTTTTACACACGGCACGTAACTCATCCTCATTCATGGCCGAAACATCAATCCCTGTATATTTCTGTATCGACTCAAACATCGTCAGCTTCTCATACGGACCTGCAAACTCCAGCACATGATCACCCATTTTTACCTTTGACGTACTATGAATCGCCACCGCAATTTTCTCAAGGCATTCTTCCAGCATGGCCATCATCCACACATAATCCTTGTAAGCCACATAAATCTCCATGGAAGTAAATTCCGGGTTGTGCGTGCGGTCCATTCCCTCATTACGGAACATTTTACCGAATTCGTACACCCCGTCAAAACCCGCAACAATCAAGCGTTTCAAGTAAAGTTCATTGGCGATTCGCAAAAACAAAGGCATGTCCAGCGTATTGTGGTGCGTTTTAAACGGACGTGCAGCTGCCCCGCCATGCACCGGCTGAAGAATTGGTGTTTCCACCTCCATCCAACCTTGGTTATCAAAATAGCTTCGCATGGTGTTAATCACCTTGCTGCGGTTCATGAATATTTGTTTTAAATCCGGGTTAACAGTCAAATCCACGTATCGCTGACGGTAACGCATTTCCGGGTCGGTAAACCCATCATACACATGACCATCATCATCACGCTTCACAATCGGTAGCGGCTTCAGCGATTTCGCCAGCAGCGTCATCTCCGTAACGTGGATAGAAATTTCACCCGTTTGCGTAGTAAACACATAACCCTTCACACCCACATAATCGCCGATATCCATCAGCTTTTTGAACACGGTATTATATAAAGTCTTGTTTTCACCCGGACAAAGATCATCGCGTTTCAGGTACACCTGCATTCGTCCCGTCGAATCCTGGATCTCAGCAAAGGATGCGCTACCCATAATCCGCCGCGTCATTATTCTGCCCGCAATGCTGATATTCTTATAATTCGTTTTATCGCGCTCGTAGTTGTTATGTATATCCCTTGCGGTAACATTTACCTCATACGCTTCGGCAGGGTAGGGCTCTATGCCCAGTTTACGAAGCTCAAGCAGTGCCTCTCGGCGATAAACTTCCTGTTCGGAAAGACCAATACTCATGGGTTTTGTTTGATTATGTATTTAATTTACCCTTTTGGTAAACTTTCTGCAAAAGTACAATTTGCGAGGCAAGAATCAAGAATGATTGGCAAGTATTAGCGGCTTGGGAATAGCGTCGGGAAAACTTACAACCTTCAACCCATAACTTTCAACTTATTCAATGGAAAACGGAGGGTTTGTCTCTCTTTGGAGGCTGCAGTCCCGCACTCTGTTCATACTGCACGGGGCCTTAGCCACGACGGCAGGTATCCTCGGCGTTCGGGTTTAAATATGATAGTTTTTTAGCTTTGTCGGACCTGTTTGCGATAGAATCGCAGACCTCGCTTCATCCTCGTTACAAACGAGGACGATTTTGGGAAAATATGCCATCCGCAATCAGGAAGGTTTGCATTTTGTAACATTTACTGTAGTCTACTGGCTTGATATCTTTATTCGAGACGCTTATCGTAATATATTTTATGAAAGTTTAGAATTTTGTCAGAAGAATAAAGGACTTAATGTATATGCTTATTGCAATATGAGTAGCCATATTCATCTGATAATGAGTGCCAGTGGAACCAATAGTCTATCAGAAATTTTAAAAGATTTAAAAAGCTTCACATCCCGGCATATCAGAAAGACACTTGAAGCAGATACGACTGAAAGTAGAAAGGAATGGATGTTATGGTTAATGAAACGTGCGGGAGCAAAGAACGAACGGAATAAAGATTTTCAATTTTGGCAACAGCATAATCATCCGATAGAGTTAAGCACAAATGAGATGATCGATCAACGTTTGGACTATACATATAACAATCCAATTGAAGCAGGCTTTGTTGAAGAAGCTCATTGTTGGTTGCACAGTAGTGGCAGGGACTATACCGAAGCAGAAAAAGTAGAATTGAACTTTTGTTTTTATAGATTGGTCGTAGCGAGACGCTATGACTAGTGGGGGGTGAGAACATACGCGTGCCTGAGCTTTGAGTCTTAGACCCCTCTTTATTTGGCTATCTGTAGAGTTAAGCTTTAGCGTCTCTAGAGATAGTTAGTTGAACACCCCTACACCAAAAACTCAGAAGCATCCACATGAACAATTCCCAAATGTCGAAATAGCTTTCTCAACACCCCTAAAGGCAACTGCTTCTTACCATCCAGAAACTGATTCATATCCTCTTCTCCACCAAAAACATAAGCAAAACTTTCCGGTGTAAGTTGAAACTCTTTCATCCTGACTTTTATTAAATCCACCAGATCGAGGTCAGGGAATATGATCTTGTTTTCTTCATACTTCTTAATCCCAGGAAGCAGTAGTTCAATCTCAGCAAAGTCGGCGGTCCCAGGTCGCGCATCAAAAATTTCGATCGCGCGTTTCAATGCCTCTTCAAACTCAGTTTTCGTATATAGCTCCTTGCTGTCGGTAACTGCCTCTTGATTATCTTCTATTTTAGGTAAATCTTCCAACCCCGGAAATACTTCCTCCATTGAAGGTGGTGGCGGTGGTGTAAGTATTTCCTCGTAGCTCATGACCACCTCCTCAACGACTAGGTCGGGATTTTCAGCCCGTAACTCCTGAATTTCCTTCTCATGTTTTGCGATAAGTTCAGCCTCTGTTCCAAGCCATGTTATATAAGCTGTTTTCAGCCACGGATTTATAGTAAATTGCACTCTGTAATCACTAGCACCTAATTGGGCACCTACATAAGATATCCCTTCAAAAGGAGCGGTTTTCATATCTTCACCAAGTCGCCGTCCGAACTCCTTAATCCAAAGTAGGATATTTGTCTTAGCCTCAGGATAGAGATCAATGTATTCGACTAGTTTGTTTTTTGTAATCAGATCTGCTTTCATGGTATTTACTTTCGCCGGTCAATATACGAATCCTTCTGCATCAACTGGCCCTCAAGCTGGCGTACGCGTGTCGCGTGTGCATTTTGAGTGATTGGACAGCAGGAGAAAAAGGGGAACTAATATAGGTAGCCGCCCATTACTGTCCGTAGAGTTCCAAAGAGCTCTACGGATTCTCAAATAAAAAGAGTCTTCGACTCGCCCACACAAAATCAACTATTGGTCCCTTCTCTCCGCCTTGGTTCGGGTCCCACGAACCAATAAACAGGGAGTTATGAGTGGTTCGTGAGGACACGAACGGCATAGCGAGAAGCTACAACCAGTGGGGAGCAGCCGTGCACGAAATACGAATTATGCCATATTGAACTAAAGATTAAATAATGTTAAAGATTATAATTCTCACTGATAAAGTACCTCTTATAAGAGGTACTTTATAGGTACTTAAAGGATACTTAAAAGGTACTTCAATAGTACTTTAACCGGCTTGTTGTCTCACCTTAATATAGCTATAATATAGCATCCAAAATCTTCCAATCCTGGAACTTAAAAATGGCCTTATCCGGCTATAGCCCTAATTTAACGCAAGCGTGTCCGCTTGTGCAAGCGGCCTTTGGATGTTTAAATCGCAAGATGAGAA
Source organism: uncultured Sphingobacteriaceae bacterium (assembly GCA_946887045.1). Next base: position 180,757 of record CAMPKC010000001.1, on the reverse strand, counting down.
TACGCTTACTTATCAAGTTCCATGAATTTAACCCCTAACTGGCTTAAGTTTCAGCCTTAGGTCGAGCAAAGCCTAAATAAGCTTAGCAGATAAAGGAAAGTTTATAACGTTCTTCTATTCAGCTAGAAATTCCTCACTGTCCATAGAGTTCCGCAGGGTTCTACGGATTTACCAATAAAAAAGAGTCTCTGATTCGTTCACACCAAATCAACCGATTTAAATAGCAACCCAGCCTCCGTCCACAGATATACAACTTCCTGTGGTGAAGCTAGATGCAGGGCTAGACAAGTACAAAGCGATTCCTCCTATTTCATGCAGGTTTCCCCAGCGACCGACAGGGATTTTAGAAATAAAGGCTTCATACTTTTCAGGGTCATTCAGTAATGGAAGATTTATGTCAGTTGCAAAAGGGCCAGGTAAAATTGCATTGACGGTAATTCCTTCTTTTGCTACTTCAACAGCGAGAGATCGGGTAAGCTGAAGGATAGCTCCTTTGCTGGTAGCATAAGCTGTACGGTCAGGAAGGGCTGTTGTTGATAGCATCGAACCCATATTTATAATTCGACCGTAGTTATTTTTTTTCATAAATGGAAGTACAGCACGACATGCCATCCATGAACCTGTAACATTTACTTGTTGCACTTTAATGAAATCTGAAACGGAAAGGTCTACAATAGAGCCGCGAATATTGATCCCGGCGGAATTTATAAGAATATTAATTTTACCGAACTGCTGAATTGTTTTTTCAACCGCCTCTTGTATACTTGCCTCCTCAGTCACATCACAGTAATTGCTGATAACATCTACACTATAATCTTCTTGCAATTGCTTAGCCGCCGCTTGATTTACGTTCGTATCACGGGCTGCAATTGAAATTGCGGCTCCCGCCTCTGCCAGAGCCTGGGCCATCGAAAGCCCAAGACCTCTATTGCCTCCTATAATCAATGCTACCTGACCATCCAATTTGAAAAGATCCAGAATACTTGTTTTCATATGCAATTTTACAATTTTAGACTTGCTTTGACAGATGTTTCCGTATGTAATAATTCTAGCGAAACAAAAAGAATTCACAACAATACGAAGGGTTAAACATTTATTTATCGGTACGTTTTTTTAATGTTCTTACATTTGTAATTACTGTTGGTACAAATCATATAGAATATTCAGCGCGGACTGCAAGGCTGGCAACAATAAAACCTAATAAACGGGAGAATACATGATCAAAAAGCGAATACTTTTTACAGGCGGATCGGGAAAAGCGGGAAAGCATGTAATACCTTACCTTCTGGACCAGGGGCATAGAGTGATGAATGTAGATCTGATGCCTTTAAATCACCCGGGTGTGGATAATTTGATAGCTGATATAACGGATTCGGGACAGATGTTTAATGCAATGAGTTCATATGCCGGGCTAGATGAATTGGATGGGGGAAATGGCGTACCACGATTTGATGCGGTAGTACATTTTGCTGCAGTACCCAGGATATTGATCCGACCTGATAATGAAACTTTCAGAGTGAATACGATCGGCACATACAATGTAATTGAAGCGGCTGTCAAACTGGGAATTAAGAAGATTATTATTGCTTCCTCAGAGACCACCTACGGTATCTGTTTTGCAGATGGCAAGATCAATCCAAAGACTTTGCCTTTGGATGAGAACTATGATGTTGACCCTATGGATAGCTATGGGCTCTCGAAGGTTGTGAATGAGAAAACAGCACGCAGTTTCCAGCTACGATCAGGCTTTGACATTTACGCACTTCGTATTGGAAATGTTATTGAGCCACACGAATACGCTACACTGTTTCCGCATTATTTAAAAAATCCTGAAGTGCGCCGCCGGAATGCGTTTTGTTATATTGATGCACGTGATTTGGGACAAATTGTGGATTTATGCTTGCAAAAAGATGGCCTTGGGTACCAGGTTTTTAATGCCGGAAATGATCACAACGGTGCCATTATCCCCAGCAAAGAATTGGCTGAACAGTTTTTTCCAGGTGTGCCCATTACTCGCGAATTAGAAGAAAATGAAGCATTGTTTTCAAATCGCAGAATCCGCGAAGTTTTGGGCTTTAAAGAGCAACATAACTGGCGGAACTATTTAAAAGTAGACTAACGGAGCATGACAAGCTGGTTAATACTCAGTTAGTTTTTACTAAAGACACGAAATATAAAAAGCGTAATTAAAACTCCAGCAAAAGCCATAAATCATTAAAGCTGATGAGCCAGGACCCCCGGTGCTAGGTAGAGGAAGGTTGTATACAAGGGGTTGCACGCAAAAGAAATGGAACAATAGTTTAGAGGTTATGGGCGGGTAGTAGCTGAGCCTGCGACCCGCCAGATCTCAATCGAATAAGCTATTTCTTCATTTTTAGCTTAGAAACAACCATTTGTCCCACTTTTCTTCCAAGGTCTGTACTAACCAGGCAGCTTTGATGAAAGTGTATGCCCCCGTAAAACCTGGCCCAATTATTCTCTTCAGCAGCAGCTCTGAATGACTTAAACGAACGGTCTTTGATGCCGAATTCGCGCTCCGTAGTGTCTGTAAAGGCGAAATTATCCCCATAGATTTCTGTCAATACTTCACCGGCAGACGAGGATATGGTAGAATGACCGCAAGTATATTCAGGGAACGGAGGCGTTTGTAATAACGGAGTCCAGTTTTTGTCGATAAACTTGTTAATCACAGTTTCCGGTCGTGCTGTGGAGTATGTAAACTTTGTATCCCAGCACTGGATAAATGCATCAAATAGGGCGATAGATACCTTAGCGAATGCATACACGGTTTCGGCATAATCAAATTTTGCTTTTTCGGCAGCAATACCGGTGATACTCATCCAATGCGCGGGTGGAGAAAATTTCTTGGAACTAAATTGCGCGTGACCGTAAACATTCATTTTTAACGGATTGTCGTCCCAAAAAAGTGCCATGTGCTTTTGGTCTTCAGTAAGATTTTCGCTAGCCCTCTTCAACATCATTACTTCTTTATAGTATGCACTTGATGTGTCTTTCATGTTGAATTCCAGTGGTTTGGGCGCCCTGAGCTGATCGGCACTATCCAGAACAAAAGATCTTATCTGATTCCAGTGAGGTTCCATAGCATCACCGTACATCGGAGGGGTTGGTGCCCAGTACCCATCATTATTGGTTACAATATATTTCTCCGCTGCACGGGTTTTCAGGTAATTATCCCCCTTGCTCCAATTGATTATAGCTTTCGAAATTTGAGAAGCAAAATCTTCCGATTGCGATTTCACGTCTTCAGGCATTTCATGGTCCACTGCCAGCTGTTTCACACTATCCACATAAAGCTTCATACTTCCTTCGGGAAACGTGACAGCCTGTCCCACGCTGCAAAAGGCAAGCAATGCGGCATATTCAATATCCACTTTATGTTTTTTCTTCAAGTTGGGCAATGAGTCCAAATCCTTCAACTGCCCTTGCAGTGTCTGATATTTCTCTGGCATGCCCGCTGCAATCACCTCGTAGGCTGCGATGGCAGCATAAGCATAGTTACGTGATGCAACTACCGGCGAAAAACTATTGTCCATTACCACGTGATTTAATTCTTTTACAGTCTCGCTGAAAAGTCTGGGATCGTGCAAAACTTTCTTGTACTCCTTTTTCTGACAAGAGCATATAAAAAGGAGCGAAAGGAGAACTAAGGACTTAGATTTCATATTTATTTAGATATCGATAATACTTTCAGAGGGCTATCATTTATAGCGGCAAGCAAGACTTTTTTATTTTTAACAGTTGTGATTAGTTTTAGGTCCTTTACATCGCCATCTAAGATTAATCCGGACTTAGCCGGCGACAATGCGGTGAAACCTCCTTTACCATCTCCTAACAACACCAACCCATAGGATGCATCATACCTTCCGGTTATTACTTCGTTTTGATACTCATTTCCACCTAAAATGATATCAGGATTTCCGTCGCCGTTTATATCGGCGCAAGCGACAGCATTCACCGGGGCTAATTGTGCCTCAACCGGAAGGAAGTGCGCGGCAAATTTGCCGTTTCCTTTGTTTTCAATCCAGGCACTACGGGTTTCTTCACAAACCAGTGTTGCCAGACCCAGTCTATCTTCATCGGTGAAAATCTCGTCTATGGTCTTGTCGCTATAATCGGCATACATTAAGAATCTTTTCTTAATGGCCGGAAGCTGTGATGCAAACTGGTCGCGGCTTATAGCCGGATACAATTTTCTTTCGCCCTTCTTATTAGAGATATGGTAGGCGAGAATAGGATCTACAATACCATTAAAGTCGAAATCTTTCACAAACAGTTTAATCGGTGTTTCGGGAGTGGCCCTGTATTTATTATTGGAGCCTATATTTCCGGCTACAAAATCTATATCGCCATCTTTATCCAAATCAGCTGCTGTCAAACTTCTCCATTGGCCGCTTAAATTGTGCAACCCTGTTGAAGAGGTAATTTCATTTAATCTGCCGCCGGAGTTTTTAAAGAAACGTATGGTACTCCACTCACCGGCGATAACAAGGTCCGGGCGATTGTCACTATCGAGGTCTGTCAAGAAAACGGATGTAATCATACCTGCCTCTTTCAACTCAGGACACACCGCCCTTGTCACATCGACGAATTTACCTTTATCGTTTCGTAGAAGAAAGCTCTGCGGCGATGCAGGGAACTGTCCGGGTTGTACCCGTCCGCCTACGAGGAGGTCTGTATCTCCGTCTCCATCATAATCGGCCCCGGCAACGGCCTGAGCACTGGTTGATACGTTCGCTGCAATGGCAGTTTTATCCAGTCTGAAGTTTGCCCTCCCGTCATTAAGATATAAGCGAGGCTGATAGTAGGCAGCAGTTGGACCAAACTCGTAGCTCCCGTTGGTTACAAAGAGGTCGAGGTCTCCGTCCCGATCTGCGTCGAACAGAAGGCTTCCTAAATCTTCTTCATTCTTTTCACCTTTTACGAGGTCTTTTTTGATAAACGAGCCATTTTTCTGCTGAATGAAAAATGTCCCTGACTGCTTAAAGGCTCCCCCGACAAAAAAGTCTTCGAGACCATCGTTGTTGATGTCGCCCGTAGAAATAAAGGGCCCGAGCTGCGAATATTTCTGGGTAAGCAATTGCTGAAATTGAAAGTCGTGGAAAAACCTTTCAGTATGCTTGAAATCAACCCCCATAGCCTTTGTCACATCTTCAAAAGTGTAAGAGGGCTTCGGAGATACAACGAAGTTTCTGAGAGCATCTTTCTCTTTTAGCTTAATAACAGAATTCAACTTTGGATCTACAAGCACCTGCTCTTTATTATTGGGCCAGATAACCCTGATAGAATCAATTGAAGTAGCAGCTCCGAGCCCGAAGTGCAACATCTTATCAACTGTTGAGGCGTAGCCGCGCACCGGATATTGCTCCATGCACTGCATTTTTCCAGGAGAATATACCACCACCTTTGCTCCGAATCCATTAATATTCTGTGGACCACCAACCAATTTAACGGATAAAAAATTACCCGCAGACTTATCCTTGCTGATCGTATTATTTTCAAGTACAAAAGCTTCTTCGTTAATGTTGTTCACCATCATGTCCAGGTCGCCATCGTTATCAAAATCTGCATAAGCGCAGCCGTTGGATAACGATTCGGTTTCGAATCCTGAAGCTTGTGCCAAATTTTTAAATGTGAGATCGCCGTTGTTTTTGAACAGATAGTTTTTAAGCTCAACGTTGCCGAATTCACGAAGCTTTTCAGTAAGAGCTTTGTTGTGTTTACGTTCATCAGTGCTGTACTGGCCGATATAATTGCTTGCCTTAAATGCTAAAAAATCATTATTTAACATGTCACGGCCGTAGCCATTCGTAACGTGCATATCCTTAAATCCATCGTTATCGAAATCGGCCATCAGAACACTCCAGCTCCAGTTTGTTTCATGTACTCCCGCCAGCTGACCAATTTCAGAGAAAAAAGGCTCCCGCTTTCCGTTCACCTCCCGCACTCCGTTATTTAGCTGTAACATATTCCGCATAAACTGCGGATCATTACCCATCCGGCGTTCGAGTTCATAGCGTTCGTTATTAAGAAAGCCATACATCATTTTTTTTGTCTCATTCTCTTCAGGGAGCATATCTAAGGTTGTGATATCAGAGGTGCCGTCGTTGTTAATGTCGGCAGCATCCACTCCCATACTCGAATAGCTCTGATGCTTGGTTGCAGAGCTGATGACGTTACTGAAAGTTCCGTCCTGATTGTTTAACCACAAGAAATCGTTTCTCACATAGTCGTTGGCGATGTAAAGATCGGGCCAGTTGTCGTTATTGACATCGCTTACTACTACGCCGAGTCCGTATCCATCCTCCTTGATTCCGGCAGCCACAGATACGTCCTTAAATACAGAATGGGTACTGCCAGCTGGAATACCTTCATTTCTATACAACCGGTCTGCAGAGGCTGATGCACCTGAAAAGTCGCCGGCAACTACCAGGTTTTTATTGTTGCCAAACAACTGATGATTAAGCAGGTAAACATCCAGGTCGCCGTCTTTATCATAGTCGAAGAAAGTTGCCTGTGTGCTGAAATCCTCGCTTGCAAGCCCATATTCACTGGCTTTTTCTGAAAAAGTCAGGTTTTTATTGTTGATATAAAGACGGTTTCGGCGGCGGGCAGGACTTTTACTTCCGGAAACACATACATAAATGTCGTCGAAACCATCGTTGTTAATGTCAACAACACTAACTCCCATAGCCCAAAAGTCGGTTTTCAGACCTGCCTTTTCAGTGATGTCATCAAATGAGAAGTCACCTTTGTTTATGTATAGCCTACAGGATTCCTGGTTTGCAGCAAAAAAAACGTCAGAGAGATTGTCATTATTGAAATCGCCCACTCCAAGTCCAGCTCCGGCGTACGAGTATTCGTTAACAATAAGATTTACCGAATCACTTTCCGTAATCTCGTTATTAAAGTCGATACCCGTTCTGCTGGAGGATAATTCGGTAAATGCAGAGCTTTCCCGATTTTTGCATGCAAACAGGCATACAGCAGCTAAAAATAGCGCCAGAAAACGTAAATTAAATCTCATAAAAACTATCTGTTGGGTCTATAACTCCTTCGCCTGAAATGGCATCTTCAATGCAATTTACTACTTATCAGGCTATTTTCATAACAATATTCTTATCCACACCCTTGGCTCGGCAGGCAAAAGGAGAAATCATGTATGAATTAGAAAAATCCCATGCCTTGTTCGTGTCCCCTACGAGTCAATCAATAATTTGTTGCGCAGGTCTTCTTATCCCATTAGAACTGACAACTCAAAGATTCTCGAAAGTGCAAGCAATGTGGCGTAAATCACCTCTCTTTTGACGCTATTATACCTTGTTAATAGATGACTAAGCGGTAAATTTGATTTTCAAAAAAGCAATCAATTATGGCACTAATCAACCCACACATTAACTTCAACGGAAATGCCGAAGAAGCTTTTAATTTTTACAAGTCGGTATTTGGCGGAGAATTCGCGATGATTGTTCGTTTCAAAGATATGTCAAGCGCGGAATTTCCAGTAGCAGAGAACGAGGCAAATAAGATAATGCACATTGCATTGCCTATTTCCCTTTGTTGGTGTCCCCACCAACAAAACGACTTATGTTAAAAGTCTTCTCGGTAATCAGTTAGCCAATTAAACTTTTGGTCTTCTTTCTCATAGAAGGAGCAGGAAGAATAATGATAATCATTTGGGTCAACGGCCAGTTTCCAATGTGCTTGTAAAGGATTCATATGCAGATATGTGAGTTTTTGCTCAAGCATTTCTCTACTTAATATTTCGATAGGTAATGCATTGCGCATCCAAAACTGGTATTGACGATCAGCTTTGTTTACCAGGAAACTCTCAAGAAGGATAGGGTCGCTTTTTGTTAATCCTTTCTTGAATACATGCGATGTGAATTTTTTAAAACTTTCCTCGGGGAACTCCTTTCCATTCATTTCCAGATTTCTCCAGATGAGGTGAATATGGTTCGGCATAATCACAAATCCGTATACTCGAATCTTTTTTCGGTTTATTAATAATTCTAAGCTCCCTATAATGTCATCTTTAAATGCATTGATTTTTAAAAGGTGAGACCAATTTAAAATAGTGGCTGTGTAAAAATAGGTAGAAGCTAAATTCATGCTTCCAAAATAGTATTAATTATTAACAGCATATTGTTGGTGGGGACACCAACAAAGGGAAAAAAGTCAGAATTTGTAAGTACAGGAAACATTCGTTAAGTTTATTTACACACTCACAAATACTTAGATTTATGAAAAAAACCTTAACTCTTGCACTATTGTGCACTTTTTTCGGCAATGCCTTTGCGCAGGTCGACGAATCAAAAAACTATTTATACCTCTATTCAGACTCGGTAATTTATGGTAAGAATATCATTTACGAGTCGTGGCTCGACGGTTCACCTCACTTCATCGTGGATTCAAAGCGCATTCATCCCGAACAGGTTAAGTTTTTTCAGAACGAGATGGGCTTTTATGCGAATACCCGGGATCTGGACATAGCAGGTCGAACCTCCTTTTCTGAGCGGATCAGAAAGGGGAAGATTAACTTATTTGAAAAGCAGATTAGATATTACCCGGGTTATCATCATACCCCGTATTCAAACCCGCAGGAGGAGACAGGCCTTACAGCTTTAAATTATTATAATATAGGCTTCGGAGATCTAAAAAAGACTAGTTATAGTAATTTAAAAAGCGACTTAGCAGAGCATCCGGCAAGCCTGGCACAGCTTAAAGAGTATGGCAAAGTTCACAAGTTGTCTAAACGGCTCTTGCTTGCCGGAGGAATAGGAATGTTGAGTGGAGTTGTAAGTCTTATTTCGCCTGGATGGGACCGTGACCAAGACTAGGCTTAAGTTTTGGGGTGATAGTAGGAGGGGGCGGTTTAATGCTGGGTGGTCTGTTTACATCTTTGTCAAAGCCTAAATATCTCAAGAAAGCCGTAGATGCTTATAATTATGCTCAATAAAAGCTGCCTGTTCGTAGAGTTCCGCAGGGCTCTACGGATAGTCTTCGACTTCTGCTCAAAATTCAAAACCCTTTGTTGGTGTCCCCACCAACAAAATGGGAGATAATTCACGGTCTCAAAAAATAGTAATATATAAAGAAGTATCTTGTTCGTGGGACACTGCAACTGCCGTATTTCAAAACTTTCATACACTACCCCTTCGTTAAAGAATCTGAATATTCCCAATAGAAGGTGGCTTTGCTTGCTTCATTTATAAATCATTTGCTAATTCGGTACTCGAGGGAGCGCTGTATCACCTTTTCCACTATCTTTGCCGCTCAATTTAATATCCTCATTTCGTGATTAATGTAAATAATATCTCCGTTTCTTTTGGCGGAACCACCCTGTTTAGTGATGTAACCTTTCCGATCAACGAGAACGACAAAATAGCTCTGATGGGTAAAAATGGTGCTGGCAAGTCTACCATTTTAAAGATAATTGCCGGTGCTGCGAAACCTACTACTGGTACTGTTACCGGACCAAAGGAAGCGGTAATTGCCTACCTGCCGCAGCATTTGCTCACCCACGACAATGTTACTGTTTTCGAGGAAGCCTCAAAAGCTTTTCAGGAGGTGCATCAAATGCAAAAGGAACTGGATGAGATCAATGAACAACTCACTATCAGAACCGACTATGAAAGCGACGATTACATGAAGCTAATTGAGCGCGTATCGGAACTGAGCGAGAAGTTTTATTCGGTGGAAGAGACTAATTACGACGCTGAGGTAGAGAAAGTATTAAAAGGTTTGGGTTTTCAACGCTCAGATTTTAACCGACAGACTTCTGAGTTTTCGGGCGGATGGCGTATGCGGATTGAACTAGCCAAGATTTTGTTAAAGAAACCCGATCTGATTCTATTGGATGAGCCAACTAACCATATGGATATTGAAAGTATTCAATGGTTAGAAGATTTTTTAATTAATTCAGCAAAGGCTGTGATGGTGATTTCCCACGACCGTGCCTTTGTGGATAATATTACGAATCGTACAATCGAGGTTACCATGGGCCGGATCTACGATTATAAAGCCAAATACAGTCATTACCTGCAGCTGCGTGCCGACCGCCGTGTACATCAGTTAAAAGCATATGAAGAACAGCAACGCTTCATTGCAGATAACCAGGAATTCATAGATCGCTTTAGAGGTACCTACTCAAAAACTTTGCAGGTGCAGTCGCGGGTAAAAATGCTCGAAAAGCTCGAAATTCTTGAGATCGATGAAGTAGATACCTCCGCATTGCGTTTGAAGTTTCCGCCATCGCCACGTTCGGGTCAGTACCCGGTGATTGTAGAAGATCTCACGAAAAAATACGGCGATCATGTGGTATTCGAAAAAGCCTCGATGGTGATTGAGCGGGGAGAAAAGGTGGCGTTTGTCGGAAAAAATGGCGAAGGTAAGTCGACCATGATCAAAGCCATAATGGGCGAGATTGATTTTGAGGGAAGTTTAAAAGTTGGTCACAATGCGAAGATTGGGTATTTCGCTCAAAACCAAGCCGCATTGCTCGATGAAAATTTAACGGTATTTGAAACGATTGATAAGATTCCATTAAGTGACGGAACTATAAAAATCAAAGACCTTTTAGGTGCTTTTATGTTTAGCGGCGACGATACTACCAAAAAGGTCAAAGTGCTTTCCGGCGGTGAAAAAACCCGTTTAGCCATGATCAAACTGCTGTTAGAACCAGTAAATGTGTTGATCCTCGATGAGCCGACGAACCATTTGGATATGAAGACCAAAGACATCATCAAAGAGGCCTTGCAAGATTTTGATGGCACCTTGATTTTGGTCTCGCACGACCGCGATTTCTTGGACGGACTGGCTCAAAAAGTATTCGAATTTGGCAATAAACGCGTTCGCGAACACTTCGAAGATATTAAAGGTTTCCTTGCCTACAAGAAAATGGCGAGCTTGAAGGAAATTGAACAGAATTAATAGGGTATGTATTTCTCATAGGGCTCTACGGATTGTTAAATAAAAAAGAGTCGTCAGTTTTCGACGATAACAGATAATCCTGTGCATTCTCATCAGATGTTTCCATGGGGTCAGACCAAGCTAAGCTGTCAGTGGCAGGCAGCCCATCAGGTGAAACTAAAAAAGCCAGCCAGTACTTTATAAGGTATAGAGTAAGAATTATCATAATATTGTAGTATGACATTTGAAGCCGATAATTTTTTGCTTGTTGCATCAGTATTACTTATCGTAAGCATAGTGATCAGTAAAACGGGAAGCAGAGTAGGCATCCCAACTTTGCTCTTATTTATTGTTGTAGGAATGTTTGCCGGGTCGGAAGGTATCGGCGGAATTTATTTTGACGATCCAAAGTTAACTCAGTTCATTGGCGTAGTCGCACTTAATTTCATCTTGTTTTCCGGTGGATTAGAAACTCAATGGACAGGCATTAAGCCGGTATTATGGCGGGGAGTTGTATTGTCGACTGTTGGGGTGCTGCTAACAGCTCTTTCTATCGGCTTGTTTGTTTTTTGGATATCAGACTTTAGCTTACTTGAGGGTCTTCTGCTGGGAGCGATAGTGTCTTCCACCGATGCTGCGGCCGTATTTTCAATTCTCAGATCGAAGAATATAGGATTAAAAAGAAACCTGAGACCCACCCTGGAGTTAGAAAGTGGCTCAAATGATCCCATGGCATATTTTCTAACAATAAGCCTGACTTACCTCGTTGTTAATGGCGAAACCTCTTCGCTCCAATTGATTTGGATGTTTATTAAGCAGATGGTGCTAGGTGCAGGTGTAGGAATATTAATGGGATACTTAAATATCAGGATCATAAACCGGATCAAACTTCAGGCAGAAGGTTTATATCCTGTACTGGTATTGGCTTTAATGTTTTTCACTTTCTCATTTACAGACATAATTGGCGGTAACGGTTTTTTAGCCATTTATATCTCAGCAATTATTCTGGGGAACACCCAATTTATTCATAAAAAGAGTTTGCTTCGTTTTTATGACGGCCAGGCCTGGCTGATGCAAATTTTACTGTTCCTGACGCTCGGATTATTAGTGTTTCCTAGTCGAATCTTGCCTTTAATAGGATTGGGGCTTTTAATTTCTCTTTTCCTCATTCTGGTTGCCCGGCCAGTAAGTGTTTTTCTCAGTCTAAGTCCGTTTAAAATGCAAATCAGGGAAAAACTTTTCATATCCTGGGTTGGTTTGAGGGGAGCTGTCCCGATTGTTTTTGCTACCTACCCGCTGATTGCAGGGGTTGATAAAGCTGGAACAATATTTAATCTGGTGTTTTTTATTTCAACCACTTCTGTAATACTTCAGGGTACTACATTGCCCATAGTGGCAAAATGGTTACGGTTAATAGTTCCTGAAAAAGCAAAAAGGAAATTTGCCATTGATATAGAACTTTCTGATGAATCGAAAAATGCACTGTTGGAGATTGATCTGTCTGCCGATAGCACTGCTATTAACCGGAAGATCGTGGAACTGGCCTTGCCAAAAAATGCACTTATCGTATTAATAAACAGAAATGGCAAGTACATTACTCCAGGCGGAAATACCAGATTAGAGCAAGGCGACAGGCTTATAATAACAGGAGATAATGAGGAGGCTATAGAGAAAACCTTGTCGGTGCTTAATGTTTCTAAAGTGAATGAGTCTGATGCACCGGAGTAACCGGACTAATTATCGTGTATTCCCCGTAGGGTGCTTTATCTGGCCTCACGTAATCGCCATCCAGGATTCTGAACCCCCGATTGTCCTGTTATTTGACTTATGAGTAAAGTGAATTTTTGACTCAAAATTTGTCCCACACGAAGGGAGTAAGCACATCTGCCTTTCTAAAAAACTACATTCGCCCTTATTCGTTAACAACATACCGATGAAGATCTTAGTTGTTGAAGATGAACCTGAAATGCTGGATACTATTACCAGCGCGCTTAAAAGCGAACAATACGTGGTAGAAACAGCCTCTACTTACGAAACTGCTGTTCAGAAAATTCATGCTTATCAATATGATTGTATCCTCCTTGATATATCCCTGCAGGATAAACAGACTGGACTCGATCTTTTGAAAGAGCTCAAAGCTCTTGATAAAACCGAAGGAGTGATTATTGTATCGGCAAAAAACTCACTCGACGATAGGCTGACAGGGTTAAACCTTGGTGCCGATGATTATCTTGCCAAGCCCTTTCATATACCAGAGTTAATTGCGCGTGTTAAAGCGGTGCACCGGCGCAGAAAGTTCAATGGAATTAACCAAATCGATGCCGGAAATTTGCTGATAGATACAGAACAGCGTCTCGCATTTGTCGAAGGGCAACCTTTCCCAACCAACCGGAAGGAGTTTGAAGTACTGCTGTACCTGGTAACTAACAAAAATCGCCTGGTAAACAAATCGGCTCTGGTCGAACATGTTTGGGGAGATCACATAGATGAAGCAGACAATTTTGATTTTATCTACTCTCAAATAAAGAACATCAGGAAGAAACTTAAGGAATCTAAAGCGAATGTTGATATTCGGGCTGTTTATGGAATAGGTTATAAGCTGTTCACAGAATGAAACTCCTTAATTATACCTCAATTTATTTCTCGATCATTCTGATAATTATCATTCCTATTTGGGCAGGTCTGTTCTACTACGCTATGCTTGATGAGGTTTATGACAGTATGGACGACGGACTCGACAACCAGAGATTACTAATTGTTTCTGAAGCCCGAAAGGATAGTACTATATTGAAAAAAGCAAATTTCGAAGAAGGAAATTATTCAATTACAGCAATAACAGCGGGACAGGCAAAAGATCATCGGGATATATTCATCGACACATTGATGTATATGCAGAATGAAAAGGATTATGAACCGGTAAGGATGTTAAAAACCGTATTTAACAACGGCAATAGCTATTACAGCATGCGCGTGATTACTTCGATGGTTGAAGAAGACGACCTGATCACAGAGCTGACCCAGGCATTACTGTTGTTGTATTTCGGACTAATCTTAACAATCGTTGTCCTTAATAGTTATCTTTTGAGGAACATCTGGAAGCCTTTCTATTTCCTGATGAATCAGCTGAGATCGTTTAAACTTAAAGACGGCCAACCGCTTACTTTAAGTAAAACCCGCATCGATGAGTTTAATTTTATGCAAAAAACCATTCAACGGTTCCTGACAAAAAATATCGAGAGCTATAACAAGCAAAAGCAGTTTATTGAAAATGCCTCGCACGAGTTGCAAACACCTCTTGCAATTGCAATGAACAAGCTGGAATTGCTGGCTGATAAAACCTCGATAAATGAAGAACAGGGAGAATTGCTCGGCTCGGCACTAAACAGTCTGGAGCGGCTCAAACGCCTTAATCAATCTCTCCTGCTTCTTTCAAAAATCGAAAATGATCAGTTTGATGAAATCTCGGAAGTGAATGTTAATGATCTTGTGAGAAAACTTCTGGATGATTTTAAAGAGCAAATTGAATTTCACAAGCTGGATCTTTCATTGAAAGAAGAGGCTGTTTGTGTCTGGCTGATCAATCCTGATTTGGCCGATATCATGCTCAGTAACCTGATAAAAAACGCAGTCAGACATAGTAAGCCGGGAAAAACTATTCGCATCATAATTAGCAGCGAACAGCTTAGCATCGAAAATGATGGCGGCACCGCACTGGTTGAGCAGGTAATTTTCCAGCGGTTTTATAAGGGCAGTGCATCTACGGAATCTACCGGTCTTGGCCTTGCTATAGCAAAAGCGGTAGCTGATGTAAGCCATCTGAAACTCGAATACCATTACCTCGGAAAGCATGTTTTTTCAATAACACCGAAAATCAGGCGCTTTCCCAATTCTTTCCAGAATTGAATTGCAACTTTGTTATATCGACTGAATCTACGAATGAAACACTGCAACATGGTGTATAGTATTTAAATAATTATTCATTTTTATTAACGTCTAAGATCATGCGTACAGCAATTTTTATCATAGCATTTATAGTCCTTTCGTTAGGAGTGGCTTTTACCATACGTTCTACCAACATTGATAAAGTGTTTACCGAAAAAAGTGAAAAAAAAGATAATGACAAAAAGAAGAATGATAAGTCGGAACAGATAAGTACAGGTGTTGAAATTATCAAAAAACATGAGGTGCCTTCGATTTTGAGAGAGATATCCGCACTTGTTTATCTCGGCAATAACAGCTTCGCCTGTGTACAGGATGAGATGGGTAAGATTTTCGTATACAATACAAGCGCCGGAGAAATCGAAAAGGAGATACCCTTTGCGGGTGCAGGCGATTATGAAGGTTTGGCGATAGTGGGGCCAACAGCTTATGTGTTGCAGTCTGACGGACAAATCTTTGAAGTGAAAAATTATAACAGTAGCAAGCCTTCGATCCGTTCATTTAAAACACACCTTACCACAGAGCAAAACACGGAGGGAATGTGCTACGATCCAACAAATAATCGTCTGTTGGTTGCTATCAAAGGAAACGAGCAGCAAACAGATGCTTACAAAGGCATTTACAGCTTTAGCTTATCGGATTACAAAATGGAAAGGGACCCGGTTTACAAAATCGATTTGAACGACGCGGTATTTGCGAATATTAAATCTAAAAAGACCGGCGCTCAAATGCAGCCTTCGGCCCTGGCTATTCACCCGAAAACCGGAGATATTTATATTACAGAGGCAACCAGTCCTAAGTTATTAGTGCTCGACAGGCAGGGTAAGCTAAAATATTTGAAGCCTCTTGATAAGAAAGAGTTTTATAAACCCGAAGGAATCAGTTTTAGCCCCGAAGGGAATATGTACATCTCTAATGAAGGCAAAAAAGATCCGGGAAATATATTAGAAGTAAAAGTACAGTAATGAGCACTTTGCTTCTGATAGAAACTTCAGCATTAATTGAATGGGGAGGCTTTCTTATCATAGTATTGTTTGTATTTGCCGAGACGGGCTTGCTTTTGGGGCTCATTGTACCGGGCGGAGAGTCGCTCCTGTTTACGGCAGGCCTGCTGGTAAGCACCCGAACCCTCGAAGTTCATATTACGACTTTGCTGCTTAGTGTTATTCTGGCCGCATTTGCTGGAGACATCTTGGGATTTTACATCGGGAGAAGATTTAAAGAACGGCTTTACAAGAAAAAAGATAGCTGGTACTTTAAGAAAAAATATGTGACGCTGGCCGAAAAATATATCGAGAAGCATAAAAAAAGTTCGCTCATCCTCGGGAAATTCCTTCCTGTAATCCGACCATTTACTCCCGCAATCACAGGGACAACTCGAATGAATTTTATGACATTTATACCGGTGTCGTTGGCTGCCATTGTTTTGTACGTTGGTACATTTACCCTTGCGGGATTTTTATTGGGATCCCAATTTCCCCAAATCAAGGATTACCTTGGCTTAATCCTGCCAATAAGTATTTTTGTAGCCTTAATTCCTGTGCTGATACAGATAAGAAAGCACAAAAAGAATCCCCGGGCGACGAGAGTCTCTTAGAACCGACCTTCTCCGGAATATCAGACACAGGAATATTTGGTAATTCTTGTCAAGAGCAATATTGCCCTGCCTCACGGTTTTTTTAAGAAACGCACCTTTGTGAAAAGACGGGTATATAAGCGATGAGCAAATTTCTGTTTCTAGAAATTATAGGCCGAATCAGGCGGATATGTGATATTTTTCCTGTATTTTAGATCAGTATTAACAATAACCAATAATACCTTTATTTTATCGATTCGTATTTAGGAATGGCTGCACATGGTTTATTTGCATTTGTAGCCTTTCCCGATTAAATGAGTTCTATGTTCGGGAAAGAGAAATTCATTGCTTTTAATGTCGTTATTATCGCTTTCTTTCTAAGTTTTACTGCGGCTGCTCAGTTAAAATGTAAAATTGAATACTTTTCTACAGAGAATGGCTTGTCTCATGATGCTGTCACTCATCTCATAAAAGATCGGGAAGGGTTTATGTGGTTTAGTACTTGGAACGGAATAAATCGATTTGATGGGCGCAACTTTATCTCCTATAAATCTTCTCCTGGCGACAGTTCAGAACTAAAGCACGACCGGATAGATGTGGTAGCAGAAGACGGCTTTAATCACCTATGGCTTAGAGGATCCGACAGAAATATCTACAGGTTTGATAAGGGAACGGAACAGTTTCTTAATGTATCGACGATCCTGCAAAAAGAAGAGAAGAGCCGTGTTGAATTTGGAAAGATTCTGGTATTGAAAGACGGAACTGTGTTGCTGATAAGCCTCGAAAGCGGCTTATTTCACATAACCAGTGGCACAAGGTTTACTGCGTTTAAAAAAGGCCTTTCAGGAGAACATAGTATTCCTTCCAATGTCATCAATTTCGTGTATGAGGATTTAAATCATAACATCTGGGTAGGTACTTCAAACGGGCTTGGTTTACTTGTACGATCTGCGGGCGGAGGATATAAAAGCGTAAGCTCTGTGCTAAGTACCAGTAAGCGGTTAAGTTATACAGCAGTGAATGAGGATAAGGATTACCTGTACATTGGAACGGAGAAAGGACTGTTAGCTTTTTATAATAAAACTCTAAGACAATTCAGTTACCTGGAGATTTCCTCAGGACGAATTAAGGCTATATGTCCATCCAGGAAGCGCAATAAACTGTACGTTTCTACCACAAGGGGCGAATTAATAACCGTTGATCTCCAAACTAATAAACATTCGAAAATGGTTTTAGCACCCACTTCTCTGTCGTCCATTTATGAAGACAGGATGGGATACTTGTGGGTAGAGCCTGAAAAATTCGGTGTTATCAGGGTAAGCCCTTACAATAATACGTTCGAAATGCTTTATCAGGCCGCAGATAAACAAAGCGTGGCGAGTACCCGCTTTAAGGTATTTGAAGATATATACGGCACCGTTTGGGTTAACATGAAAGGAGGTGGCTTCGGCTTTTATGATCCGGTCAGTCACCGTATAGAGTATTTTTATAACGAGCCGAATGCCACGAACCGTCAATTTTCAAACGTTGTCCACGATTTATTTTACGATAAGGCTGGTGTGCTCTGGTTAATCACAGACGATCGCGGAATACACAAGGTTTTTTTTCAGCCAAACAACTTCAATCGGCAATTGCTTACTGAACATGCCAAGTTTAAAGCGCACAATGAAGTAAGAGGTCTTCTTTCTGATAGTAAGAATCGACTGTGGGTTGGAGCCAAAAGTGGAAAATTAACGATCTATCACAAAGACAGATTATTAGCTGATGTTTTAATTAATGACCCCCCGGCAGGGCTCGGCCCCATTTACACTATGCTCGAAGACCGGAAAGGGAATATATGGCTTGGCACGAAGGGTAATGGATTGTGGAAAGCCGTTCCGGTTGATGAACATGCTGCAAAGTATAGACTCACCCAATATTTGACCAGCAACAGTAATCTCAATGGCAATCAGATATATGCATTGTTAGAAGACAAAAAAGGAAGGATTTGGGTCGGAACATTTGACAACGGGTTTAATGTAGCCCTGGACTCGGGCAATGGGACCGACTTTATCAACAAAGGGACAACTTTGAAAGATTATCCGGGCTCGTTTAAAAAAATAAGAAACCTTGAGTTCGACGTTCATGGAAATATCTGGGTAGCGACTACTGATGGATTATTGGTGTTGGATGCTGAAAATGAAGAGTACAAGGTCTATAATAAAATACCGGGCGATAAGTCAAGCATAGGAAACAATGACGTTCAGATAATCTTTAAAGATTCTAAGGGGAAAATGTGGCTTGGAACTTCGGGAGGGGGAATAGCGCTGGCTATCGGAGATAATCCGCTGAAGGCATTAGCGTTTCGGAATTACACCATGAAGGAAGGCTTGCCCAATGATTTCATATTGAGCTGTGTGGAGGATATGGAAGGAAATTTATGGCTCGCCACGCAAAACGGGCTTAGCAAATTTAATATCGCAAAAAACTCTTTCCGAAACTTTGATTCGTACGATGGTTTGCCCAAAACTGCTTTTTCTGAAGCCTCTTCGGTTCGGCTGGCGAACGGAACTCTTGTTTTTGGAACAACCAAAGGGTTTATTTCCTTTGATCCCGAACATATTCTCAATCAAAAAGTTCCGGCAAATATTGTTTTTACCAATCTGCGGGTAAATAACCAGGACATACTTCCTGATTCTGAAGATGGAATAATAAAAAAGAATATTAATTACGTTTCTGAAATCGTTCTTGAACACAATCAAAATATTTTCAGTATTGACTACGCAACCTTAGACCACAGGTTTAGTAACAAGCAGGCTTACGCTTACCGTTTAAAAGGATTCGACGATGCATGGCAAAATAACAAAGGACTTCTGAGGATTACTTACACCAACCTGCCACCCGGGGAGTACCTTCTAGAGGTTAAAAGCCTGGACAATGAGTTGAACTCAAACGTTCAAACGAAAAGTTTAAGTATTACCATCCTGCCTCCGCCTTGGCGTACATGGTGGGCCTATTTGCTGTATTTTATCATTCTTTCGATTTTATTTTTGGTGGTCAGAAGAACCGCGCTGACCATGCTGCATTTGCGTAATAAAATTACCGTTGAACAAAAGCTCGCTGAGTTAAAAGTTAGCTTTTTTACCAATATCTCTCATGAGTTGCGTACTCCTTTGACACTTATATTGAATCCCATTGAGGAAATCTCACGCAGCGAAAATCTTTCTGTTCAAGGTGCTTCGTACATTGAGATTGTTCGAAAGAATGCTAATCGAATGGTTAGATTTATCAATCAGTTGCTGGATTTACGTAAGGTGCAAAGCGGTAAAGCAAACCTGGATCTTTCAACAGTCGAGATTGTGTCTTTCGTTAAGAGCATTTGCGAGTATTTTACAGAGACAGCAAGGCAAAAGCAAATCGCCTTAGAGCTGCATTCATTTGAGAAAGAACTGTTCACCCCGGTTGATGCTGAAAAACTAGATATCGTTATCTATAACATTTTGGCTAATGCTTTTAAGTTTACTCCGGAAGGGAAAAAAATAAGAGTAGCCATTAACCAAGGGGTGTCAGACGATGTTTTTGTTATCAGTGTTCATGATCAGGGACCGGGGGTAGAAGACGATAAATTGCAAGATATATTCGAACTCTATTACGAGGGAGCCACTAAGGAAGGTAAGAATTTTAAAGGAACAGGGATCGGATTGGCCTTATCAAAAGAGCTGGTCGAACTTCACGGAGGGAAAATTTCTGCTGTAAATAATATTGACGGAGGACTAACTATTAATGTTGAACTGAAGCTGTTCAGAGTAAATACGATCAAAGAGGAGAGGGTGTTTGCTGGCAATCTGCCAAATACACTTGCCGAACGCTTAGAATTGCAATTGGCCGACATAATAGAAAAAGATTGCGAATTTCCTCTGGTCTTGCTTGTTGAGGATAATGATGATTTGAGGAATTTTCTTAAACAGCAGTTGAGTGAGCAATATCGTGTAGAACTGGCCAGCAATGGCGAAGAGGGGTATGCGAAGGCGCAGAAACTACTTCCTGATTTGGTTTTAAGCGATGTTATGATGCCGAAGATGGATGGTATTCAGATGCTTGATAAATTGAGAAATAATTTAGCCACTAGCCATATTCCGGTAGTTCTGCTCACGGCAAAGTCATCGATAGAAAGTCAGATTGAAGGGCTTCGGTATGGGGCCGATTACTACATAACCAAGCCATTTAACAACTTTTTTCTAATGGCATCCATCGACAATCTGATTAAGAGAAGGAAGAGGATATTTGAAGGGCTTTTAGAAAAAAAGGAGACAATTAAATTAGCGCCGGGAGAAATTGTCATTACCTCGAGGGATGAAACCTTTTTGAAAGAAGTGATAAAAATTGTAGAAAATGGAATGGCAGAACCTGATTTCAATATTGATGCTGTAGCCGACACGATTGGGATGGGCCGGACGACATTTTATAAGAAATTTAAAAGCCTCACCAATCTAGCTCCGGTTGAGTTTGTCAGAGATATGCGGATACAGCGGGGAAAGCAGCTGTTAGACGCGGGGGAACACAATATTTCAACGGTTGCTTACAGTGTCGGCTTTAATAATCCAAAGTATTTCGGTACCTGTTTTAAAGAAAAATATGGGGTAACTCCATCACTATATTTAAAGACTGTGAATTAAGGGATAATCTACAAGTATTTCAATATTGTAGCTTGTTTAAACCTGTGGAGTCAAATTTTTGACCTCGCCAACCCGTGAGCGTATTTCGGGCACGGCAATTCTTAATCATGCCATTATTCATCATGCGATTGTCTGCAGTCTTCGCTTCTGTTGCTGCTCTGTTTGCCGGGAAAACCTATAAGGCGATGGCTCTTTCCTTTATTCTAAAATCGGTGAATTTCTTGCTTCCTAACGGAAATTCGACCCATTTGGTCAAAATTTAGACCTCCTTTTTTGCATCTAGCCCTAAGTTTGAGTGTAGGTAATCGATGAGTTTAGACAAACCATCTGACTCGTTAACCATCAGATTATCTCTAGCTGATTTAATAAACTAAAACCAAAAAAATTATGACGAAAGCGCTATCTCGAAATTTTTCGCAGGTACTTACTATGGTACCCCTATCAGAACATACCGAACATTATTGTTGAGTTCATCGCTAAAGAAGAGCCTCGAGCTTAATCTGAAAAGCGTTTGTGAATCCACTCAATCCAGCTGCACTGTTATCAGAGAATCTCCACGATTAGCTATTTAATATGTGTGTCTGGTGAATTAACCACGTAATTATATTATGATCAAGAAAATTTTACTATTTCTAATAATCTTAAAAATCAGCAGCGGAGCTTTTGCCCAGAACAGGCAAGTTTCCGGTAAAGTAACAGACGGGAAATCTGGTGAAACGTTAATCGGAGTCTCCATTGTTGTAAAGGGTACCAAAGTATATGCCCAGACAGATGCCAATGGCATGTTTAAACTTAATCTTCCAGGAGATGGCAACTTCACTCTGCAGGTTAGCTACCTTGGTTTTGAAACTAAAGAGGTGCCGGCAGAGACGGATAAGGTATTGAATATCTCGCTTCGTGAAAGTACCTCATCTTTGGATGAAGTTGTAGTAATTGGATACGGAACAGCCAGAAGAGGTGATCTGGCTGGGGCTGTAGGGTCGGTTAAAGGGAAGGATATTGAAAGAACCCCCGTGTCTAACATTGCAGAAGCAATTACAGGCAGAATTGCGGGTGTTCAGGTTACTACCCTCGACGGTTCGCCGGGCTCTGATATTATAATCAGAGTAAGAGGAGGAAATTCAATCACTCAGGACAATTCGCCTCTATACATCGTAGACGGTTTTATCGTCGATAATATCAGCAATATAGCCCCGACTGATATTGAATCGATCGACATCTTAAAGGATGCAGCTTCAACTGCTATTTATGGATCAAGAGGCGCTAACGGGGTTGTTATCGTAACCACGAAGACACCAAAAGCAGGCAAAACCACTATCAGTTATAATGGCTATACCCAGGCTAAAAGCTTTCCGAGAAAGTTGGATGTGTTGTCTCCTTATGAGTTTGCACTGGCTCAGTACGAATATGCTGCGCTTCGCGGAACAACATCAAGCGACTTTACAAACTTTACCAAGTTTTTTGGTAATTACGATGATCTGGAATTGTATAAGTATCAGAACGGAACGGATTGGCAAGAGGAGCTATTTGGCCAACCTGTTATGTCTCAGCAACATAATCTAAGTTTGACTGGTGGTACCGAGAAAACCAAAATGAGCTTTAACTCGACCTACAACAAAGATGACGGAATAATGGCAGGTTCGGGAGCGAAGCGCCTCTATTTCAATTTTAAAATGAACCATGAAATATCCTCTAAACTTAAACTGGATTTAGCTGCCAGATACTCTGATAATATTATTGATGGCGCCGGAACAGCGGGAGGTGCAAGTGTTAGAGTCGGTGATGGAATACAAACGCGTCCGATAAACGGACTTGCCGATCAAATTATATTCGATCCTAATTCGGTAAATACCGGAGATGATGATTATGAGCAGTTTATAACTAGTTTGGTAGATCCGGTGTCTTTAGCCGCGCAGGATTATCGAAGACGAATTAACCGTGATTTCAGTGTTAACGGTGCCTTAGGTTGGAATGTGGTGAAGCAATTATCCCTCCGTACCGAGCTCGCAGTTACCTTGAGAAATGGAAGCAGCAAAAGATATTGGGGCCCCCTGACAGGCGAATCAAGAAACGTTGGAAATAATCAACCCCTTGGTGAACTGAATATTGGCGCAAGTCGTACCTACAGATGGATAAACACCGCTAATTACAAGCTCAAAGAAACCAAAAATAGTAAGTTTAATTTCTTACTGGGACAGGAAATACAGACTACATCCGGGGCTACTACTTTTAACCGGGCGAAAAACTTTGATGTTACCCTGCAACCCGAAGAGCTATTTGCTAATATGGGCCTGGGGGTTTCTGAAAGACTTCAAACAATTGAAGAAAGAGGTGAAGATCTGTTGTCGTTTTTTGGAAGAACTAACTATACTTTCAAAGATAAGTACATTTTGTACCTGACACTGCGGGCCGACGGTTCAAGTAAATTTGCTCCGGGAAAAAGGTGGGGTTATTTCCCTTCCGCATCATTTGCCTGGAGAGTTTCTGATGAGCCTTTTATAAAAAACATAGAGGCGATCTCTGATCTTAAGTTTCGATTAAGTTATGGTGAGGCCGGCAATAATAGAATACCCAATAATGCCTGGCGCTTTTCTTTCCTGCCGAACGCATTAAGGCCTTATGGAGCGGGCGACATAAGTCAGACTTATTACAGTGTCTCCAATACATCCTTGCCAAATCCGAATCTTAGATGGGAAACTACGCTGTCAAGAAATCTTGGTTTTGATTTTGGACTATTTAACGGTCGATTAAGCGGTACATTAGACGCCTATAAGAATACTACCAAAGATCTTATCGTGGGTAACGAAATTCCTCCTCAAACCGGATTTCCAAATCAATTGATAAACATAGGGCAAACCTCAAACAAGGGTATCGAACTATCACTGAACGGTACAATTATAGCAAACAAGAATTTCCGTTTAACAGGTTCATTTAATATCGGAAAGAACACGCCTAAAATTGATAAGCTCGATGGAAATGATATCAGGTCTTTCGAATCAAACTGGGCCGGAACGGATTTAAAAGGACGTGACGATTACCGCTTGATGGCCGGTAGTACAATCGGTTTAATGTATGGATTCGTGAACGACGGTTTCTACACTACTGATGATTTTGAATCGTATAACACCACAACCAGAACTTATGTACTTAAAGACGGGGTGCCTTCTCCTGGAGGTTTGATGGGAGGTATCATAGGTACCAGACCCGGCACCATGAAATTAAAGGATTTGGATGGAGATGGTTTTGTAACGGCTGAAAATGATCGTATGATTATTGGTAGCGCGGTGCCTAAACATAGTGGCGGGTTCGGATTCAATGCCACCTTCAAAGCCTTCGATTTCTCTACTTTTTTCAACTGGGTATACGGCAATGACGTGTATAATACGGGAAGAATTCAGTTTAATATGCTTTACAGATCAAGCTACGGAAACATGTTAGAACGTGTGAGCTACGATAACAGGTTTAAGTATATTGACGGAAACGGCGCCCTGGTAACAGGTCTGGCTGAACTCGCTGAGTTAAATAAAGATGCAAATATGTGGTCTCCTTTTTCAATGGGGAATGCCTCTCCGGTGTTCAATTCCGATGCTGTTGAGGATGGATCGTTTTTGAGGCTAAACAACGTAACTCTGGGTTATACTTTGCCTAAATCTTTAACTACCAGGGTGGGCATCTCGTCCTTAAGACTTTATGGAACAGTATATAACGCGCTTTTATTTACTAACTACAGTGGTTACGATCCTGAGGTATCTGCAACCCGCAGTGGCGCTTATGCGGCATTAACTCCAGGCGTTGATTTTTCTGGTTATCCTAAAAGCAGAACATTTACTCTCGGGCTTAACCTTAATTTCTAAAACCTTAATAATAACAACATGAGATATATAAAACTTTTAGGGATTGCGGCCACAATGATATCGCTGGTTTCCTGCGAGAAATTTTTAGATACTGAGTCACCTTCGAATTTTACCCAGGAATACATTTTTTCGACTGAACCCGATGCAACTAAGTCAGTTTACAGTGTTTATGCATTGTTTAATCAAGATGCTTTCACTTCCCGCTTGTCGAATAACTTCACCGGAAACAATGATATAGAAGTAGGAGGCGTGGGCGACAGACCCGACGGATCGAGGAGAGATATCTGGTCGTTTGAAACCGCGGATGCTAACGGAGATTTAAGAACCGTTTGGAACAATGCCTATACAGCTATCAACAGAGCTAACCTTTGTATCGAAGGAATTGAACAGTCTGCTATTGCACAGAACCCGGGAATGCAACAATTACTTGGAGAAGCCAAGGCTTTAAGAGCCCTATGGTACTACTGGTTAATAAATCACTGGGGCGATGTGCCTTTTAATTCGAAACCTACCAGGGGCGGAGATAACTTCTATCAGCCACGGGTTGGAAGAGACACTATCCTTACTTTTCTAATCAACGACTTAATTGATATCGAACCGAGGATGAAGCCTGCAAGTCAGGTTCAATACGGAATAGAGCGCATAAACAGAGAATTTGTTATGGGCTTAATTGCCAGGATTTCATTGATGCGTGGCGGGTACTGGCTTTATCCTGATATGGTTATGCGCCGGAAAGATGATTACAGAGCCTATTATCAGATTGCAAGAGACTATTGCGACAAGTTGATGAAGACCTATGACCGACCCCTCAATCCGGATTTTGCTAAAGTATTCGAAAACCAAAGTAAATGGATTGTAGCCACTAACGATGACGTATTGTTTGAAGTCGCATTTCAGCCTGGATTTGGTGACGTAGCCTGGTGTAATGGAGTTAGAGTTGACGCTGGTGACCATCCATACGGATCAGGATCAAATTATTTAAGTCTGACTCCAACCTACTACCATTCTTTTGATACTCTGGATACAAGATTAAAAGCCACATGCTCAATAATTATGTATGATAAAGTGCTTCAACAGACTCCTGTAGGGGTAACCTCCATTGCTCCGAACAAATGGAACCGTTTGTTAATGCCTGTACCCTCTGGTCCACAATCTGCAAAAGGAACAGGGATCAATTGGCCGATAATGAGATATTCTGATGTGCTGTTAATGTTTGCCGAAAGCGAAAATGAGCTAAATAATGGACCTACAGCAGAGGCAATAAACGCCTTGAAAAGAGTTAGGGAACGAGCTTTTCCGAGTAATGTCCACGCTGCAAAAGTAACTGCATACATTAACGGAATAGCAGGAAGCAAAGATGATTTCTTTAATGCGATCGTAAACGAAAGAGCCTGGGAATTTGGCGGCGAGTGTTTGCGTAAGTATGATTTGGCCCGTTGGAACTTATATGGAAAAAAGGTTGCTGAGACCCGGACGACGCTTAACAAAATGGGAGAGGATGCGAACGCGGGCGTTGGTCAATATTCTAATCTGCCGGATGTAATTTACTATCGCTTGAACGCGGATAAAACAGTAACGTTTTTTAATAGATACGAAAAGGCAGATCCTACAAAGCTTCCGCCATTAAAAGATTCTCCCGCGAAAGGTGACAATCCTAATGGCTTTGTAAAGATGAACTGGTTGAAAAGCCTTTACAATACCACAACATCTGGTCCTGCTAATTACAATTTATTTACCTGGAGGGGATATGCAGATGATTCAGGGCAACAGCCGCTGAGGTATATTCTGCCCCTGCATTCTTCTACAGTTAGTAGTAGTCTGGGAACTTTAAGAAACGACGGATACGGATATTAAAAACGATATTATGAAATTATTTAAATTAAAAAATATACTATCCTTACTGGCAATGATTGGGCTGGTATGGACTTTAGGTTCCTGCAAAAAAGAGGACGATCTGGGAGAGGCTCCCAGGTTATTCAGACCAACAGTAAGCGGCGATTTGGTTGCAACGGCAAACTTTATTGAAGCGTCGTGGCAGAGAGTTAAAGGCGCAGATGAATATACTATTCAAATCAGTCGTGATACGTTCAAAACAATCGATGTTTCGATCAATGTGGATTCAAACGCGGTATTGATCGAAAACCTCAAGTGGGACCAGTTGTACCAGGTACAAGTAAGGGCCAACTCAGCAGATTCGCTTAAAAATTCAAAATTCGGAATATTGGGAGCAGTAAAAACTCCCAGGTTCCCTTCTATCTTAAAACCTTCTACTATTAATGATGTAACCGAGAATTCGGCCATTATGAGGTGGACGGCAAGCGGTGCTGCGGTTACTGAAATCAAAGTATTTACGGAACTCAACGGTACGCTTTTAAGAACGGTAACCTTGTCGCCTACCGATATTAATAACGAATACAGAATTGTTAACGGCTTAACAAGTGCCACCAGTTACTATTTCGAATTATATAGCGGCAGTACCTTGCGCGGCTATAATACTTACATCACGAAAGCACCGTTTGAGGGGGCTGTAATTGATCTGAGAGATCTTGAGTTCAAACCTTCGCTTTTGCAGGATACTATTCTTGATGTTCCTTCAGGAAGTACAATAATTTTGAAAAAGGGGCTCACCTATAACATAGGTGAAAGCTTAAGCTTGAGCAAAACCGTTACTATAACCAGCGGCAGCGATTTGTTGATTCAGGAGCCTGCTAATATTTATTTTACCAGAAATTTCAATTTTGAGAGCGGCAGCACAATCGACTCGATCTCTTTTGTGAATGTCAACCTAAAAGGAAATGCTTACGGAGGAATGTATGTGTTCAACACAACCGGAGGCGCCGCTCTTGGAAAACTTAAATTTGAGAATTGTAAAATCGAGATATTCAGAGGAATAACACGTTTACAGTCAGGCACAACAACTGTAAATAATTATGTTATTAATAATTGCCTGATTGACAGTATCTCAGGATATGGTTTACTTACTGTAGATAATGCTACTTGCAAGGCGGAGAATATTGTGATAAAGAACAGCACAATCTCTCGGGCTGAGATAGTAGTGGTAAGCAGCAAGGCAAGCGCGAATTCCATTACAATTGAGAACAGTACGTTTTACAGAGCTCCCCGCGGAGGCAGTTATTTGATAGATTGCAACACAGCAGTAGTGGCTGGCGGAATCAAAATTTACAATAACATATTTAGCATAGGAAAAAGTAATTCGGGAAATACTTCTCCGAGGGGAATCAGGGCAACCGGTTCTACTATAGATGCTACGAACAACTATGCTACCTCAGATTATGTAAATGCATCGAATCCAATCCCGGATCTTATAATGCATACCCGACCGTCCAATGAGGTATTCACAGATCCTTTTACTAATAACTTTAAGATACAGGATCAAGGGTTTCCAGGTAGAAGTACTGCAGGAGATCCAAGGTGGAGATTGTAATCTGAATTAACATTCGCAGCGAAAACATCTTAGGTTTTCGCTGCGATTTTCAAAAAAAGCATTGTGCTAAATAGGTGTAAAAACTTGCATGGGCTTGCCACTCTCAAACGAAATGAGAAAACTCATGCAAGCTTCATCACCATTAAAAAAAACTATATTTCAAATGAAAATCTTAAAAAGCATTGTGCTTTGTTGTCTGGTTGCCGGATTTTATTCCTGCAAAGAAAAAGGAACTGTTGTTGAAGGGAAAAAAACCGAGGAAACAAACACTGACACCACTAACCCAAACACTAACAATAATAGTCAACCTGTGAAAGTTGAGGAACCGGCTTTCGCGTTTCCCGGTGCCGAAGGTTTTGGAAGAAATGTAACCGGCGGAAGGGGAGGTAAGGTGATTAAGGTGACCAATCTTAACGATTCGGGCGCCGGAAGTTTGAGAGCAGCCGTTGATGCTACCGATGCAAGAATTGTGGTGTTTGACATTTCCGGAACCATTGAATTAAAAAGCCGCTTAACAATAAGGAACGGAAACATTACCATAGCCGGGCAGACTGCCCCGGGCGATGGTATAACGCTGAAAAAATACCCTGTGGTTGTTACGGGCTCAAATGTTATAATTCGCTTCATGCGCTTTAGAATGGGCGATGAAGCTGGCGAAGAAGCAGATGCTCTCGGAGCCTTCGAGAATCGTAACATCATCGTGGATCATTGTTCGATGAGCTGGTCGGTCGACGAATGTGTGTCTTTCTACAATAACGATAACTTCACGCTCCAGTGGTGTATCATATCAGAAAGCTTACGATATTCAGCACATGCGAAAGGAGCCCATGGATACGGCGGAATCTGGGGTGGGAAAAACGCCTCCTTTCATCACAACCTTCTTGCAAATCATGATAGCAGAAACCCAAGATTTGGCGAACGCGCCAATAGTATCTACGCTTTGACCGATCTGGTAGATTACAGAAACAACGTAGTCTATAATTGGGGAGGAAATAGCGCTTACGGGGGCGAAGCTATGAATATCAATATCGTAAACAATTATTATAAGCCCGGACCTGCTACCAGGAAATTGGACAGGATTTTTTCGCCAGACAAAAACAAGGATTCTACTTCGGCAATTTTTAACAAATGGGGTAAATTTTATATAGCCGGAAACGTGGTAGATGGCCGCGCTAATCCCACCAATGATAACTGGGCTTACGGAGTTTACAATCAGATTCATAGCAGTTACGGAACGGTTTCGACCGCAGATAAAGCGGCAATGAAATTAAGCGAACCTCACGCTATCGAAAATAACGTAAAAACCCATACCGCCGAACAGGCCTATCAAAAGGTGTTGGAATTTGCCGGCGCATCTTACAAGAAAGACGCTGTAGACTTAAGAATTCTCACTCATGTTAAAAATAAGACCTATACTGCTCACGGCTCCAGCGGCGATCAATACAGCATGTACGGCATAATAGACAGAGTTAGTGATGTTGGGGGCTGGCCTGTGCTTCAAACTTTACCCGCACCAGCCGATACCGATGGCGATGGCATGCCAGATGTCTGGGAAACTGCGAAAAAACTTGATCCTAAAAAAGCTGATGCTAACAGAAAGGATCTGAGCAGCGCCTATGATAACATCGAGGTGTATGTCAATAGCCTTGTAAAAGATATTACAGACAATCAAAGCAAATAGTCTGAACACATTATCTCTAGATGAAACCTGCATGAGCTTACCGCTTTCAAAAGAAATGAGAAAGTTCATGCAAGTTCCATAGCCTATAAAAAAAAATATTTCTGATGAAACATACATGCTTTAACAGACACAAATAGATATGAAAATTTGCATGATCTCAAACGGCGCAGCCCTCTTGAGTACCAAAACAATTATAGACACACGAAAAATCTAATATCTCATATCTCAAATCTTTTCCGATGAAAATTCCTAAAATCCTTTTTTTATTAAGCTCACTTGCGGTGTTGCAGGCGGACACGTACGGACAGGCTGTTACAAAGAAATATTCCTGGGAAAACCTTCCGGAAGTTTCAACGCCTGTGTTTAAGAAAGATACCTTCGAAATTACAGCTTATGGAGCAAAACCCGACGGGCTTACTCTAAATACTTCAAGTATTAATAATGCAATCAAAGACTGTAGCAGCAAAGGGGGCGGGGTTGTGACTGTGCCTGCCGGGGTATGGCTCACGGGGCCTGTTATGATGCAAAATAATGTAAACCTTAGTGTAAGCAAGGGTGCAATTCTGCTATTCAGCAACGATTTTGATCAGTATGCCCTTGTGAAAGGTAATTATGAAGGGAAGCCTTCGATGCGGAATCAATCACCAATTTCCGCAAGCAATCTCCTAAATATAGCCATTACGGGTAAAGGTATGATTGACGGGAATGGCGATTTCTGGCGTATGATAACCAAAGACAGGTTAACGGAAAGGGAGTGGAAAAAGAAAGTCGCCAGCGGTGGTTTGCTTAGTGAAGACGGACGAACCTGGTACCCTTCCGAAAAAACGCGTAAAGCACATAAGATGGTTGATCCGGGTGCGATTTTGCCGGGAAAGACGGAGCAGGACTATCAGGATGTTAAAGATTATTTACGTCCGACCTTGCTCAATTTTACCAGGTGTAAAAACGTACTGATTGAAGGCGTTACGTTTCAAAACTCACCGGCCTGGGGATTACACATTCTGATGAGCGAAGATGTGACAGTAAAAGATGTTTCTGTAAAAAATCCGGATTATGCGCAGAATGGCGATGGCATAGATATCGAATCTTGTAAAAATGTTCTAATCGATGCCTGCACATTTGATGTCGGAGATGACGGTATATGCATAAAATCAGGTAAGGATAAAGCCGGACGCGAAAGAGGTATACCTACAGAGAACGTAATAATTCGCAACTCGGTAGTATACAAAGGCCATGGAGGCTTCGTGATCGGCAGTGAAATGAGCGGTGGTGCCCGAAATATTTTTGTTTATGACTGCAACTTTGTAGGCACCGATAAAGGCTTAAGATTTAAGACGGCCAGAGGCAGGGGCGGGGTTGTGGAAGATATTTATGTAAAAAATATCTACATGAAGGACATTGTAGACGAAGCCATCTATTTTGACATGTATTACTTTACCAAACCTCCAAAACCCGGTGAAAAGGTAGAGGTGCCTGCCGTTACAGAAGAAACTCCCCAGTTCAGAAACTTCGAGATCAGTAATGTAGTTTGTAACGGTGCCGGAAAAGGAATTTTTATCCGTGGCTTACCGGAAATGAGCGTGAAAAATATTTCGATAAGAAACTCAACACTCAGGGCTAACAAAGCAGCCGAAATCATTGAAGCTGAGAATATTTCATTAGATGGGCTGAAAATAATTTCGGCTGAAACCAATCCAGTTATTTATGTAGAAAGCAGTCGGGCAATCGCTATAAATGCTTTTGTATATAGTGACAATGCAGAGGTTTTATTGAAGGTGAACGGAGAAAGAAGCAGGGATATCAGACTAATCAATACAAACACAAATCTGGTGAAGCATAAGGTAGGATTTGAGAACGGGGCGGGAGATAAGTCGGTTGTACTTAAATAAACAGATATAAACACCCATGTCATAAAAAATTGACCTATTAGGTCAGTTTTTGAACCAGCGTTTTATAGCCTCCGGCTAGTTTTGAAATGAGATTTACCTGTTAGTGTATTTCCGAAATTCTGAAAAGTAAATAACCAGTTAGTAAAAATCGGCAGAGTAAGACGCTGATTGATATATAACAAACTAATAACCTGAAATCGAATAATATGCCTGGATATAAGCGATTCGCATGGGAGCGATGACCTTTCTCTCCCTTTGAGGAGATCCTCTGGAGGCAGAGAGGGCGCAGACAATGCAATATCACCTCACCTTATCCCTCTCCTCAAATGAGTGGGATGCAAGATGCTTATTTTGAGATGTATAAGCTTATTTGTTCGAGTTCAGGTTTCTGAAAAATAATAACCATAACGACTGGACCAACCAGTATTTGATTATAAACTTAAAATTATTAACCTTTTAATTTAAACCGTATGAGGAAATATCTCTACTTACTTTTAGCCCTATTGTTTGCACAAAGTACATGGGCTCAGGAAAAGCTTTTGTATTCCACAGATTTTCAGAACTGGACAGCTCTCACATCCGCCACAGAACAAACAGTATCCAAAACCACTGATTTTTCTGCAGAAACTTTGACTTTTAAATTCAATCAAGTTACTGTAGCGCCCACGGGGAGAGATGAGACGAGGTTCAATTATACGCTTGTTTCTACAGGATATGCCAGGGCCGAAAAGATAGTTGGTTCTTACATGGAGCTCTCTCCTTTAAACTCAATTACCAAAGTGGTGTATCAACATGGAGCAACTGGAAGCAGCCGTGGGTTTAAATTGTGGAAAAAAGGTGCTTCTGATGCCGATTGGGTGGCCATTTACAGTACGTATGCCACTCCATCTTCCGGGCAGGAAGTTTCGGTTGACATAAACGAAAGTAACGTGGCAATTAAGTTCACTAACTTAAATGAATTGCAGAATGCTTATATGTTCAGCCTTAAAATCTATGGTAACTATGTATCAACTAACCCTCAGTATCCGCTTATTACAAGTTTAAACATACCTGAAGCAGGTACGGTGACTAAAACACCGAATAGTGATCAATATGATCAGGGTGCTTCTGTAAGTTTGCAGGCCACTCCGGCCTTTGGTTACAAGTTTGTTAAGTGGGTGGATTCTACTGAAACAGATCTATCAACCAGCAATCCGTATGTTGTTACAGTAAATTCTAAACAAAAGATAAAAGCTGTTTTTGAAGCGAAACCCACTTACACCTTTAATGTCGCTATTGCAGGTTCTACCTGGGGACAGGTGCAGTTAACACCGCAGCCTACAAATGGTAAATATGAGGAAGGAACAGAAGTTTCGATGAAGGTCGTGCCCAATCCGGTTTCAAATTTTAGTTATTGGGAAGATAACTCTACCGCAGCCGAAAGGACCGTTACAGTAAATGAAAACAAGTCTTTTACAGCCACATTTGATGAAGTTCCTTTTATTGTCGGATGGAATTTTAAGGCTTTGACGCCCACACAAAGCAGGCCGGGCGATTTTTATTCAGAAACGACAAACACGGGTCTCATCTCATCTTACGAGCCCACTGGTTCAACCGTTGGCTGGCTGGCAAATGCCTCCGCATTTTCTCCTCCATATCCCAACGTGAGATTCTGGACATTAGGTGCCGATTTTAAAACAAAGCGCCGTTATCTCAAAGCTCAGTTTTCGACTGCGGGTTATAAAAATATACAAGTTAAATCGATGGTGAGTGCGAACTACCAGGCCTATTCGGTTCAGGTATTACAGTATTCTCTTGATGATGTAACCTACACAGAACTTGCCCGGGTAGACATCACCAGCGTTTATAATACGGGATGGAAAGATTTAAATTCGCTTTTGCCGGTTGAAGCAGAGGGGAAGGCCAAAGTGTATATACGCTGGATAGCCGACGAAACCAGCGCGATACTTAATGAAGGTACAGATAATGATGGTACAGCATTTACAAACGTCTTTGTATTTGCCGATAAAGAAATTGTCGCCGATACGCAAGCCCCGGTTTTAATATCAACTGTACCTGTTGAAGGATCGGTTACCGCATCAATAAACGGTTCGGTAGTACTTACTTTCGATGAGAAAGTTAAAGTTGGTACAGGTGATATAACCCTTGGTTCGACAGTTTTAACAGGCGCCTATGGTTCTAAAACAGTAACCTTTAAATATGAAAAGCTGAACTACAATACCGAGTACACCTTTACTGTTCCGGCTGGCGCACTTACCGATTTATCGGGCAATGTATTTGCCGGAATCACGCTGAAGTTTAAAACGGGTGTCAGATTAGAGCCGGCTAAAAAACTCTTTGATGCGGTAGTGGCTCAAGACGGTACAGGGGATTATACGTCCGTAATCAGTGCCATTGCTGCGGCTCCTGCCAGCAGTGCAACTCCATGGGTTATTTTTATTAAAAGTGGTAAATATACCGGGCATCACGATATCCCTTCTAATAAACCTTTTATACACTTAATCGGGCAGCATCGCGATAGTGTTATCATTTCAGATAATCGTTTGTCTGGCAGCGATGGAAAAGGAACTACCGTTTATCATGTAAGCCAGGGTGCTACAATGGTTGTAAATTCATCCGATTGCTATTTTGAAAATATCATTTTTGAAAATAGTTATGGCTACGAGAGCCAGGCCGGCCCGCAGGCTTTGGCTTTGTATACTCCCAGCAATCATTTTACAATGAATAATTGTTACCTGCGGAGCTATCAGGATACCTATCTTACATCTTACAGCAGAATTTCAGATCGTCATTATATAAAAAATTCAAAAATTGAAGGTGCGGTAGATTTTGTCTATGGTGGTGGAGATGTATTCTTCGACAATTGCACCATTACTGTTACCCGAAAAGATGGAGGTTATATAGTTGCACCAAGTCATGGCTCGGGTACCCTCTGGGGATATGTATTCAGCAATTGCACTATTGATCAGGATAAAGTAAGTGGTACAGTTACAACATACTATGGCCGGCCTTGGCAAAACTCACCTAAAACAGTGTTCCTTAATACTACTCTAAAAGCTAATGTTTACCCAACAGGATGGTATTATAAGATGGGCGCAATACCTGCTATTTTCGCTGATTATGGAACGATGGATGCAGCCGGTAATCCTGTTGACTTATCGCAGCGTATATCCAATTATGAATATGATGTTAAAGATGCCAATGGCAACGTGACCAGCACAGTTAAAGGCACCGCCAAAAGTAGTCTAACTGATGCAGAGGCGGCAACATACACATACGAAAATGTTATCATGCGCAGTGGTGATACCTGGGACCCAAGAATGATTTCTGAAGCCCCTGGAAAGCCCTCAAATCTTCAGATCAGTGGGTCTGCATTAAGCTGGGATAACGTTGCCTACACCCGCCTTTACATTGTTATTCGGGATGGTAAAGTAATCGCTTTCACAACAAATACGCAATATACCGATTCCAATCCTGTTGCTGGAAAAACTCATACCTATGCAGTGCAGGCTGTAAGCGAGTATGGTGCTCTAAGTACAAAAAGCGACGAGGTAACGGCCAGGAAATCCCAAACAATTACCTTTGCCGCCCTTCCGGCGAAAAGTGTATCAGATGCAGATTTTGAGGCAGGTGCCACTGCTTCTTCCGGCTTGGCTGTAAGCTTAAGCAGCAGCAATACCGCTGTCGCCGATATTGTAAATGGCAAAATCCATATAATAGCTGCCGGAACAACTACTATTACCGCATCGCAGGCTGGAGACACAGAATGGCAGGCAGCCACTTCTGTAAGCAGAGATCTGGTTGTGAACGCAGCCCAGCAATCTCAAACTATCACCTTTAATGTTATCCCTGCAAAAGTGGTTACTGACGCAGATTTTGAGGCGGGGGCTACGACTTCTTCTGGCCTGGCAGTAAGCCTGAGCAGTAGTAATACTGAAGTGGCTACTATTGTAAATGGGAAAATTCACATCGTTGGAGCTGGAACAACAAGTATTACGGCTTCACAAGCTGGAAACACCTCATGGCTGGCCGCTAGTCCGGTAAGCAGAGATCTGGTGGTAAGCAAACTGGATCAAACAATAACCTTTACTGCGTTCACGCCTAAAAACATCACTTCTGATGATTTTGCTGCGGGTGCTACTGCCAGCTCCGGTTTAGCAATTAGCTATACCAGCAGCAATACGGCCGTAGCGAGGGTTGTAAATGGAATGATTGAGATAACAGGAACCGGGAGTACTGATATTACAGCTACTCAGGCAGGAAATACACAGTATGCAGCAGCAAATCCGGTTACCCGGACATTAGTGGTAGCCGATCGCTTTAAACTTCCTGCAAATAACTTCCAGGTTAAAGCTTCCGATGAAGTATGCTCAAGCGGCAATGATGGTAAAATAAATATCACGGCAGCCGAAAATATGACCTATAAAGCCAATGTTGTAATCGGCGGTACAAATACAGTGCTTCCCTTTACAACAGCATTGGAGATACCTTCTTTAAGCGCAGGCAACTATAAGGTTTGTATCACCGTTGAGGGCCAGGCTGATTATAGTCAGTGTTTTGATTTAACAGTCAGAGAGCCACAGGCATTAAGTATGTATTCGGTTGTTAAACCTGCTGATAATACAGTTGCTCTTAATCTTGCCGGTTCAGACCGGTATCTGATACAGGTGAACGACAAAATGTATCAAACCACTTTGGGTTCGATTACGCTGCCACTAACCGATGGAATGAATAAGATCACAGTAAGTACAGAGAAAGAATGTCAGGGTACTATTGAAAAGAGCATTTTCGTATCCAATGGCCATACCATTTATCCTAACCCATTCGATCAGAATGTATTCATCAATATGGGAAATGATACATCTTCTTCTGCTAATATAACACTTACCGATTTAGCCGGAGCCCGTAAATATGCCGCATCGCAAATAGTTCAGAACGGAGTGGTTCAGGTTAGCCTTTCAGACCTGCCTGAAGGAATGTATATCATTAGTGTAAAGACAAGTTTAACTGAGAGCTCAACTAAAATTTTAAAGAAATGAAGCAATTAATTCTAGCCATATTATGTTTAACCCTATTCGCTTGTAAAAAGGGAAAAAAGGTACAGCCAGCCCCGCAGCAAGCGGTTCTTGTATCGCCTGCAGCTAACGAAGCATGTACGCAGGGAACAATTGTTTCGTCGACTATCAGCACAGTAACACTAAAGTGGAATGCCGCGGCAAATGTCGATCTTTATGAAGTTAATATAAAGAACCTTCTAACCCAGGCGGTAACTAAACAAACAACCACTGCTACTCAACTTGCGGTAAATCTGAGCAGTAATACGCCTTTTTCATGGTATGTGGTTTCAAAGTCGGAGTCCAGTACGGAAGTAGGTACCAGTGAAACGCGCAAGTTTTACAACGCGGGAGAGGCAACTGCATACTTTGCCCCGTTTCCTCCTGATAATCTGATGCCGACAATGCGTCAATCTGTTACAGCTGTAAATGGAAAGGTAAACCTTAGCTGGACTGCAGATGATGCCGATAATGATCTCTCGGCTTATGACGTGTATCTGGGCACTACAAGCACCAATATTCCATTGCTTCAGGCTAATATCACCCTGAAAAAGTTAGATGATGTAACTGTTACAGCAAATACAAGTTACTATTGGAAAGTGGTAGCAAAAGACGCTAAAGGCAATACAGCCGAATCAACAGTAAACATCTTTAAAGTAAATTAAGTTTTGTTTACAATACCAGAAGCCGTCTCATAACCCGATTATGAGGCGGTTTCTTTTTTTCTTTGTGTTGATGAGGATACCAACAAAGGAACCTGATTGTTCAGCAATACCACCGACCCCAATCGCCCATCGCCGTCCTTCCTGCGCAGGCAGGAATCTTAATGCAGAGCATAATTTTTTCTTCTTGAATAGTGCATTAGGATTGCCGATCGGACGGCAATGACGCGCTTCTACGGGTGACCCTTATCGTTCAACAATAATGAGCGCTTCACTCAACTTG
Organism: uncultured Sphingobacteriaceae bacterium; assembly: GCA_946887045.1. The sequence goes on along the minus strand of CAMPKC010000001.1, from coordinate 142,790 downwards.
AAGAGAACATCCCGATTCTCTCCGAGAAATATTTTTATACCTTTGCGCGCAATGACCGTTACTTCTTATAATAGCCCTATTACACCACCTTGAGTACTTGCTCTTTGTTGTAATTATTCTTTAGCTTTTTCTGCTAAAAATTTTTCATGTATAGTGTTTTCGAATTAAAGATTAAGGAATGAAACCTTATTTACGCCTATTTGACTTCTCTCAGAAAGTCGATTATAAAATTGAAATTCTCGCGGGCTTAACGGTTGCCATGACCATGATGCCCGAGTCTCTCTCCTTTGCTATTTTAGGTGGATTTCCTCCCTTAGTAGGTTTATACGCTGCTTTTATCATGGGCTTGGTAACAGCCGTTTTCGGCGGAAGGCCGGGTTTGATTTCCGGAGGGGCGGGTGCTACAGTGGTAGTTCTTATTGCCTTAATGAAATCTCATGGAATTGACTACGTTTTTGCCGCGGTGGCTCTTTGCGGAGTAATACAAATTCTGGTCGGAGTGTTTAAACTCGGAAAATTTATCCGTCTGGTTCCTCAGCCTGTAATGTTTGGTTTTGTCAACGGACTTGCAGTGATTATCTTCATGGCGCAGCTGGAGCAATTCAAAACAAGCGTTAATGGAAACGACGTCTGGCTCAGTGGTCCCCCTTTATACATTATGGCTGGTCTGGTAGCCTTAACTATTGCGATAGTGCTTTTCCTGCCGAGAGTTACCAAAACTATTCCCCCTTCTTTAGCGGCAATTATTATTGTTTTCTTTGTTGTTCTTGGATTCAATATCGATACCAAAACAGTTAAAGATATCGCATCTGTAAGCGGTGGTTTTCCTCCTTTTCATATTCCCGAAATTCCTTTCACGCTCGAATCTTTGCAGATTATATTTCCTTATGCCCTTATCATGGCAGGAGTGGGTTTAACCGAAGGTTTGTTAACGCTGAATTTGGTAGATGAGATTACCGCGACCCGTGGCAATGGAAACAGGGAAAGTCTGGCCCAGGGCGGAGCCAATATTCTGAACGGATTTTTCTTCGGTATGGGAGGTTGCCCGATGATTGCGCAAACATTGGTAAACCTTTCGGCAGGGGCCAGAGCCAGGCTGTCTGGTATCGTTGCAGCGTTTACCATATTATTGATCATACTTTTTGGTGCGCCGGTAATTGAACGGGTGCCCATGGCGGCTTTAACAGGCGTAATGATTATGGTTGCTATCGGGACCTTTGAATGGATGAGCTTCCGGATAATCAATAAGATGCCCCGTCAGGACATTTTTGTGGGAATACTTGTGGCTGTTATTACAGTATGGCTTCATAATTTGGCCCTCGCAGTGCTTGTCGGTGTTATAGTATCTGCCTTAGTGTTTGCCTGGGATAGTGCCACCAGAATCAGGGTCCGAAAGTTTATAGATCAGGATGGCATTAAACATTACGAGATATACGGACCTCTTTTCTTTGGCTCGGTAACCGCTTTTACCGAGAAGTTTGATGTTTCTCAGGATCCCCAAGAGGTTATAATCGACTTTAAAGACAGTCGCGTTGCAGATATGTCGGGTATCGAAGCTTTGAATAAGCTGACTGATAGATATAAGCACGCAGGTAAGAAATTGCATTTGAAGCACCTCAGCGAAGACTGCCGCTTGCTTTTAAAGAACGCCGAGGCAGTAATTGATGTAAATATTCTCGAAGATCCTATTTATCATGTTGCAGCTGATAAGTAAATGGGGATTCTAAACCTCCTCCTTCCTGCGCAGGACATAGGCGTTAAATAAGGCTGTGCGCAGGTAAAGGGCCCGGGCTGTTTAAGAAGCAAAGGCCAGCTGCCGGCAAATTTTCGTCTAGCACTTGCGGGAGGACCCAACCCTTCGGAACTTAGAATTTCGGGTTATGTTAGGGTTGCTGGATGGTCAGCGGATTGCTATAGGGGTATTTCTGCTCATTATCTAGACTAAATGTTTGTGGTACGGTGGAAATACCGATCAGTTTGAATCGATGCGCAGGTGGCAAAAATGCGAACAATTTTTATATTTGCTACATAACCTATCACAATGCCTAAACGTCTTTTTACAGTTCTTATATTATTATTTATAACATCCCGGAGTATTGCTACTTCCGTGGCAGATACAAGTTCAGTATTTTCTATCCCTACAATAAGGAAAAACATTTATGCCAGCGATTATTCGAACGGCATTGCTGCCGCCCTGGAGTATTTTAAAAAAGACAGTATTGACAAGGGTATTACTCTCCTTTATCAAAGCCTGGTAAGTGCAGATGCAGGAAAAAACATCCTGAAGGCTAATGGGTATCATTTTCAGGAAATCTTTTCTCTTGCGGGCCTAGCCAGTCGGAAGGAATTGTCAAAGGAAGAAACTGTGCTTGTCAGACACTTCTTCAGGCAAATCTTCAGCAATACATCTGTTCCCGAAACTGCAATATTCGCCCGCTTTTGTAAAGAACATCCAAACTCTGTTGTAGGCAAGCGTATCGACTTATTTGCAAGCACATTCGAATCTCCGAAGACCTTGTCTGTCAAAATAAATCGATTCCTTAACAGCCATCCTACGATACTCAATATCAGAGTACTTAAGGGCGAGTTGCAGCTTCAGCAGGGTAAATACGCGGAATGTATTGACTCATTCTCAGAAATCATCAAAGAATCGCCCCAATATTCTTATGGGTATAACGTAAGAGCTGTATCTAATTTGCAGTTGAAAAACTATGACTCCTCAATCGCGGATTTTAAACAGGCCCTGGCTATTAGTCCAGATTTCCTTCAGGTGACCCTCAACCTCGCGAACACGTTAATGGATCTGGAAAAGTACGAAGAGGCGGCTCTGCATTTTAATAACCTAATCTTAAAACTTCCACAATATCAGCCGGGTTACTACAATCTGTCAAAATGCTACTATTATCTTGATAAACCGGATAGCGCATTAAAATATATAAACGAATATATACTCTCTAATCTCGATGAAGCACGGGCTCATGATTTCAGGGGAGAAATCTACTATGACATGGATAAATATCCTGAAGCTATCAACAACTATTCCTATGCTATCCGGCTTGCACCTCAGAACAGCTATTATTATAATGATCGTGGTTTGGCTTATTACTATTCGGACAAAACGGACGAAGCGTTAGCTGATTTCATGAAGTCGTATGAGCTGAATAAACAAAGTGAATATACACTCGACAAAATTGGAGATTGTTTTTACAAAAAAAATGAATATGAACAAGCAATCAACTGGTATAGGAAAGCCTTAAAAGAAAATCCTGAATATAAGTATTCTCTTGTTGGGTTAGGGAATATTTACAATCATCTAAAGAAATATGACCTGGCAATATCTTCATTTGAAAAAGCACTTAAAATTGACAGCACTTATGACAGTGCCCTGGGTAATATGGGATGGACATACTACTGTGCCGGTAATTACATAAAGTCAATAGATTATTCTTATAAAGCACTAAAATACGATGAAGAGGCCGTTTATGCCATGTTTAATATTCCTTTGGCAACACTTCGATCTGGTGATTTTGAAAAGGCAAAGCAGCTATATGAGCACTTTATCAGCTTGTGTAAGGAGAAGAACCTTGAAATAAATGAAGGGGCCATTACCGATCTTGAAGATTTGATCAAAGAAAAGGTATTTGTAGAGGAGTCAACAATGATTTTGAAAACGTATTTCAACAGGTCTTATTAGAGTAGCAAAAAATAAAACGTTGAGCTTTACGAGAAGCAGCTATTGCAAAGGATAAACCAATGCTCTACTGTCTGTTTCAGAATGGCATACAAGAAGGAATTGTCTTTACGCAGTTTGATTAAAAAACAAACAAATTATGATAAAAAAAAATTTATTCATTGCATTATTACTAATCTCCAGCTTACACTTATCCGCTCAGGATTATGTGATTAAAGCCACCGGGGATACTATCAGGGGCAACATTCTGCGTTTGAATAAATCGATGCTGAAAATTCAACAGCTTTCGGGAAAATCTTTCAAATTATACCCGCGTGATGTCAAAGAATTCAGACGAGACGGAGCTTTGTTTTTGAGTCGTGAAATAAAATATGGTAAGGAGCCGCAGTTTATCGGTGTCGAGATAGAAGGAAAAGTAAACCTGTTAATCATAGGTGGTAGTACTCCTAGAATGATGTCCGATGAGAGGGGCGGCATAAAGATGATAGGTGCTGACGAACGGCGAACCTATTACGTGGAGAAAAACGGAGCAGTGACGGTCTTGCAAGATGTGATAACGGATCCCTTCTCGGGTAAAAAACGGTTAAATGAAGTTCGGAACTTGCTGCTGGCGGTGATGGGAGATGATGCAGAGATAGCGGAGAAGATAAACCAAACTGGTTTCTTTGGCAGATGGGCCGTCCGCAAGCTGGTTGAGGATTATAACCGTAAACACCAATAGCGTATCTGGCTTTTTTGCTGGTGCGAATTATAGTGCATTAAGATTGCCGATCGGTCGGCAATGACGAGGATCGAAGTATGACGATACTCTTTAAAATGACCACTATCGTTCAACCACCACGACACCCGTTCAATTCCCCATTCCCGTCATTCCTGCGCAGGCAGGAATCCTAATGCTGAGCAATTAATCTCTTTACCTGTATAGTGCATAGGATTGCCGATCAGGTCGGCAATGACGGGAATCCAGAAAAACGCTAAGCTAAACACCCCTAAACTTGTCGCATTTAGCACCTGTACTTACCATTAAAGACTTGCATATTTGTTATCATAATTGATATAAACTTGCTTAGCAATTAAAACAACCACAACATGAAGAGAACTAAAATTATTTACTGGATTTTTACTGTACTGCTAATAGCCCTGATGCTCATGTCGGCAGTAACAAGTTTCATGCCGAACCCCCAGGGCGAAGCGATGATGAAGTCTATCGGCTACCCATATAATGTACTGTTTCTGCTGGCCGTAGCAAAAATACTCGGCAGCATTGCGTTGCTGGTGCCTGGGTTCTCGCGCATTAAGGAATGGGCCTATGCCGGATTCACTTTCGATCTGATCGGCGCAATATATGCTTTCTATATGGTGGGCACTCCCTTTGCCGATCTTGCATTCATGCTGGTGGGCCTGGTACTTGTGGTTGGCTCATATATTTATCACCATAAATTATTGAAAGAAAAGCAGGCTTAATACCTGCTTTTACTCTGCACACTGGTTGTAGCGTCACGCTACGACCTATTATTAAATAAAGGCTTGTCCTCTTTCTTTTCTAGACTTTTACCCTTGCTGTTACAAACCTGTCGTAGCGAGACGCTACGACTAGAAATCGGCCGGCCGGGGCGATACTCTGAGATTCTCAAATCAAATCGAAGGCTCTTCCATACTGATTAAGCTCGTAATACGAGCCAGTGCCCAGCTTCTTTTTTATATTCTTTTTATGAGTCTCAACCGTATGCAGGGAAATAAACAAGGTCTCAGCAATTTCTGCGGTACTTTTGTCGAGAGTCATCAGGCCGAGGATCTCACGTTCGCGTTTCGACAAACTGCTGAATTGCTTCATGTTTTTACGCAAAAAGTTATTTTCGTCTAATAACCTTTGTGCTTTCGCCGTCATGTGATGCATTGAATCTATCGGAAGCACTATAGTTACCACAAGCAAAGGCTTTCCTTCGTGGTCCCGGGTCAAAATACGCACGCCACCCATATACCAGTTCCATTCGCCGTCTACAGCAAAACGAACCTGATGAAAATGAGTGCAAATATTCTCCGTATTATTTCGTTGCAGCAGGCCCAAAATCTTTGGAACATAGTCATCCGCGTCTTCCTTATTAAAATACGTAGAAAAATACTCCTCATGAGTCAGGTTTGTAACCTCTTCCAGCGATAGATCGAGGAGGTCTAAACCACTCTGGGACATCCATGCAATTGACCAATCTCTTAAATCATGAACTATCACGACACCAGGCATCTTTTCGGCCGCTTCTGAAAATGCTGTTATTGAATTTGTTATCTGATCTTGAATAGAGAAATTTTTCATGGCTAATTCGGGACAAGTTAAAAATTTCAAGCTAAAAATTCCATTGTAATCTAATTGCGGGTATAACGCTTTTGAATTTTGAGCGGACGATACTCAAAGAAGGACGATATCGTTCAGCAACATGGTCAACATCGAACATCGTTAAGCCCTGGTTCGTGTCTCCACGAAACAGAAGAATAACTTAATTTGGTTCGCGGGGACACGAACCAAGGCGTGGATGAGATCATTCCTTGGCTCAAAATGTCTTTTCAAGAGTTATTCCCAAACTCCTTATCAAGAACTCCTCTTTTTCTTCTTCTGATTTTCCTTTCATTCTTTTTAATAACCTATGTTGTAGAATCTCATCCTTAATAAGGCTTGATTTGGAGTTCGATTGATGGTTTAGGGTCTATTCCTGTGAGTATGGACATTTCGTCTTTATATGCCATAAAGGTTCATATAGTTTATGAAACACTCTTCCAACTGCACCCTGAAACATTATGAGGTTTGGATTGCTTTTAGGATCTCCCCCCTTCAGAATATGAGTAGTTGCAATCCCTGATTTCATATTCACTGAAGCCATTGACTACTCCACTTTGGAGATCTGTTAAACTTCTTAAGTTACATGGTGTCTGGCCGGCTGGCACATCATTCCACCCTATAGCTTTTATTGAAAACTTAGCATCGGTAACTACAGCTCCTACTTGCCGTGATATACATCCGGAATTCAATTTTGCATTATAAGCAACCTGCATTGTTCTCTCAATCTGCGTGGGTGTAATTATTCCAGGCTGCCTAATTAAGGCCATAAATCGCAATAGCTGATAGTCTAAGTTCAGGTAGGCAGAAAAGGGCAGGAGGTTTATAGTAATGTGCTGACGAGGGTAGTGCAGTAGAAGGAGAGCTTGAGTTTACGGCCTCTGTGGCATGAGCGGATAAATTAAAATTGTATTGTTTTCTGCTCATTGGCGCAGGGCCTAGTCCTTTGTCTTGAAACAAAGGACCAAAATTCAATGCCTTCCTGAGATGCCTTTTCCGCACAAGTCTGCCCACAATTTCCTCATCAGCGCGCAGGGCTGCGTCTGTTTACGCCCAGCTTCGGCCCTTTGCTTCGGTAAACACCCGATGCCCTTTTCTTTCACTCAATCCCTGCTGATGAGAAAATTCTTTCCGGCATTTGTCGGAAGGCAGGGCTTCGTAGGTTGGGGTTTGGGTGAAGTGGTTGGGTTGCTGGGGTTTCATTATTGGGTTATGTAAAACTACCTTATCCAAGAACTCCAAGTAAAAAAGACTACAAAAACAACCGAAGTGCGAGCGTGAGCCCGAACAGAAAAGCGGCCGAGCATTTTTCTGTTCTTGATCTTTGGTGACTTTCCATCAAGGGAAAGTTACTAGGCCTCTCCGCGGCTATGAGCGGATAAGGCACCACTTATTTTTTTATGTAAACATCCTACAAAACAATGCAAGGATTCTACACTCAGCTTCTATGCTGCCTCTTTATATTTGATTAAAGCGCAAACCACCTATTTAGGCGCAAACCAATACTTTCTAACCATTAAAAAAGGTACGAGGATTAACCATGTCATTAACTGCTTTTACTTATGCTATAAGCGATCGGGACAGTGAGAAAGAGAATAGTATACAAAGCGACGAAAAAGTTTTTGAAAACCTGTTTAAGCTCTACTATGTAAAACTTTCTTTCTTCGCCAATAAATTCGTGAATGATATTGAAGTGTCGGAAGAAATAGTGTCTGACACATTTACCCATTTATGGGAGCAACGCGGCAATTTAAAGATCACTTCATCGAGCAATGCCTATTTATACAGAATGGTTCAAAACCGGTGTTTGAATTTTCTGAAGCATAAAAAGATTGAAAGTGAATATGTAAACTACCTTGCCAAGCATAACCTGCTTTCAGAAATACCTGCTCTCAGCAGAAACCCCTATCTGGAAAAGGAACTGGAAGAACAAGTTTTAAAAGCCATAGAAGACCTGCCGGAAAAGTGCAGGGAGGTATTTAAAATGAGTCGCTTTGAGCTTTTGAAAAACAAAGAAATTGCCGAGCAGCTTAATATTTCTACTAAAACAGTGGAGCGCCACATGACGATTGCGCTCGACAAGATGCGGCATTGCTTAAAGCATTTCTTTATTCTGCTTTCAGTTTTCCTGTCGTTTTAAAAAAAAAATAATTTTTCTTTTGGGGGTATAGCAGCTTTCGGTTGTCTTATATCTGTTCACATGAATGAGGATCTGAAAATTTCTTTGGTAAAATATATCACTGGACAGGCTGATGAAACAGAATCTGCCGAGGTGAGAGAATGGATTAAACTTAATCCGGAGAACGAGGCGCATTATTTTGAGCTGTATGAGGCCTGGCATACTAGTTTGTATGCTGATAAAGATCTGATAGATGTGGAGGGTGCATACCAAACGTTTTTAAAAAGAACATCCGGCAAGCAAACTTTCCGGAGATTAGCCTATTGGGCTAAGTTTGCGGCAGCGGCGCTTATTATTTGTGTTGGAGTGTTTGGCGTTCACCGCTATGCCGCGAATACTCCTGACGCCGAAACCTACGTTGAACTGAACGTACCCAAGGGAACAACAAAAAAAATGATCCTGCCTGATGGTAGCACGGTTTGGCTTAATTCGGGAACAAAAATTACGTATTCGAAGGGATTTGGCAGAACCAACAGAACTGTGTTTTTAAACGGCGAAGCTTACTTCGACATTAAAAAGTCTGACACAGATATTCCATTCCTGGTTAAGACAGATAACTTCACGATTAGGGATGTGGGTACAATATTCAATGTTAAAGCCTATCCTGAAGAGCAGATTTTTGAAACAACCGTGGTAGAAGGTAAGGTATCGGTAGAGGGAAAACTCATAGCCGGTTCTGAACAGGAAAGCAAGGTTTTTCTGGATGCTAACCAGGTATTAAAAATTAAAACCGCAGCAGCGTCAGAGGTATCTAAACCAAAAAGGGAGGCGATGGAAGAGGAGCCAGTAAAAGTTACTCAAATTCTTGAATCGCAAATTGTTGAGCATAACGGCTGGAAGGATGATCTGCTGATATTTAAAGGCCATACATTCGAAGACATTGCCAGAATCCTTGAACGGAGATATAATGTGATCATCAAATTTCAGGATGATGAATTGAAATATTTTAGATACAGTGGGACTTTTAAAAATATCGCGAATATTTCTAAAGTTCTTACAGTAATAAAGGAAAACACCCCGATTGATTATAATACAGACGGGGACTTAATAACCATCGTAAAAACTAATTAACCAATCTAAACAACGATAGATGACGTAGCCGATCTTTTTAAATCAAAACCGGGATGCGCTAACATCCCGGAATTTCTGAATTAAATAGCTAATACCCAAAGCTTGGGGAAGCGTAGTATTAACTAATAACCAACCAAATTTATGATTTTTTTGTGTAGAAATTATCTGTGCGCCATTCCTATTTGGCGACAAACCATCAGAGCGATGAAGCTTACCACCATTTTGATCTTTTTGGGCGTGATGCAGATACATGCTGCAGGCTACTCTCAGAATTCATTCACTATGAATGAGACGAATACAACGGTCAAAGAAATGCTTAAAAAGATTGAGCGCGACAGCGACTACAGCGTTTTTTACAGGCACGATCAAATTAAACTCAATCAGAAGATTGCGGTTTTTGCCGACAATGCTTCTGTTGAAACGGTAATGAAGCAGGTGCTTAAAAATCAGCCCCTTACTTTTGAAATTGTTGATCAGATGATTGTTATTAAATCTATCAACGATCGGTATAGCGCGGGCGATTTTACTATCACCGGCGTGGTTACCGACGAAGCCGGAGAGACTTTGCCGGGGGCTACCGTTAAAGTAAAAGGGACTAATTTAGCTGTATCTACAGATATTAACGGGACTTTTTCATTAGTGGCACCGGGGAATGAAAGCGCAATTTTACTGGTTTCATATCTTGGTTTCAAGCAGCAGGAAGTTACTGTAAGTCCAAGTCAGACTCGTGTGAATATTCGTTTATTGCCAGATGCCGCTTCGCTTGACGAAGTAGTAGTAATTGGATACGGAACAGTGAAAAAGCGTGACTTAACCGGATCGGTTGCATCTGTTAAAGCAGAGGAGATTGTATTAAGTCCGACACATAACGCCATTGAAGCTATTCAGGGACGTGTTCCCGGGGTAGATATTACCCGCGCATCCGGAGTAGCCGGTGGAGGTGCGAACATTACTATCCGCGGTAATAAGTCTATTGCGCCGAAGGATAGAATGGCAGACAGAAATCAGCCACTTTATATTATTGACGGATTTCAGGGTGGCGATATCAGTACATTGAATACCAATGATATTGAATCTATCGACGTTCTTAAGGATGCTTCGTCAACTGCGATTTATGGAGCGCAGGGTGCTAACGGCGTAATCATAGTAACCACAAAGAAAGGTGCGACAGGTAAAGCCAGAGTATCTTACAGCTCTTATTACGGTGTAAATAAATACTCTTTTCCCGAGTCACGTATCGGAGAAGATTACCTGAACCTTAGAAGGGAAGCCTGGAAAAACGCTCCTGCGGGATCGCCTACCTGGACAGGGCCACAAGATGATCCCTTGTTATTTAATATTGCAGGCGAGTATGATGCTGTGCAAGCCGGGCAATGGGTTGACTGGGTTGATTTAATTGTTCAGGACGGAAGTCAGCAAAGCCATACTATTTCTGTTGACGGAGGATCGGAGAATACAAAGATTCGTGCTTCTGCGGGTTATTTTAAAGAGGAAGGCATGTTGCGGAATAATGAGTATAACCGCTACAATGGCCGCTTTAATTTAGATCAAAAGATCAGCAAGTGGGCAAAGGCAGGTATACTTAGTCAGGTAACTTACAACAATCAAAACAACCGCCGCGATCCTTTATCCACTGCAACGTCCATAAGTCCATTGGGTATTCCTTATGATGAATTCGGAATGATCAGAACCAATCCCATCGACTTTGATAGAACAAGAGTAAGTCCGCTGGCAGATGAGCGAACAGAGTTTGTTGCACGCGATAACAACATCCGTACAAACGTAGTTGCAAACGGATACATAGAGTTAACTCCACTAAAGGGTCTGACCTTCCGTTCAAATTTTGGAAGTAATTTAAACTTTAACCGCCGCGGGGTTTATAATGACGCTACGTCATTGGCTCAAGCCAGTGCTAAAATAAATTTCAGCTCTTCTTCAAATAATTTCAGCAGGTTTATAAACTGGGATAACATTCTTACTTATAACAGAACTATTGCTGACGATCATAATTTCACTTTAACAGGAATTACCAGTTTCTTAAAAAGCGATGCGGATAATCTTGCTGCATCGGGTACAAATCAATTACTTTCTTCGCAATTATATTATAATCTGAATGCTACAGGTGTTACCGGTAGAAGCATTGGATCGCCATATGAAGGCTGGAAAAATATGGCTTATGCAGGCCGTTTAAACTACAGCTACAAAAGCAAGTATTTGTTTACAGCTACCGGTCGTGTTGATGGCGCTTCCCGTTTGGCTGAAGGGAACAAATGGGACTTTTTCCCATCTGTTGCTTTAGGCTGGAATGTGACTGAGGAAAATTTCATGAAGAATATTTCTCAGATAAACAATTTAAAGCTTAGAGCAAGTTATGGTGTTTCGGGAAATTATGTGATAGATGTTTACGGCACTCAAAGTGGTTTAAGTTATAACACCCGGATGGGATTTGGAGAGATACCTGCTCCGATGTATCTTTTTAATCCAACGGTTGGAAACCCGGATCTTGGCTGGGAAAAATCGGCAACGACAAATTTCGGTGTAGATCTGAGTTTGTTTAATAATAAGATAAGTGTCACTACGGATGTTTATTCCACTAAAACAACCGATATTTTGTACAAAAGAAGTTTGCCTCAATCATCAGGAGTTGTAGATGTTTTCCAAAATGTTGCTTCTACATCTAACAAAGGTATCGAGCTTGGTATTACTTCTCAGAATATTCAAACTCCGGATTTCAAATGGTCGTCGACCTTAACTTTTAGTAAAAACACAGAAAAAATAACCGGCCTTCTTGATGGTAAGGATATCATTTCGAATGAGCGTGAATCGTTATTGCTGGGTCGCCCGATAAATTCTTTTTACACCTATAATAAGCTTGGAATATGGCAAACTCACGAAGCTGAGGAAGCTGCTAAATACAGAACCAACAGCGCCACAGGCACACAGTTTAAACCAGGTGATATTAAACTTAAGGATTTAAATGGCGATTTTATAATTGATGCTACCAACGACAGAAGCTTTATCGGTTCAACCGTTCCTGATTGGGTTGGCGGATTACAAAATAACTTCACCTATAAAGGGATCGACTTAGGAATATTCCTTTTTGCGAGATACGGGCAAATGCTGGATGCTGAATTTTTGGGCAGATACAATCCGGGAGGACTTGGAAATGGTCCGGCTTTCATTAACTACTGGACTCCGGAAAATCCGTCAAACGATTTCCCCCGCCCGAGAAAGAATGAAGCAAATCTGACCAATTATCAGGGATACCAGGCATTGAATTATATCGATGGATCTTATTTTAAAATTAAGAACATAACCCTTGGTTATACATTGCCAAAAACGATCGCTTCGAAGCTTTTGGTTGACAATTTAAGAATCTATGCAACGGGTTCTAACCTGTTAACTGTAGCTAAAAGTCATTTAGTGCAGGATTACGATCCGGAAAGAGGAGGAGCAGAGTCGTCTCCGCTTAGCCGTCAGTTTGTATTTGGTATCAATTTAGGATTGTAATAGTGTTTCAATGTTAATATAGGAATATGAAAAGTATTAAAATTAAGCTACTGCCCTTCGCGCTAACATTAGCCATCGGAGTAGTGTCATGTAATAAACTGGATGAATATAATCCATCAAACGCAACTGCCGAAGCGGCATGGATTACTCCGGAAGGCTTCCAGACAGTTGTAAATGCGGCATATAACGAACAAAGAGCCTGGTACGGAAAAGAAGACGGAATCTTTATGTCCGAGTCGGGTACGGACCTTTGGTATAACCGCGATAAAAACACATACGGACGTCAGTTAACTCAATATGACGGACTGTCGGCTGCTGACGGTAACCCGAATAAAGCCGCCTGGCGAGATCTTTGGAAAACTATTAACATTACCAATGCGGGTATTAACCGGATAAATAATGCAGGTTTTACCAACGTGGTCGAGAAAAATAAACGCGAAGGCGAGCTTCGTTTCATGCGTGCTTTTACGTACTGGCACATTGTAGAAACATTTGGCGGAGTAATGCTGAGAACTACAGAAACCAATAGTCCGGAAATGACTGCTGTTCGTAGTTCGATTCCGGAATTTTATAACCTGATTATTTCAGATCTTGAGTTTGCCGCAGAACATTTGCCGGTTGACTGGGGAAATGAATATAGCCGGGCCAGTAAAAAGTCGGCTATGGGATTTCTTGCCAGAGCACTTTTGTCAAGAGCTTATTATTCTACAGGTGCTGAAAGAACTCAGTTCTTTACACGTGCCAGAGACGCAGCAAAAAATGTTATTAATCGTAAGGCTGAACTTAAAGTAGACCTTATGGCTAATTATGCCGATTTATGGAAGCCATCAAATAACAAGTTATTAGGTAAACCAGGTGGCGAAGCGCTTTATGTAATCAGTAATTCTGTGGTTCCGGAACTTAATTATGACAACAATGGAAACCGTCTTTTTCATGTTTTCCAGACTCCGTACAACGGAAAGCCCGGATTGGTGCAAAGCTTAGAATATGGCTTTGAAAATAACAGACGGTTGATGCCGACACGTTCATTGTTAGATTTTTATGATGAAGAAAGAGACTCACGGTACTTTGGATCTTTTCAGGAAGAATGGAGAGCAAATGTTGCTTATACCTGGACTGCCGCACATGCTACCACTTATAAAAAGGCACCTACTGTTGTTGGGCAACAAATTAAGGTTGGAGACATAGCAATGGTAATAACCAAGAAAAGCATCCCGGATGCAGCTGAAAGTTTATTGCCGTATGTGACTTTCGACAGAGACGAGGTATATCTGCCAAACGGAACTATCAGAAATGGTAACAACTTTGTCAACCTGATTAAATACCGCGATCCGGACCGTACAACACCTGCAGTGCAACCGGGTACAAAGGATATCATCATAATGCGCCTGGCAGAAATGTATCTTATCGCTGCCGAAGCCGAGTATAACCTGGGTAACTCAGGAGAGGCGGCTACAATGATCAATGTACTGCGTACACGGGCGGCAAAAAAGACTCCGATAGATTATACACTTCAAATGCAGGTTTCAGGTTCGCAAATTGATATGGACTTTATTCTTGCTGAAAGAGCCAGAGAACTTGCCGGCGAACATCTGAGATGGTTTGATGTAAAACGTATCAAAAACGGACAAAATACTACAGGTGGAGCTAATGACAATGAAACATTTTCCGCTTATATAAAACGAATGAATCCGGATATTACCAAAGTCGAAGACTATCACCGGCTGAGACCAATTCCTATTGCAGAAATGCAGGCATTGTTAAATGCACAGGAGTTTGGACAAAACCCCGGATACAATTAAAAACAGCATCTGTATATGAAGAAAACGGGGAGGCTGTCAGCTCTTCCCGTTTTTTATTGTTCAGGATTATCTGGTTTTGTAACGGTTTAATTGCATTTCCCGCTAATATCCTATAGTACTTTGAGAAAATGTTATAGAGAAACGGCTTGCTTTACGTCTAAATTTGGTACATTATCTAAGCCTAGTACTCACACACAATTATAAGCCGAAGATTAGATGAAAAAAATTACCCCCTTCCTTTTAAGCCTGTTTAGCATATTGTTTTTTGCTGTCCAAACAGCCCAGTCTGTTGAAAAAGTAAAAAATGTTACGATAGTTATTCCGTCAAACAGTCATAGCCGGATAAAATTCGGGGCTGAAAACTTAGTCAAAGCATTAAAAGAAGCTGGAATCAAATCTACCTTGCTTCAACAAAATAAACTACCTAAGAAATCTTCAAGACTTATTATTGTAGGGTTAGCGGGAAGCGATTTAATTAATAAATCTGCATCGGCATACAAACTGAATTTAAAATCCAGTTCAGGGAAGGAAGGCTTTTCAATCGCATCAGCGAAGAATACCATCATAGCAGGCACTGATGCTTCAGGCGCTTTATACGGATGCATCGAACTGGCTGAGCGGATTAAGTCGGACGGAAAACTTCCTGAAAATCTCAATATCTCTGATAAGCCCGAAATGGTGCTTCGCGGTACCTGCATCGGACTTCAAAAGCCATATTATCTTCCCGGAAGAACGGTTTATGAATATCCGTACACACCCGAAACTTTTCCGTGGTTTTACGATAAAGAACATTGGATAAAGTACCTTGATATGATGGTAGAGAATCGTTACAATTCTCTCTATTTATGGAACGGTCATCCCTTTGCATCTTTGGTGAAATTAAAAGACTATCCTTATGCTGTTGAAGTAGATGACGCTACTTTCAAAAAAAATGAAGAAGTGTTTCGTTTTCTTACGGAAGAAGCGGATAAGCGTGGTATTTGGGTTATCCAGATGTTCTACAATATTATCGTGTCTAAGCCTTTTGCCGAAAAACATAATATCAAAACACAGGAAAGAAATCGTCCTATTGTTCCTCTAATTGCTGATTATACGCGTAAGTCAATTGCTGCTTTTGTTGAGAAATATCCGAATGTTGGATTACTTATTACTCTTGGAGAAGCAATGGAAGGTGCCGGTCAGGATGATGTTGACTGGTTTACCAAGACAATTATTCCGGGTGTTCAGGACGGCTTGAAAGCTTTGGGACAGACAACCGAACCGCCCATTGTACTTCGTGCCCACGACTCGGATGCTCCGCGGGTAATGAAAGAAGCTTTGCCGCTGTACAAGAATTTGTATACCATGGCAAAATACAACGGAGAAGCCTTAACCACCTATACACCACGCGGCAAGTGGGCTGAATTGCACAGAAGTTTAAGCCGGATTGGAACAGTGCATATTCAAAACGTTCATATCCTGGCTAATCTTGAGCCTTTCCGCTACAGCTCTCCTGATTTTATACAGAAATCAGTACATGCGATGCACGACGTATACGAGTCGAACGGTTTGCATTTGTACTCTCAGGCATCCTACTGGGATTGGCCTTATACCGCCGACAAAACGAAAGAACGTTTATTGCAGGTAGATCGCGATTGGATGTGGTACAAAACATGGGCACGTTATGCCTGGAAGGTAAACCGCGACCGGGAAGAAGAAATTGATTACTGGGGTAATTCGCTGGCGCAAACATTTGGATTGAAAAGCGAACACGGAAAACAGGTACTGAAGGCGCACGAAGAAGCAGGAGAGATATCACCTAAACTTTTAAGGCGATACGGCATTACCGATGGCAATCGCCAGACACTAACCCTTGGTATGCTAATGACACAGTTGATCAATCCGTTCCGCTATGGGTTATTTACCCTGCTTTACGAATCGGAAGCACCGGAAGGAGAAATGATTATTGAGTATGCTGAAAAGGAAGCAAAGAATCAGAAGCATGTCGGCGAAACACCAATTCAGGTTGCCGAAGAGGTGGTTGAACACGGAAATAAAGCTGTTGAAGCTATAGAAAAAGCTGCTCCATTTGTTACTAAAAATAAAGCTGAGTTTGAAAGGCTGAAAAACGACATGTATTGTTATCAGGCTATGGCCAAGTTCTATTCGGAAAAGGCGAAAGCTGCGGTAACGGTTTTACGTTATAAGTATTCTGAAAATGTAAACGATTTGGAGAAAGCTGTTCCTTATCTTGAAAACAGCGTGAAGCATTTCAAAGATTTGGTTAGTCTGACAAAAGACACCTATTTATATGCCAACAGTATGCAAACAGCCCAGCGCAAAATACCAATGCGGGGTGTTGATGCTACATTTATAAACTGGTACGAAATGCTTCCGGTATTCGAAAAAGAATTGAATAACTTAAAAACCAGTATTGATTCTTTAAAATCGAATAAAATAGCGGGTAACAATAAAAAGGTTCCGTTTAAAAACGCACAGGTAAGGATTTTATCACCTGCAAACGGGTTTTACAGTATTGCACCCGGACAGCAGATTTTCTCGGACACAACGTTGGTAGTAAAGGATGCAGCTGTTGAACTTCAGGGCTTAAAAGGAGTCCGTTTATCGCGGGCTAATCAATTAGTTAAAGGAACTAGTCTGAAGTTTTCGACTAGCAGGCCGGTTAAACTTCTGGTAGGTTATTTTAACAAGAGCGAAAATGGTTTTGCAAAAGCACCAGAGTTGGAAACCGATGCCAGCGCCAATGATTATGGTCAGGGTGAGATAAAGATTTCGAATGCTTTTTTAAGCGATGGATTGCCTCCGGTTAATGTTCATTCGTATTATTTCAAAGCCGGAACGCATACGTTAAACCTTCCAAAAGGAGCTTTATTGATTCTTGGGTTTATTGACGGCGATCAGGAAATAAAGATCTACAATGCTGGTTTAGGAGCTTACGGGAAAGAAATCGACTGGTTGTTTGAATAAGGATTAATTAAATAACAGAAAATGAAGATAAAATTATTTGTTCTTTTTATATCTCTGGTATGTTTTAAATCGGGGTTTTCTCAGAAAAGCTCAGTTTTAACAACCAATGATCTGAATAAGTATGTAACTGAATTTAATATCCAGGATAAAGAAGAAGCAGTTATAAACCTTGTTCCCAATGCCCAGTCATTCGACTGGCTTTCGAAAAATATCCCCTTATTCGACTGTCCGGATTCTGCAATCGAAAAGGTGTATTATTTCCGTTGGTGGTCTTACCGTAAACACATCAAGCAAACTCCGGAAGGGCATGTTATCACCGAATTTATTACACCCGCAAATCATGCCGGAAAGTATAACGCAATAAGCAGCGGATTGGGTCATCAGATTAACGAAGGCCGTTGGTTGCATAATCAGCAATACATCAAGGATTATATTAATTTCTGGTTTTTCATCGATCCGAAGCATAAAGTACAGCGTTTCCATGCTTTTAGCAGCTGGGTTCAGGATGCTGTTCTTGATCATTATAAAGTAAGTTTAGACAAGCCTTTTCTGGCAAATCTTATGCCCGAGCTTGATGCCGATTACCGCAAATGGGAGCAGGAGAAGCAGGCGGCGAATCAAATGTTTTGGCAATTTGATGTTAGAGATGCAATGGAAGAGTCGATCAGCGGCTCCAGAAAAGAAAAGCATATCCGCCCAACGATAAACAGCTATATGTACGGAAATGCTAAGGCATTGGTAGAAATGGCTGAAATGTTCGGCAATGATACTTTAAAGCACAGATATAAAGCTAAAGCTGATTTTTTGAAAAAGGCGGTTCACGAGAAACTTTGGGATGATACAGCGTCTTTCTTTAAAGTTGAATACGAAAAAGGCGGGTTATGCGATGCCCGTGAAGCTATCGGGTTTATTCCCTGGTACTTCAATCTTCCGAAAGATAAACCTAAATATGCCAGACAATGGGATCAATTACTGGATGATCGTGGCTTTAAGGCACCCTGGGGACTAACAACTGCAGAAAGACGTCACCCGCTTTTCAGAACCCACGGCTCGGGCCATGGTTGTGAATGGGATGGTCCGGTTTGGCCATACGCGACTACTCAAACGCTTAAAGGTCTTTCAAATCTGCTAACCAACTATAAGCATAAAGGAAAAATGACAAAGCAGGTGTTTTATGATGAGTTTCATAAATACGCGATGTCGCACCAGATGGATGGTAAGATCTATATTGGCGAATATCAGGATGAAAAGACTGGTGAATGGTTAAAAGGCGATAACCCAAGAAGTAAGTTTTACAATCACTCGGGTTTTGCAGATCTTATCATCAATGATCTTATCGGCTTAAAACCAAGGGCAGATAACAAGTTGGAGATTAATCCGCTGGTGCCGCAAGGTCAGTGGGATTGGTTTTGCCTCGACAAGGTATCTTACCATGGTAAAATGTTAACCATTCTTTGGGATAAAGATGGAACGAAGTACGGCAAAGGCAAAGGATTCAGGGTTTTTGCTGATGGCAAAGAGATCGCGAAATCAAACAGATTAAAGAAAATAAAAACCCGGCTATGAGTGTTTCGGCTTAAGCAGAACTTTCCGTTGTACATATAAGAAAGAGTCGGAGACTTTGATTTAAGGCGTCAAGTATGCGTGCTTAGCTTTTCTCTCCCTCGGGGAGAGATGCCGTAGGCAGAGAGGGTGGCGCAAATACATGCAATCGCGTTTTAAATAACAGCATTGGGAAATAACGGACAGTTTGAGGATACAACGAATAACACAGCCCTAAGCCCTCTCGAGAGGGGAATTTTGATGCTATAGACAAAATATAAATATGTTTAATCTTGCAATATCTCTTAAAAAATACTTTGTAATAACTGCTGTTGGCTGTTTATTTGCATTTAACTCAAGCGCTCAGCAATTTTACAACGTAACCAAATACGGCGCGAAAAACGACAGTAGTAAACTGGCAACCGCCGCAATAAAAAAGGCAATAGATGCTGCATCAAAAGCAGGAGGTGGCACTGTTTATTTTCCGGCAGGTAAATATTTAACAGGCTCTATTCATCTGAAAAGTAATATCACAATTTTTATTGATGCGGGTGCAGAGCTGCATTTCAGCGATAATTTCGACGATTACCTTCCGATGGTAGAAAGTCGTTATGAAGGTGTAGATGTGAAGAGTTTTTCGCCCTTGTTTTACGCTTATAAAGCAGAAAATATCGCCATAAAGGGCCGCGGAATAATTGACGGTCACGGAAAGAAATGGTGGGATTTTGTAGAAGGCTATAAAGAAGGTCAGCAGCGCTCGAAATGGCAGTTGATGTTTGATGAATTGAACAAAAACATTCTTTTACCAGATGAACCTAAGCAAATGAAACGAGGCTTTTTGCGTCCTCCGTTCATTCAACCAATGTACTGTAAGAATGTACTGATTGAAGGAATCACTATCCGCAATTCACCATTCTGGACGGTTAATCCTCAGTTTTGCGAGAATGTAACCATTAATGCAGTTACCATCTTTAACCCTGATTCTTTTGCTCCGAATACTGATGGTATAAACCCCGAATCATGCAATAATGTGCATATATCCAATTCTCATATCAGCGTTGGCGACGACTGTATTACTATAAAATCCGGGAAGGATAAACCCGGCCGGGCGAAGAATGTTCCGGCAGAAAATTATACAATCACTAATTGTACAATGTTGTCAGGACATGGCGGTGTTGTAATTGGCAGCGAAATGTCTGGCGGAGTCAGAAAAATAGCCATCTCCAATTGTGTATTCGATGGAACGGACCGCGGTATTCGTATTAAATCTGCTCGTGGAAGGGGAGGTGTAGTTGAAGAAATACGGGTTGATAACATCATTATGAAAAATATTCGGGATCAGGCGATTGTCTTAGACCTTCAATATGCTAAAACAAATCCGGAACCTGTTTCGGAGAGAACTCCGCAATTCCGAAATATTCATTTTAGCAATATCACAGGTTCCGGTATTAATGAGGCGTGTTTTATAAACGGACTGGTAGAAATGCCTGTCGAAAATATCACCTTCAGCAATATTAATATTGATGCCAAAACTGGTTTCAACATTAAAGAAGCCCGGAGAATTGAATTTCACAACGTACAGGTAAATACTGAAATCGGTCCTTCTATTAAAGCAGAGAATGTTAAAATGCTGGAGGTTGATGGCGTGAAATCATTCACTCCGCATGCAAATGTTCCGATCCTGGATTTTACAAACGTGGAAGATGCTTTTGTGTACGATTCGTTCTCTCCCGCAGGAACAGATATCTATTTGAAGCTTAAAGGCGACAAAACAAAAGGTATCACGCTTGACGGGAATAACTTTAAAAATGTTAAAATCCCTGTTGTGAAAGAGAATGGCGTAACTGAAATCGTTCAGCTTGAGCAGAGGAATATTGTTAAGTGAAAACAACTATTATAGATGAATCATATTATTGATAAACGCTTTTTTACATTATTAGTGATCAGCACGCTGATCACTAATTTTTGTTTTGCTCAGAGCCAGAACTATAAACTCTGGTATAATAAACCGGCAGTTAAATGGACCGATGCGCTTCCGATCGGAAACGGCAGACTTGGCGCAATGATATTTGCAGGTTTAGAAAGCGACCGGATACAGTTTAACGAAGAAACTCTGTGGACGGGCGAGCCGAGAGATTATCACCGCGAAGGGGCTGCAAATTATCTTGCTGAGATAAGAAAGCTGCTATCTGAGGGTAAGCAAAAAGAGGCAGAAGCGCTTGCCGCAGATAAGTTTATGGGGATGAAAAGTGCTGAAGGGAAGAAAGAGCAATGGTTTAAAGATATGCGCTCTTTCAAAGGCATGAACGGAAATCCGTCTCTTGAAAGCTATGACGATAGTAAATGGGAGTCATTTCCGGTGCCAACTTATGAAGGCTGGGAGACCAAAGATTTAGAAATTGATGGCGCTGTATGGTTTCGTACAAGCTTCATTATGCCGGATAACTGGCAAGGGAAGAACCTTGTTTTGGATTTAAACCGTATCCGGGATGAGGATTTTACTTATGTAAATGGAAAACTAGTAGGAACTACAAGCAGTACTGAAGGAAGGAAATATATCATCCCGAAAGGTGTTTTAAAACCGGGAAAAAATACAATTGCCATTCAGGTACTCAATTATTTTGATAAAGGCGGAATTGCCGGATATAAAGATACTACAAGGCATATTGGTGTTTATCCTGAAGGTTTGGATGTTAAAAAAGGGATATCACTGGTTAAGCCCTGGAAGTATAAGATACAGAATGATGAACCTCCGGCGGTGCCAAAGTTTCAGGCGGATTATCAGCCTTTCGGCGATGTATACCTCAATTTTAAGGGGACTTCATCAGCAAGCAATTATAAGCGCGAACTTGACCTGAGTACCGCAATTTCGAGGACTACTTATACACTAAACGGTGTCAATTATACCAGGGAATATTTCGCCAGTCAGCCTAACCAGGCAATCGTCATTCACATAAAAGCAGATAAATCCGGAAGCATAAGTTTCGAAACCCTGCTTAATAGCCCGCATAAATATTTTACTACCAGAAAAGTTGATGAAAAAACACTGGGACTTTCATTTAAGGTCAGAAACGGCGCATTAAAAGGCGAAAGCTTGTTAAGGATTGAAACCAAAAAAGGAAATGCTACTGTAACTCAAAATGGAATCACAGTGAGTGGAGCCGACGAGGTTACACTTTACCTGACTGCCGGTACTAATTATGCGAATTACAAGGATGTGTCCGGCAATCCTCTTGCACCGTGTTTAAACGCCTTAGAAAGTTTAAAGGGCAAGAAGTTTTCTAAGGTGCGGGACGCTCACATTAAAGAATATCAGCAGTATTATAAACCTTTTTCCATAACACTTGGAAAAGAGCAGAACACGCTTCCGACAGATGAGCGGCTGGCAAACTTTTCTAAATCAAGTGATCCGTCTTTCGCAGCTCTTTATGTTCAGTACGGGCGTTATCTTTTAATCTCCAGCTCAAGGCCGGGGACTCGTCCCGCAAATTTGCAGGGTATTTGGAATGATTTACTCACTCCGCCATGGGGAAGTAAATACACCACCAATATTAATGCGGAAATGAATTACTGGCCTGCCGAGCTGCTTAATTTATCCGCTACTCATCAGCCGTTTTTAAAAATGGTTGAAGAGTTGGCCGAGACAGGAAAGCAAACCGCGAAAGCCCATTACAATGCTCGCGGCTGGGTATTGCATCACAATACAGATGTTTGGAGAGGTACAGCTCCAATTAATGCATCAAACCATGGTATCTGGGTTGGTGGTGCTGGATGGGTCAGCCAGCATTTATGGGAACATTATCTGTTTACACAGGATAAAGATTTTTTGAAAGAGAAAGCCTATCCCATTATGAAAGGCGCAGCCGAGTTTTTTGTCGATTTTTTGGTGAAGGATCCTAAAACGGGCTGGTTAATCAGTACTCCATCAAATTCACCGGAGAACGGAGGTTTAGTTTCCGGTCCTACAATGGATCATCAAATAATCAGAGCTTTATTTAAAGCAAATATTCAAGCGAGTGAACTATTAGGTATTGATGCCGCTTTCCGCGACACATTAAAATTAAAATATAGTCAGATTGCTCCAAACCAAATCGGCAAATATGGTCAGTTGCAGGAATGGCTGGAAGATAAAGACGATACCACCAATAAACACCGTCACGTTTCCCATTTGTGGGGAGTACATCCCGGTAACGATATTACATGGGACACCAATCCTGAAGTGATGAAAGCTGCAAGGCAATCTTTGATTTATCGCGGAGATGAAGGAACAGGATGGAGCCTAGCCTGGAAAATAAACTTTTGGGCTCGATTTAAGGACGGTGAGCACGCAATGAAAATGGTTAAAATGTTGCTGAGACCCGCCAGCGGAAACGGTGGTTCTTATGTGAATCTTTTCGACGCCCATCCGCCGTTCCAGATTGACGGAAACTTTGGCGGTGCAGCTGGCATAGGCGAAATGCTGATCCAGAGCCATACAAAATACATTGATATTCTTCCTGCTCTACCTTCTGATTTTAAAGATGGAGAAGTTAAAGGTATACGTGCCCGCGGAGGTTTTGAATTGAATTTTAGCTGGAAAAACGGAAAGTTATCACAATTGGGAGTTCTGTCGAAAGCAGGAAATGATTGTGTGTTAAGGTATGCGGGTAAGGAAATTAGTATTTCAACTAAAAAGGGAAAGAAGTATAAGTTTAATGGCGATCTGAAATGAATGTAATAAAATGTACCACACTTTTTTTATTCTGTATTTTCAGTTTAAACGGCATTTCTCAATCTACCAGAACGGATATATCGCTTGATAATAGTTGGCAAACCATTGCACACGATACAGATAAATCTGCGTATAATGGATTTGAAAAAGCTGGCTTCAAAACGGAAAACTGGCAAAAGGTAAACGTTCCTCACAACTGGGATCAGTACGAAGGCTACCGTAGATTGCTGCATGGCAATAAACATGGCTACTCCTGGTACAGAAAGACTTTCAAAACCGATGAGAGAAAATCCGGTAACCGGTTCTTTTTGTGGTTTGAAGGAGTTGGTTCGTATGCTACAGTTTATCTTAATGGCAAAAAAGTTGGCTATCATGCCGGCGGACGAACTTCATTCACCTTAGATGTTACTGATGCTATTAAGCTTAATAATAAATCCAATATCCTGGCCGTAAAGGCTGATCATCCTCCACATATTCAGGATCTTCCATGGGTTTGCGGTGGTTGTTCCACCGAGCGTGGCTTTTCTGAAGGGTCACAGCCTATGGGTATTTTTCGTCCTGTACATTTAACGGTTACCCGGGATGTACGGATTGAGCCATTTGGGGTTCATGTATGGAATGATACTACTGTTTCCGAAAAGTCGGCCATTCTTAATTTCAATACAGAGCTTAAGAATTATGGTAAAAAAGTACGAACTGTTACGATTTCGACGCAGGTATTAAACAAGGAAGGAGTTAAACTGGCTGAGGTTCAAAATCAGCAAAAGATTGTTCCCGGGCGGATCGTTAAAGTCTCACAAAAAACTCCGGACTTGAAAAATGTTCGTCTATGGTCTATTGAAGATCCATACCTGTATTCTGTAGTTACCACGATACAGGAGAATGGAAAAACCATCGATCAATTAGCCACTCCTTACGGTATTCGCTGGATTAGCTGGCCC
The DNA here is from genome assembly GCA_946887045.1 of uncultured Sphingobacteriaceae bacterium. Next base: position 118,047 of record CAMPKC010000001.1, on the reverse strand, counting down.
ATCGGGAAAAGCAATCAGAAGCAGTTTTTCCTTAACGGAAAGCCGGTATTTATCAATGGGATTGCAGAATATGAGCACCTACTGGGGCAGAGTCATGCTTTTGGAGCAGAGCAAGTTCGGTCCCGGGTTATGCAAATGAAAGCTGCAGGTTTTAACGCTTTTCGCGATGCGCATCAGCCACATAATTTGCGGTACCAGGAGTATTGGGACAAACTTGGAATTTTATGGTGGACACAAATGGCTGCCCATATTTGGTACGATACACCGGAATTCAGGAAAAACTTTAAAGATCTTTTGGTAGACTGGGTTAAGGAACGCAGGAACAGTCCTTCTATAGTTTTATGGGGACTCGAAAATGAAAGTACTTTACCCGAAGATTTCGCGCGTGAATGCACGGAGCTGATCCGCAGCATGGATCCAACCGCATCTTCGCAACGACTGGTAACCACCTGCAATGGTGGAAAAGGAACGGATTGGGATGTGCCGCAAAACTGGACAGGAACTTATGGTGGAGATCCGAAAACTTATGATAAAGATGTTGAGCGCCAGGTATTGATTGGTGAATATGGTGCATGGCGGACACTGGATCTGCATACTGAAGGACCGTTCGTTCAAAACGGTGCGTATAGCGAAGATCGCATGACTCAGTTAATGGAGATGAAGGTAAGGCTTGCCGAAACAGCGAAAGACAAAACAACCGGTCATTTCTTTTGGCTGTTTACATCTCACGATAATCCCGGAAGAGTTCAGGGCGGAGAGGGATTACGCGAGTTGGATCGGATAGGTCCGGTAAATTATAAAGGCCTGTTAACACCCTGGGAAGAGCCTTTAGATGTATTTTATATGTTTCGTGCAAACTATGCTCCTAAAGAAACAGAGCCAATGGTTTATATCGTTTCGCATACCTGGCCCGACAGGTGGATAACCACAGGAAAAAAGGATAGTATTACGGTTTATTCCAATTGCGATGAGGTTGAGCTCTTTAACGATGTTGATCATTCGTCCTTAGGGAGAAGAAAACGCAATGGGGTCGGCACCCATTTTCAATGGGATAATGTAAACATCAATTACAACGTATTATATGCTAAGGGATATGTGAATGGAAAAGAAGTCACAAAAGACTATATCGTTTTACATCATCTGCCGAAGGCGCCACATTTTGAAGCGTTTTTAAAGGCTGCAAAGCCAGTGACTGCGCCTCAATCTGGCTATAATTATTTATACAGAGTTAACTCTGGTGGCCCGGATTATAAAGATGAGAATGGTAATTTGTGGTTGGCCGATCGCCAGCAAAGCGATAATACCAGCTGGGGTTCTAATTCTTGGACGAAAGACTTTCCCGGCACACCAGCGTTCTATGCCAGTCAGCGCCGAACACATGATCCGATAAAAGGTACGTCAGACTGGAAGCTTTTTCAGGATTTCCGTTACGGATTACACAAGCTCAATTATGAATTCCCTGTACCTGACGGTGAATATCTGGTAGAACTTTATTTTAATGAGCCATGGCTAGGTACCGGTGGAGGAATGGATTGTTCTGCCATGCGGCTTTTTGATGTTGCGGTGAATAATCAGGTTGTTATTAAAGATCTGGATATATGGAAAGAGGTCGGGCATGATGCAGCCTTAAAGAAGTCGGTGAAAGTGAACGTAAAGGGTGGAAAATTAGTTGTTTCCTTTCCGAATATAAAAGCAGGGCAGGCAGTTATTTCAGCGATTGCTATAGCCAGTACAAATAAAAAGATTGTGGCTGCTCCCGCATCCATGTCGGTTATTGGAGATCTTAAAACGGGTAATTCGTCTGCACAAACCTGGATGGATACAGGTGAAAAACAGTTCGCCAATTCTGATGCTGCATTCACCTCCTTGCCATCGAATCTTTTTGGAGCAGAGTGGATCAAAACATCTTCGGGTAAGACAGGTGAGACGGGGTCATTTAAGGTTAGCGCAGATGCGGACGTGTTCGTTGGGCTTAGTCAATCTGGTAATAAAGATCGGTTGGCGGGATATGAAGATACCAAAACTCATATTTCCAATTCTAAAAAACAAATATTTCATGTTTATAGAAAGCGCTATTTAAAAGGTGAGCAGGTGAGTTTTGGAAACGAGTTAAAGGGTCAGACGTATACCATAGCAGTTGTGCCGGCATCAAATCTCGAACCGGCTCATGATCTTAAAAAAGTAACTTCATACAAATCAGTTGAAGCTGCATTTTTAGGGAATGGTCTTAGCAAGGAAGTGCTTATGGGCCGAGAGCGCGTGATATTTAAAAAACCTTCCGGCGATGTGCTTGAGTTTACTATAAACACAGGTGTGGCAGATACTTATTCTTTAACCGTGAAATATCATAATCCTTTTCAGAAGATCTTAAAAGCCAGAATTGAGGTTTTAGCTGTTGATGGCACCGTGATGAAACCTGCAGAAACGTTTGATATGGCACCCACTAAAGAAGGAAAGTGGAATTATTTTACAACAAATACCGGAACGATGATCAACGCAGGAACTTATAAGGTTCGGGTCATTTCTGAAAATACCGAGGGTGTGAGTATTGATGCTCTGGATGTGCAGTAATAATATTGATACAAATAGAGTAATGGTAGGATCCTATAAAAAAATGCTAAGAAGAAGGAATTGACCGAGTGTTATATCCCCTAAATTAGAAGTGTAATAACATTTTAAATGTTGTTTCAAATTATAAACCAATGCCAGTTATTTCTAGATATTAAGCATTAACGATTAAGTAATAATGAATTGAAAAAATGTTGAAAGATATTTTAATGGGAAATCTATTGCCTCAATTTTAACCTGACTATAAAACAATTTAATGCCTTTAATAAACCAAAAAACATATGAAACAATCTCTATTTTTTCTTTTTTTGCTGTTATTGCAAATTACAGTTCAGGCTCAAAGCCCTAACCTCAGCGGAAGGGTTTTCAGCGCAGATGACAATGAGCCGCTCCCGGGAGCAACTGTTAAAGTGAAAGGCTCCAGTAACTCGGCTGTTACTGATCAGAACGGATCATTTATCATCAATGCTGTAAAAGGCGATGTGTTAGTGATAAGTTTTATTGGGTATGTAGAGACGGAGCTAAGAGTGATTGATGAGAATGTCGCATTGAACATTAAGCTTCAACCAGGTGATAATTCTCTAAACGAAGTAGTAGTGGTGGGGTATGGTACCACGAAAAGGCGCGATCTTACAGGATCTATTGTGTCGGTAAAACCTGAACAAATTACGGCCAGGCCGGGCCCTAATCCTATGGAATCACTACAGGGAAGAGTGGCCGGTTTGGATATTTCCCGTTCGTCAGGGCAACCCGGAGAGGGAGTTAATATTCAATTACGTGGTAACAGGTCTATCAGGGCAGATGGAGCGCCTTTGTTTATCATTAATGGTTTGCCAGGGGATTACGAGACACTTAATCCGAATGATATCGAATCTATCGAGGTGTTAAAAGATGCTTCTTCTACCGCTGTTTATGGTTCGGAGGGAGCAAACGGGGTCATTATTATCACTACAAAAAGCGGAAAAGCCGGAAAATTAAGTATTGATTTTAACTCTTATTATGGTTATAACGGGTTTTCGGTTACACCGAAAATGCGCACGGGGCAATCCTATTTAGATGCTAAACGCGATGCGTATAAATATATATACGATGCAACGGCGCAAAAATGGACCACAACGGGGGCGCTTTGGCAATCTCCGGCAGATGATGAAGCCGTCTTTGGTCCTGCCAGATATCAGACGTTCCAGGAGGGGCAGTTCGTAGATTGGGCAGACGTATTTTTACGGGATCATGCGGGCACGCAGAATTATAGCCTGGGTGTTTCGGGTGGCAATGAAGTGACTAAAGGTTATATTTCATTCAACGTTACCGACGAAAAAGGGCAGTATACCGGCGATCAGTATAAACTATATTCGTCAACGATGCGTCTTGACCATAAAATCAAGAAATGGCTTTCAATCGGAAGTAACCTTCAGGGCTCGTATGTAGACAGAGACAGGGCTCAGGATAAATTAGAAAACGCATTGGTTACAGATCCGCTTGTGAGACCTTACAAAGCCGATGGATCGCTCAATCCGGATCTGGGCAACAACGTATACAATCTTCTACTTAACTATCAACCTGGTGTCTATGGGAATGTACAGAACAATACGAGTTTAATGATAAATCCGTATATAGAGATCAGGCCACTAAAGGGCTTAACCTTTTTGACTCGTGCCAGTGCACAGCTTAATTATGCCAACACCTATCGCTTTGATGGTATAGGGTCTGTCGCTTACACTTATAACAACTCTAATGTTGCCAGAGCGGAAATCAATCAAAATCGTACTCAGCAATATCGATGGGAAAATATCCTGACCTACAATCTAAATCTGGCTGATAAACACGATCTAACGTTTACCGGTGTTACTTCCTGGTATCATAGACAGAATACCGGGACCCAAATGGATCAAACAAATATTACATCCAACAATTTCATGTGGTACAATTTCCAGGGTCAGGACAATACCGGCGCTACATCAAATTATGTGATGGAGAAAACTTTAGGACTGATGGGGCGCGTAAACTATTCGTTTTTAGGTAAGTACCTTTTTTCGGCTTCCCTGCGCCGCGACGGGGCATCAGCATTATACAAAGACAACCAATGGGATAACTTTCCCGCACTTTCGGCAGGCTGGAGAATTTCGGACGAAAACTTTATGGCCGGCACCAAAGATTGGTTGCATAATCTGAAGCTTCGCGCAAGTTGGGGCGTCACAGGGGCAGCCAGTATCCCTCCGTACAGTTCTGTTCAAAATATGGAGAGCAGAGACATGTCTCTGGGTGGTGTAATCCACCCCATTTATCGTAATTCACCCTATATCACTAACGCGGACTTAAGATGGGAGAAATCAAAAAGCACGAACGTGGGTATAGATGCCGGACTATTCAAAGATCGAATAGATTTAGCTTTAGATTATTATAATACCAATACGGATGGAGTTATTTATAACGTTACCTCGCCTGCAATTTACGGAACTTATTCACCGGGTGGTTATTATCAAACCAACATTAACGTGGCTGAAACTAATAATAAGGGTATAGAACTTACATTGAATACACGAAATATAGTTTCTAAAAGTTTCGAATGGAGTTCAGCTATTGCTTTTGCACGAAACAGAGAGAAAATTGTAAAATTAACAGGAGGAACAGCTAATAACATCACAAATAACGTAACCGGAGGTGAAAATCGGGTTCCTGGAAACTACTCACTTACCATTGGTGAACCAATTGCTTCTTTCCGCAATTATAAGTTAGATGGAGTTTGGCAGATTGGTGAAGAAGCCGATGCCGCAGTGTTCAGTAAAAAGCCGGGCGATTTAAAAGTAAATGTTCCGGGAATGAGCCGCGTTGGGGCTGGAGTATTTGTAAAACAAGCTGCAGATGGTACAGAAACGTATTATTATACAAATCTTGCCGAAGCTCAAAAATACAATTCTGCTCTTACGGCTGCCAATTCAAAATACAACTATGGCAACAACGATTTCCAGATTGTGGGCCATAATACCCCCGACTGGTCCTTGGGCTTCCAAAATAACTTTAAATACAAAGGCTTTGATTTGGGTGTATATACTTATTTCAGATGGGGGCAAACAATCAACTACACTATGATGGGATGGTACCAGCCAAGTGCATTTGCGATCAATGCCAGTCCATCGAGAACCTTTCCTGAACATTTTAACTACTGGACGCCAGAGAATCCGTCCAATGAGTTTCCTGCAATGAATTATGAAGCAGCGCCTTCAACAATGACAGGATTCTCCGGTCTTAGTTATGTTGACGGTTCATTCTTTAAAATCAAAAACATTACTCTTGGTTACAGTTTACCCAAAAACATAATTCAGAAAGTGTCTATGCAGAGAATGCGTTTGTATGCCACTGTTACTAATCCCCTGGTGGTTGCAAAAAATGATCTATTAAAGCAGTATGACCCTGAAATGAATGGTGAACTGGATTATCCATTAACTAAACAGGTTGTGGTAGGCTTAAATGTAACGTTTTAATAATTAGATCTCAGAAGCTAGAAACAGTCGAACAAGGTGATTTTATAAACCAGTTCGCAATCTGGTTAAACCGATAAAAAATAAACAAATGAAAATTAAGATAACAACAAAGAGCGTTTTATACAGGTGTGGATTAGGCTTACTTATTACACTATCTGTACCCTCATGCAAACTGGAGGAATTTAACCCTGCTGCCGTATCCGAAGAAAATGTATTGAGAGACTTTAATGGTTTTAAAGCCTATCAATCCAATATTTATTCTAATCTCTGGGGGTCACTTATAGGGATGCCTTATGGTCTTGTTTCCGAACTTGGAACAGATCTTTGGACGTTTCCTGCCAATGGTTCTAGTGTAAAGGAACTTATGGCGTACGAAGAGTTTACAAACAATTCTGCACACGTGAGAAATGTATGGGATTTCGGCTGGGGGGCTATCAATAATTGCAATAAAACGATACAGCTTTCCACTCAGCTAAAGGATGGGAACGCTAATGACATCAAAATTCTGGTAGCAGAAGCGAGGTTGATGAGAGCGTATTACTATTCAGTTTTAGTAACGAATTTTGGAGAGATTCCATTGGTGCTGACCGACGATCCCGTTAAGAATTTACGTCCGACACGCGCTAAGGTTCCTGAAATTTATGCTCAAATTGTTTCAGACTTAAAAGCTGCGGCCGCAGATCTGCCAGTAACGCCCTTTGAAAATAATCTTCAGCGTGTTACCAAAAAAGCTGCACTTGGTCTTCTTGCCCGTGTATATGCCCAGGGGGGTGGAGAAGGGCTGACTGAAGAAGGTAAGTCCTACTGGCTCCGTGCTAAAGAAGTAGCAGAAGATTTAATTAACAATAAAGCTACATACGGTGCAATGTTGTATTCTGACTTTGCTCAGGTTTTTGCTGATGCCAACAATAGAAATAATGCCGAGGCTTTATTTACAGCTTATGGATTAAATCCTTATGATCCTTCATATAATGTAGCCACTAGCAACAGCAAGCCGAATTATTACCTTCATTTTTATCCTAAGTTCGATGATGCATTCGGAACCTCCGATGTTTTCAAAAGAAGCGTAAATTCAAATACCTCGAACGCGTATTATGGACGTTTAAACCAGGCGTTTGTTGCACCTACTAAATATTTGGTCAATTGCTTTAATGCAACCTATGATAAGCGATGGGAGAATACATTTGCAACTGCGTTCACAAATTATTCGTCAGAGCAGGCGCTTGCAAGTCTTGGAAGCGGTGCTCCGAATCCTGCGAAAGTAACATATGGTGCCGCAACAGTTACGCTTACTGCTGCCATGTGTGCCAAATATGGTATCGACCCTTCGCATATAGGTAAGAAAATATACCCTTATGTAGATGTAAACGCTAAAATGGCGCCTACCTTTGCTACCTGGCAATACGTTCCAATGGTTTGGCCAAAGGGTGTTTATACCGGTGCAATTTCTGCTTTACAGCCGGTTGCAAATGCTAACGTACATCCTTATCCGCTGGCTCCGGACGAAGACAGATTCTTCGCTTATTTGAGCAAAGACCCACTTAGCGCCGCAGACAAACAGGCTCGAAGATATGTAACCGTGAATATTGACGAATTGTTCGATCCTTCAGATCCTACTGGTGGAACATACAAAACTAATAGTTCAAATAACGGATTAAAGCCATCAGGCCTGGCCACTCTGTTTCCATCAATGATGAAGTTTAACCACAATTTCGATGGCGGATGGCTGGGTGGTAATTTCCAGCAAAAACTAGGTAATATTATGGTGATGCGTATGGCTGAAGTCTATTTAATTGCTGCAGAGGCCACTCTACGTTCGGGCGGAACAGGAGCAGCTGCTGCGGCACATTTAAATGTATTGCGTCAACGTGCAGTCCGTAATCCGGCCGACTTCAATTCAGGTACCGGGATGCAGCTAACTTCGGCCACCATGAACGATGTTTTTGATGAGTATGCCCGCGAACTTTGCGGTGAGTTTAACCGTTGGGCCCTTTTGAAACGTCATAAAGCGTTTGAAACCCGGTTAGCATCTTATAATTCCAGAGCTGCTGCAAGTTTTATTCCTTCCAGACATTACAACAGGCCGATTCCATTTAATTTCCTGAATACTATTCAGAATGCTGATGAATTTGGAAATAATGGTTACTAATGATATCAATGATTAATTGACTTGCGGTCTTAACCGCAAAATTTGATAGAAGCCGTCTCATAGTTGACTTATGAGACGGCTTCTATTTTATATAAACATATAGTACGCTTACACGGGTCATGTTGCTGTCCCGTCCTAAAACAACCTTGTTATCCTGAGTTTTATGATAAAGTGTTTTAAGAAAGATAAGATCTTATAATACCTGGAGAAAATGCTATAAAAAAGCACACTGGCCGGGTGGGATATTTGTTAAGCCACTTAGAATATCTTTTTTCCACCTAAAGATCCATAAGTTCTGGCATAATTATAAAACAGCTCGCAAACCTTTATTCATCTATTGTAAAATACTATCATTTTAAGAATGGCAAATTCACAAAGAGGCTTCATCCCGGTAATGCTTACTCCTTTTAAAGATAACGGAAGCATAGATTTCAATGCATTAACCACACTTACACAAGTGTATTTAAACGCGGGTGCAAAAGGCTTATTTGCCAATTGCCTTTCCAGTGAAATGTTTGAGTTAAGTGCTGATGAAAGAATAGAGGTTATTAAGCATGTAATTAAGGTGGCCAATGGCTCTGTACCTGTAGTTGCTACAGGTACGTTCGGAGGACCAATTTCAGAGCAGGCGGATTTTGTAAAAAAAGTTCATGATACCGGTACTGCTGCTGTTATCTTAATAAACGGTTTACTTGCCGAACAAAACGAATCGGACGAGGTGTTTAATGAGAGGGTATTTCAGCTTTTAGATCTTACACCAAATATCCCGGTAGGGTTTTATGAATGCCCGGTTCCATATAAAAGACTTTTGTCGCCGCAGCAATTACAAAACTTTGTTGAAACAGGACGGGTGATCTATCATAAGGATACTTCATTGGATATTGAACAGATTAAAGAAAAATTAGCGCTGACAGCGGGGAAAGAGTTCGGTATTTACGATGCTTATATGGGGCATGCCGTTAAAACTTTACAGGCAGGCTGCGCCGGATTGTCTTGTATTCAGGGTAATTATTTTCCGGAACTGATTGTATGGTTATGTGATAATTTTGATAAACCGGAATTACAGACCGAGGTTCAATTGGTGCAGGACTTCCTGACGGACAATATGGATGTGATGCACAATGTATATCCGATTGTATCGAAGTATTTTCTTCAGAAAAGAGGTTTAAAGATATCGACTTACACCCGGCGCAATGTCGGTGAATTTAACCTGGCGGTTAAAACTGAAGTCGATACGCTATTAAATAATTATATCGTCCTGCAAGATCAGATCGACTTTAAACCTGCATTTTGTTAAAGGACTTCGTAGAAGGCGAAATTGTAGAATCTCTTCATTCTTAAGGGTTAAGCCACGTTCTGCTTACTCTTGTTAAGATATTTCCTTTTATATTCTAATGGTGTTATCCCCGTCACTTTTTTGAAGTGGCGGTAAAAGTTCGATACATTATTGAATCCGCAGTCGAAGCAAATAACTTCAGTGGGCAATTTGTCCTCTACAAGAGCTCTGCAAGCATGACTGATTCGAATCTCGATTAAAAAATCATAATAGGTTTTCCTGGTCATAAGCTTGAAATACCTGCAAAACGAGGTGACGCTCAAGTTGCTTATGGATGAGATCTCTTCAAGCGTTATGTCTTTTTTGTAATTAGTAAGGGTGTAATTGCAAACCTTGTTTAAACGTATGGTATCTGTTTCGTTCGACTGGTAGAAGTTAGCCTGCCCGGAAACAATAGTTTTAAATTCAGTTGTCTCTGCCAGTGTTTTTAAAATCTGCAGTAACACGATAATCTTGTCGAGGTTGGTGGCATTCAGAGCTTCCTTCATCAGGCCGGCTAGTTTTTGCTTTGTCTTTCCGGTAATTACCATTCCGCTTTTAGCTTTCTCGAATAATTTAGGGAGATGATATGCTTCCGGAAGGTTCAAAAGATATTTTCCGAGGCAGTCGGGTAAGAAATGGATAACTATTACCTCGATTTCATGCTCCGGACTGTTTTGAAAGTATTGTTCGGTACACCGCCATGTATGGGGAAGGTTTTCTCCTAATAAAACCAGGTCTCCCGGAGAGAAATTTCCTATATTGTTACCAATAAATCGCACTCCTTCACCTTTGATAACATAATGCAATTCCAGTTCGGGATGATAATGCCAGATACCTACAAAGTTAGGCTTCTTATCATGCCGGATACTAAAAGAACTTTCAAGTTTTACGGGTACTTTGTGAAAGAGTGGCTTCATACACGGTTATTTTGTCGCTTAAATATTAAACGCGGTTAATGCTTTAAATTTTAATGTTAAGAAGTATTGAGTCTCTAAATAATGGTCAATGTAAAAATAGATAATTAATGCTAACATCCTACACTAAGTTGATAAAAATCAGCAAAATTGTCTGTAATTCATTTACCACATTTGTATAAGTACTAGTATAATACTTTAAATTATAGACATTAAACGCTCTATCTGTAAAAATATACTCCCAGGTATTTTAAATGTTACAAATAGCTTAGGATTAGTGAATTGGAGGGAAAAGTAACCCCAAGTGAGGAAAACACCTGTATATCTGACAGGCTCAAAAAAGTTGATACGGGGTATTGGATGCAGGAAACGCAAATAAAGCGTTTTAATCATTTATATACATCAAAACTAAAATATATTATCATGAAGTTTAAATTAAAACGTATTGCGGCTTTTCTAATCTTGATTGCTGTTTCAGGTGGCAGTGTGAAATCGCAGGATAAGGTTGAAGACGAGAAGGAAGAGTATAAGCAGGTTGTTACTGCACGAGCTGCCAAAATCGTAAAAACCTTGGGTGTAACTGATGTTAAAATGACGACAAAGGTTACAGAAGTAATAGCTCAGCAATACATTGATTTAAATACTATTCATAACGCCCGAAATGCGGCGGTGAAAAATGTTAAAGAGCAGAATAAAGACAATAATGAAAAAGGCGTGTCAGATATAAAAAAATTAGAAGCTAAAGCTGATAAGAAGCTGGCCAGGCTTCACAAAAAATATATAGCTAAGTTAAACAAGAACCTTAACGCCGCACAGGTGGAAATGGTTAAGGATGGCATGACCTATGGTGTTTTACCAATAACATATAAGGGATATCAGGAAATGCTGCCCAATATTACAGAAGAGCAGAAGAAACAAATATTGGTATATCTTACCGAAGCCCGTGAACGTGCAATGGATGCGGAGTCGTCGGAAAAGAAGCACGGCTGGTTTGGGAAATATAAAGGAAAAATCAACAATTACCTTTCTGCCGCAGGTATTGACATGAATAAGGCAAGTAAAGAGTGGCAGCAGCGGATTAAGGAAGAGGCGGCAAAGGATAAGTAAGTTTTGGTATGATAATATTATATATAACCAAGAGCTAATAACCAGTATTAAAGTGCATTCTTAATAAACTACCAAACTGTGTATCACCCTTTTTCCAAAAAGCAATAAGCGTTTTTAGAAAATTAACCTATAGAAAATAAACAAAATAAAAGGTGGAATCAATGACTAAACAGCATCTATTCCGGTAACTGTCTGTGAAATCATTTCTCACTAGTCGATGGAATAATTTCAAGCGGAAAAATGCTGTTAGATCTAATGGTAATATCCTATACTATCTTGAAAAAATACTATAGAAAGTTGCGGTCTTTTTAAGATAAGTTTGGTAAAGCAATTATAACCAATACTTCTTAAAAAAACATTAAAATTTAAACCTAACCGAAATTAAAAGCTCTTGAATGGAAAAAGAAAATTAATAATTCGTTAGATCCGGTGATTGATATATCATGCTGATCGTATTTATTCCTAAAAACGGAATTGAAATTTATCTAGCAAAATTAACGATTAATACAATATGAATTTACTTTTACAAACGCAGTATTATTTAAGTAAGAGTTCTAAAGTGAGCCTTGCTTTATTAATGTCGCTTTATTTAACAGAGGCATCTTACGCTGAAACTCAAAATAACAGCTTCAGTTTTTCCGTAAATAATACTTCACGAGAAAATATTACAGGAACAGTTAAAGATGAGAAGGGAGAACCCTTACCCGGAGTAACTGTTAAAATAAAAGGCACAACTACAGCAACAACTACCGATGTTAATGGAGTTTACCGAATTAATCTTCCGACAGGAAACGAAACATTGGTTTTTAGTTTTATCGGTTTTAAATCCAAAGAAGTTCAAGTTGGTACCCAAACAGTAATAAACGTTGTTTTGTCTGAAGATGCAGCAAGTCTTGAAGAGGTTGTTATCAATGTTGGATATGGGACAAAAAAGAAAAGCGAACATCTGGGTTCTTCGGCAACAGTGAATCCGGAAGATTTACAGGATATCCCTGGGCCAAATCTTGCAGCAGCACTACGTGGCCGTGTAGCAGGGGTTAGTGTGAATGAAGTTTCTGGCCGACCAGGGGCAGGAATTACACTTAATGTTCGTAATTCAACGACAACATCCAATACAAATACAATAGGAACAACTAATGAGCCTCTGTATATCATTGATGGTATTTCAATGCCTAATAGTGACGCTTTCAACAATCTTGACGCGTCGATGGTCGAAAGTATGACTATTTTAAAGGATGCATCCGCGGCAATTTATGGCGCGGCAGGTGCCAAAGGAGTTGTGTTGATCACCACTAAGCGAGGTAAAGTAGGTAAGCCTTCAATTAACTACAATGGATATATGGGTGTTTCGGACAATGCGAAAAAGGCAGATATGTTGTCGCCATTTGAGCTTGCACAGGTATTAAACGAAGGCGTTCGTATTGGGAATAGACCAGCCAACGAATTGTTTAGTACTGCTGATCTCGATTACCTTCGAAATTACCAGGGCAAAAGTTGGTACGACCAGCTTTGGAGTGCTTCGATGATGCAGCGTCATAACCTAAGCATTTCCGGTGGAAATGATAAACTGACGTTCTTTGCCGGCGGTAGTTTCCAAAACGAAAACGGGAACTATGAGGGACTCAAAGCAGATAAATACACGTTTAGGACCGGGATGAATGCTACTATTTTCCCCGGTTTGAAAGCCGATCTTGCGTTCAACGTTGATCATAACGTGAACAAGATGAGGAACAACGGCTCGGATCAAGATCAAGTCTTCTACGAGATGATAGTTGCCGCTCCAGCATGGAGGCCACTTACTATCAACGGATTACCTGTGGACTTGGGTCCAGGTGTAGTTAACCCCTTGGCCTTGTTAAATTCAGGATATTACGACAATAGAGATAGAACCGGCTATCGTATTAATGCTAGCTTGAGTTATGCACCAGAATTTGTAAAGGGATTAACGGCGAAACTTCAGATTTCACAGGGATCTACTTCCAACAAGTCCAGAAATTATATTCCACCGTACGAGGTTTATAACTTCGAACGCTTCGGGAATGACAATCGGTTCTATAGCGATGTGCCCTCTTCTGTTTCTTCAAGATATTATGTAGATGGAGCTAACGCCCGAACTAGCGCCGGGCAGGGCTCAGGCAATAGTTATCAAGGCTTCTTCACGCTTCAATATGCTAAAACCATTGCAGCGCACACCTTCAATGTACTTGCAGGGGGAGAGCAGACAGTGAACTATAATGAGACTCATTCACAAATCTGGCTTAATCAGTTAGTTCCGGGAGTAGAAGACCCTTGGGGTTTTAGCAACAATAATATCCCGGTACCTAACAGGCAGGTATTTGAATCTACAAAAAGGTCGTTCTTTGGCCGGCTTTCGTATGATTTCAATAAGAGATATTTGATTGAAGGTGTTGCACGTCTTGACGCCTCATCAAACTTCGCGAGAAGCAGCCGCTGGGGGATTTCGCCAAATATCGGCCTGGGCTGGATAGTGAGCAATGAAAACTTTTTTAAGGATAATATCAGATTTGTTAATTTCTTGAAATTAAAAGCCAATTGGGGTATCACAGGTGAAGACCGCGTAGAACAGAGGCTATGGCAGGAACGTTATATTGTAGGTTTGAACGATGGATACTTATTTGGAGATAATAACAACGGTATAGGTCTCAATCCTAACGTGTTGCCGAATCCAAACATAACCTGGGAAAAGAAGCGTACCATGAACATCGGTCTTGAGACCTCTATGTTTAACAATAAGCTTGATTTTGGGGTTGAGGTTTTCCAGAATTATGTTTATGACGGATTTGACGGGGGGGTAGACAGGATATATCCTATGTTTGCGGGCTTTAAATCGGCAGTAGTAAATTATCGTGAGGCGTATAACTGGGGAACTGAATTTACGATAGGTTATAAAGCAAAGGTAGCGAGGGAGTTGAATCTGAACACCAGCATAAACTTTAGCTACGGCAATTCAGTTGAAGCCAGGACCTTTTATAACCCCGCCGATCTGCGGTTTAATAGGGGTGAAGATATTATTACTGTCGGGTTGGATCCACGTTATTATAGCAGCAGTAACATTGGTCTTATTGCAAAAGGTATATTACGCACCCAGGAAGAAGTAGATGCCTTTATTTCAGCAAATCCCAACTATCTTGTAGGGTCAGGAGGTAACAGAACTTCTCCGCAGGTTGGCTGGCTTGTCTATGAAGATGTAAGCCAGGATGGCGTTATCGATGAAAACGACATGGTTCCAATGTTCAAAAATCCTCAGCCATGGCTTTCCTCAGGTATTAACCTTTCCCTCGGATATAGGAGTTTAAACTTAAGTACAAATATTGCAGCACGTTTTGGGGGAAAAGTTTTTTACGACTCTCGGGCAAGAGTAAATCCATCTACGAGCAAAAACGTTTTAGGGATCTGGAGAGACCGCTGGACGCCAGAAAATCCTATGTCGGGCATGATGCCACGATTTGATGATCCGACTTTAACCCGGAATTCTACATTTTGGGCAGTAGATGGCACTATGATTCGAGTGAATAATATGACCTTGAGCTATAAAATACCAGAGCGGGTATTAAAGGCGACGGGATTAGGAAGTGCTCGTATTTTGGCCACGGGAAATAATTTGTGGAATATTATCAATCCCCTTCCATACAAAGATCCGTACACAAGTAGCGCATATAATTATCCAACTATACGGACAATATCACTAGGATTAAACGTTGGTTTTTAAATATTATGAAAATGACTATCCAATATAAAAATATTTTCAAATTAAGTGCGGCTTTCGCGCTTACCGCAGTGCTGGGCACAGCCTGCGTGAACAAAGACGAGTTTTTCGAACTGCCAGACAGGCAAGGTATAGATGCCAATATCTGGAGTACTGAGGGGGCTGTAGAAATGCATCTTAGGGAAACTTATGATATGTCGACTCCCCGTTTTCCGCATCAGGAATCGTATGATCGTTTACCAATTCACATGGCAAGCGATGAGAACTTTTTTTCAGGTAACGATCAATGGGCTAAAGCAGCACTCGGCCTGGAAGGGACCCTTGCTAATAACGACGTCCGCTTTGTTGGTAACAGATATCAGGGTAATAATTTCGGAGATAATCGCTATTTTGATATTGCACGCTCCAATAATGCAATTGCATTCATTCCGGGAGGTTCAATTCCGGAGGCGGCTAAAAAGCGAATTTTAGGCCAATATTACTTTTTGCGTGCGTTTAATTATTTCGAATTAGTGAAGGTTTATGGCGGTGTACCTCTTGTATTGACTCCCCAAGGTCCTAGTAACTTGAATGTAAGCGGTCGTGCAAGTGCAAAAGAATGTTTTGACCAGATACTTAGTGATTTAGAAAACTCTATTTCTAATTTGGATGGAGTTGTTTGGGGTAATAATGACTGGGGTCGCATTAACAAAGAGATTGCTACGGTGATGAAGGCCAAAGTTCTCCTTTATTGGGCAAGTCCGCAATTCAATCCAAACAATGATGCTGCAAGATGGGAAACTGCTTTGACAGCTAACAAGGTAGCTTACGACCTTTGTATAGCAAACGGACGGAGCCTAGTGCCAAACTATGCAAACATTTTTCTGTTAGAAGGTAGCAATAATAAAGAAGCGATTTTTGTTCGCCCATATTCAAAAACTCTTGAGCGACGGGGACATAATACAGAGAATAGAGTGCGCCCGAATTCTGAGGGAGGTTCGAGTTCTAATGCCTTTATTCCAACCATTATCTTACTGGATGCTTATCCAATGAGAGACGGTAATCTGCCTGGTCAGCCTGGTGCCTATACATATGATGATGTCATGTTTTGGCAAAATCGTGACCCTCGTTTCGAGGCAACTTTCGCTTATAATGGTTCAGTATGGCCTTTAAGTGGTAAAGCAGGCCGTAAGCAGTGGAATTACGTTAACGCTACGAATAATGGTGTGAATGAGTCGGGAAACTATGGAGTGTATTCAAAACGATTTTCTGATCCAACTATCCCTCAAGCCTCTGTAAATTATACAAATAACCTTGGTGGCAATGGTATGGACTGGATCGAGCTACGTCTAGCCGAAGTAATGCTAAACTATGCGGAATGCGCAAACGAGACTGGTGATATTGCTACTGCAAAGAATATGGTTCGTCAAATCCGTCAGAGAGCCGGAATACAACAGGGTGCAGGAAGCAACGACTATGGCTTAGGCTCAATTAGTGGTGCAGGACAAGCAATGCGCGATTTGATTACAAATGAAAGATTCGTAGAGTTTGCCTTTGAGAATAAGCGCAATGCAGATTTACGTCGTCTGAGAAAATGGCATACTTTAAGTGGTACTATATCTACTATTAGAATAACGTTGAAAAGCACCTCTCAAAAGGCTTTGTTAGAAGCGCCGAGCGCTACTAATCCTGCGGTACAGATGAGAGATCAGCTTGATATTAACAATAAAGCCGTATATACCACATATTTCCAGAAAGCAATTTTAACTCCAGCAAATATCGGTTCATTCTCGATACCTGAACACCATTATTTTTACACCTTTCATAACGATTTTATGGCTTCCAGCCCGCTTTTACAGCATACTATTGGTTGGGCAAATGGCACTTTTGATCCGTTGAACTAGTATATCTAAAAAAATAATATGAAACTAACATATTTTATAGCGTCATGTCTCCTTGCCTCTATCTCGCTGGGGTCTTGCAAAAAGGAGGTAGATAACATTTACAACATGTTTGACGATGTCAAAGTGACTTTCCAGGCAACAAGTCCTAATGCGGTTACTGATTATAGAACATATAACGAAGGGGATGAAATTGTGATCGAATACACAATAACTTCTGCCAAAGAGGATATGGCAGCAATTGTTGTTACGCGCGACGCGCTTAGTCCGGAAACCGTACAGATGGTTACGCTTACGCCGACTGACGATAAGCGGTCATATTCTGGTGTTGTTACGTTCAACGCAACTCGTGCCGGTGAAAGTACTTACCGTATATATGCTTTGAATAAGCAGCAAGTATATATTGGAGATGGCTATACTAAAGTAACGGTTAACGTTACACCTAACTTTAACTATACTACTCAAAAGAATGTATACTTGCCGGATAGCGTTGCGAATAGTACAAGGGCGTCATACTATTCTATAAAACTCGGTAAGGCATTCACCTACGAGGAGGCGAAAGCAGTGTCTGCAGATATTGATTTTGCTATCTATCGCTCACTTGCTCCTGCGGGTACGAGCCCTGCTAACACCATCGGTGGATATTGGTACCATATATATTCGCCTGCTGCAACGACGCTTCCTTTTGCCGTGTATGATTTAAGTACCTGGACTAAACGCACGACAAAGTTTAGCCTTCCGTTGAGTGAAGCGAACCAGTTTAGAGATCGTTTGATTTCAGGCGTTGAGATAGGGACGTACGTAGGTACGAAGTCTGTTACCTTAGATCAAACTCCAAAGACACAAGCCGGTCACATTAGAGTAGGATCTGTAGTTTATTTCAAAACACCGGAGAATAAGCTAGGTGCCATTTATTTTAGACAGATTACAACTGATACAGACGGTAAGTGGTTTGCCAATATTTTTGTGAAGGTTCAGAAGTAGTTAATTTGAAATATAGAAAAGAAGCCGCCTCATAAGTCAATTATGAGGCGGTTTCTTTTTTAAGGGGGCGCGATTGCTGGTAAAGTAGATAGATTTTGCAGAAAAGGCTTCAGTCCTTCCCCTTTTTTAGGTTGTGTGTAGTTGATATTTATCTGATTTCCACTTTAGTTTTACTCAAGTCCTTCAGGAGAGAGCGCGTGAAGCCCCGATTGTTTTTGATGTGGGCAAAGACAAGCTCAACATCCCAGGCTCGTTTCTTTCGGTAAGCAATTCCCTGCTCTGGGTCCAGGCGCTCTTTTACCTTATGCTTAAAGTTTCTGAGTTTGTGGTCTCCACCGTCCGCTTACCCTGAGCTTGAGGCGTACTCCCTGCATGGAGTGTCCTGTACAATTTCTTGCATAGTAGAGACTAAGGGTTTGCTGGTATTCGATTACTGTTGATGGTTTTACCGGATAAAGGTAAGATTTGGTCCTGAAGTTTGGGTATCTGCCCAACGGCCGTTAAAGAAATGTCCCTTTTTTATCCCACAAAAGCTTAATCCTCACCGGTATTGATGTTTATTGAAGATCTGTCCAAAATGATTGATTGCTAACTAATCGAGGTATTTATTGTGTAGGATGTCTTATTAGATTGAGCATATAATAAGTCTACGTCTTTAAGGAAAATTCCAATATATTATCATTTTCGTGATGGTGTAAAACTGAAAAATTGCACGTGCTCTAACGACTATTTTGCTGACTTTCTAATATTGACTTTCGGCAGGGGTAAATTTTCAAAAGATTGTAATTCGTTGCAAATGAGATTTTAAGCTTATTTTAAGTTTATTTTAAGCTTATTTTAAGTCTTTTTACATGTTTATGTTTTCGTTGTTTTAGAGCTAAAGTCCTATGATTTTAACTTCCATCTAATATTTAGCGTTTGGTAAGATTGTACAATATCTTGAAAAAATGCTATCAAATTTAAACTTTATTACCGCTTAATTTTGATATATAAGCTCTAGCCAGCTTTATAACCAATATCAATACTGTCAATACTTAATATGTCGTAGAAAGCAAATCCAATTTGCTTGAAAGATTTCGTTTTTGAAAAAATTAACCCAAAATAAATTAACTCAATGTAAATGGCGGAACTAAAAAAGAACAGCACCCTTTCAGGCTATTGTCCCTGGAATCATTTCTCAGAATCTTTAAACCTAATTAAAAAGAAATATGAAGTATAATTTACAGAAACAAGGTAGTTTGAATAAATGCACAAAAGCTGCGTTTATTTACTTACTAGTAGCGCTTACTTTAGTTAATGTATCGTATGCCGGAGCCGGCGATGGCACAAGCCTAACAGGATCTAAACGTACTACGTTAAATAAGAGAGATAATGTAACAGGTACCGTAACAGATACTAAAGGTGAGCCTTTACCCGGGGTAACTGTAAAAATTAAAGGCACCTCCACAGCAACTATAACTGACGTAAATGGCGTCTTTCGTCTTAATTTACCGATGGGTAATGAAACCCTGGTTTTTAGTTTTATTGGATTTAAGACTCAGGAGATTCCGGTAAAGGGTCAAACTTCGTTCACTGTTAAACTTGCAGAAGATATAAATTCTTTAGAAACAGTTATCGTAACAGGTTATGGTGGTACAACAACAAAGGGTGCTTCTACTGGTGCAATTGATGTTTTGGATGCAAAGGAAATCGAGGATTTGCCTTTAGGTAACCTAGGTGCGGCATTGGCTAGCAGAATATTAGGTTTGTCGGTTTCTGGAGGTACTTCTCGTCCTGGCTCAACAGCTCAGTTGACAGTAAGAAATCCTTTAACATTATCAAAAGATGGGAGCAATTCGCCTTTATACATTATTGATGATGTAATACAAGTAGATGCCCAAGGCGTGCCTGATAATACACTTTTTAATAATCTTGATCCTTCAGAAGTAGAAAGCATTTCCATTTTAAAGGATGCTGCGGCGGCTATTTATGGTTCCCGTGCGGCAAATGGTGCCGTTATTGTTCAAACTAAACGGGGTAAGATTGGTAAACCACGAGTTAGTTACAGTAGTTCATTCGCTATAAACGATGAGGCATACCGGACAAAAATGTTAACAGGATATGAGTTTGGGCAATATATGAATATCAGAAATGGTGCTTATGGTTCGAATAGGAGTACTGTTGATAACGTTTTTACAGCTGAGGAATTAGAGTATTTTAAAGCTAACAACACTGATTGGCTGGACGATGCCTGGACTTCAGCATCCAACATGCGCCATACTTTCAATGTAAGCGGAGGCGCGGATCGCTCTACGTATTTTGCTAACGTGTCTTATTACACACAGGATGGTAATTTAGGTAGTTTGGATTACAATAAATGGACCTTCAGGGCTGGTGCAGATGTAAATGTGCTCTCTAACCTAAAGGCTGGTTTACAAGTTTCCGGCACGTTTGATGACCTGACCAAGACGTTTAATAAAATAGGTGGTGAGCAGGAAGAAAATGATTACAGGAACTTGCTTCGTGCCCCTCAATATGTTCCTTATTATGTGGATGGGAAACCTGTTAAACTTCCGGGAAGTGATGCTTTGTCGCGTTATAATTATTATGCAATTACCGATCTGAATAATCTTGCAACGGGTAATGACAGAACAACAACCTTTAATCTGTATGCTGAATACGAATTGCCTTTTGTTAAAGGATTGAAGGCGAGGGCTTCGTATGCTAGAAATTTAGGTTCATCCAGAGGGACACAGGTAGGAACCAGATTTGATATATACGATTTTGGTACAGCGCATATAATTAACTCTGATGCTTCAAGTACGGTTAGAAATTATGAAAATGGAAATCGTTTATATTTCTCAAATCGTCATAGCTTATCTTATCAGGCAAATCTATCAGCAAATTATAACCGTCAATTCGGCCAGCACAATGTAAGTGGTTTCCTTACTGTTGAACGTTCTGAAGCTGAATCTTCTCAAGAGGATGTTTGGAGGTTTGATCCGACATTGACTACAAATGGCGAACTAAATACTGCATTCGGAGAATATGAGGGAAAAAGTGCTGGAAACGAGTCCGGAACCTTAGGGTATGTTGGACGTGCCCACTACGATTATGCAAATAAATATTTAGCTGATGTAGTTTTTCGAAGTGATGCATCTACCAAATTCGCTCCGGAAAATTATTGGGGGCGGTTTTATTCAGTTGGCTTAGGCTGGGTAGTTTCTGAAGAAAGCTTTTTCAAAGTACCGGCGATTAATTTCTTGAAATTAAGATATTCAGTTGGTTTATTGGGAAGAGATGATACCAAGCCGTGGTTATGGAGACAACGTTACACTTATCAGCAGGGTAAGGGCGCTGTATTTGGTGGGAAAGATAATGAATCAGCAAGCATAGGAATGAAGATGGAAGCATCTCCAAACCGCGATGCAACCTGGAGTGACGAATTCAAACAAAACTTAGGTTTAGATGCTCGTTTTCTTGACTCGCGTCTTTCTACTACAATTGAAGCCTTTTATAATAAAGGAACTAACATGCTAATCGAAAGAACAGCCAATGTTCCTGTTACAGTTGGTGGAAGTGTTGCTTCCGTAAATTTTGGAGCTGTAGATTTCTTTGGATATGAAATAGGTTTAGGCTGGAGTGATAATCTTGGAAAAGATTTCAGATATGGAATTGACACCCGTTTCTCATGGTACGACAATAAGCAACATAAAGGAAACTTTAACGATAGTGATGTGAATTATCCTTGGATGCCTCAACCTGGAAAATCTACGGACATCGGCCAGTGGGGATATGACTATTTGGGGATGTTCAAAAGCCAGGAAGAAATCGATAGCTATGTGCAACAATATAATATCACAGAGGTGCATGATGTAGAAGCGGATCAGCTAAAACCTGGAATGTTATATTACAGAGATGTGA
The DNA here is from genome assembly GCA_946887045.1 of uncultured Sphingobacteriaceae bacterium. The sequence goes on along the minus strand of CAMPKC010000001.1, from coordinate 96,015 downwards.
GAGGTCCTTTACAAGCTGATGGTTCTTTTGCCGCACCGGATGGTATTGTAGATGAAAACGATCAGGTTCTATTGGCGAAAAAAGCTGATAATCATTATGGTTTCGGGATAACCCTGAGGTTTGGCTATAAAGGATTTAGTTTTGATAGTGCAATAGGTGGTTCATTTGGCGGATGGTCTGAGATTGATGCCAGAAAGCCTTTACATCAGAATATCAGCAGGATCTATCAAAGTGTTCCTGCTTACTGGAATGATATTTATGACCCGGAGTTAAATCCAGGCGGAAGATATCCAAATCCTCATAACGAAGATATCAGCTTGAATCCCACTTCAGAATTCTGGAGAGTAAGCTCATTTAGAATGAGAATGAGAAACTTTAATTTGAATTATAGCTTACCTAAAAAGATCTCAGATAAGTTGCATGTCAATAACGCACGTCTTGTGTTTACAGGTGTTAATCCTATTAATTTTTATAATCCTTTTGATTATAAAGATTCTGAAGGTAGCTGGGATGCATTCCCTGCTTTGAGAACATTCTCTTTAGGTATTAATCTTTCACTATAGATTTAGAAATTATGAACAGAAATAAAATAATATGGTTCTTTGCCTCTCTTCTTATAGTTACGGCGAGCTGTAAGAAAGACTTCCTGGAAGAAAAGCGTGACTTAAATGGAGTCAACGAAGAAGTATTTAAAGATCCAATTCTTGCTCAGGCATACGTGGATTATATGTATTACTCATTTCAGCCAGGCGACAATGCTCAAGCATTTACCTGGGAAATAGCAGTCAACGGCGATGCCTTCTCCAGAACAACGGAGGAATTTGCAGGCCAAACAGATTGGAATAGGCCATGGCCATCAATTAATTATAATCAAAATCATGCTTTAAAGTATTTCGGAGAAAAACTGCCGACAGGAGGTCCTAAAAATAATCCCTATACCCGAATAAAGCAGATCAATATCTTCTTAGCTGAAATTGATAAATATGGTTTGTCAGAAAACCTACGAAAGGAACTTAAGGGGCAGATGCTTTTTTGGCGAGCTTTTCAATATTTTGATTTGGTAAGATTATATGGAGGAGTTCCTATAATATTGGAGCCTCAAAATCCAATAGTGACGGATGGCGACGCGTCAATTGAAGTGCCACGAAGTAAATCTTCTGAAGTTATAGATCAAGTAGTTACAGATTTGGATGCAGCCATGACATTACTTCCTCCTAAATGGGGAGCAAGTGAAGACTGGGGGAGGATTACAAGTGGAGCTGCTGCTGCCTTTAAGGGTAGAGTTCTTCTAACCTGGGCAAGTCCTCTGTTTAATCGTAACGACGATAAAACCCGCTGGCAAAGAGCTTATGATGCGAATCTTGCTGCAAAAACTTTGTTAGAGGCAAATGGATTCGGACTGTACAAGAAAGGAAGTTTAGCTGATGCTGCGGCATGGGAAAAAATGTGGTTTGAGGAGTATAACAATCCTGAGGCTGTTTTAATAACCGGATTTAACAGTGTGATTTCTGATCAGGTGCAGAAAAATAATGGTTGGGAACAGGCTGCTCGTCCCAGGGAGATTACAGGAGCCGGATCTTTATCACCTACTAAGCAGATTATGGACGCCTTCCCTATGAGGGATGGTAAAAAGAGGGAAAGCTCAACCTATACATACGATCCAAACAAGTTTTATAAAAACAGAGATCCAAGATTTTATAAGACATTTTCCTACAATGGGGCACTTTGGCCGTATAATGAAAATAAGAATTACAGACTTTGGACTTACAGCTGGTTTTCGTCAGCGAGTAAAACTACGCCCGATAAAACTACTGAAACTAAGGGAGCGAATAGTAGTGGAATTTACGTAAGAAAGGGTACCAATCCCGCGGCGAGTAACTCACGTGGAGACTTTGCCTATAGCGGCACAGACTTTATGGAATTACGATTCGCTGAAGTCGTTTTAAACTTGGCAGAATCAGCAATTGGTATAGATAAGCTTTCTGAAGGCTTAACTTTAATTACATCGATAAGAGAGCGTGCAGGAGTTCAGAACTTAGATGGTTCTTACGGATTAAGTGATGTTGTGACTCGGGATCAACACTTTGCTGCAGTACTTAACGAAAGAAAAATCGAGTTTGCATTTGAAGGAAAACGCTTCTGGGATATGCGTCGTTGGATGCTATTTGATGATGAGTTCGGTACCCTAACTCGTTTGGGAATGGATCCTCTGAATGAAACTCGAAGAACCGGAATCTGGATCTACGTGAAAAAAGCTGACGGAACAAGATATAATGGAACTCCTGATCCTATGATTAAAACAGGCACTGCTGCTCCGGTAATCGAGCGAGAGCCGGCTACTTTCCCGTCAGGCATTACAACATACGACCAGTATTTAGACTATCTGTACGATAATCACTTTGTGGTTATTGAAAAAGATAACCTGGATCCAACCACCAATAACTGGAAGTTTACATGGTATAAAGAATATTATTTCTTTGGTATACACAAAAGTATTTTGGATGTTTCACCGTACCTTGAACAAACTCAGGGCTGGAATAGTGTGAATGGTGCGGGTTCCTTCGATCCATTGCAATAACAGATAGTACTGTAGACGAATTATTCGTAAAGTTTAAAAATCGGCACTTCTTTTCTGGAAGTGCCGATTTTTATTTATAGGCTTTTCTACCGCAATTCCAGGGATAAATCCTATAAGCCTCTATTTTGCCTTCCATATAATCGAACGTCTGCTAAACATTTTGCGCGATTTGCCTCGGGGAATGTATACGATTGGGTTTGACAGCAATTACTTCCTTATAATGGTTTTGATTTTGGTATTTGCGGAGATAATTATTATAGCTTTAGAGTAAGAAACGATGCATTTACTGGTATCGTGTCGTGATTGACACAAGTACTTATATCAAAATGATGAAGGATACTAATTGAACTTTATATACAAAAAAGACATCCTTTCAAAGGATGTCTTTTTTGTATAATATTATGATGAACTTAAGTTTCATAATGCCCTATAATCTTCATTTAGTCTATCTTCTGCGTCTGTAACATAATTGAGACATGAATCTTCCGTTTCGTCCCTTTGATAATATCCTATAAAACAAGGCAAAAATCCTATATTTAATAAGCCGCAATTATTTTCATATTTGATTGTAATCATTTAAGTGCCAATAAATATCGGTTACGCCATGATTTTTCTAAAGAAGTTTAGCGCCAGGCTTAGTCGAATTTGTAACCAATAATAAACCCTTGTGATAATGAAATATTATAAACTGTTTGCGATTTCAACAATGTTCCTAGTTTTATCTGTAACACTGCTGCAGGCCCAGTCTTATAAAGATGTTGCTATCGAACGAGCAGACAAAATTGTTCCGGCACTGGGCATTGCTGATGCTAAGAAAGCCCTTCGGGTAAGAGATTACATCGCAGATCAATATATCAATCTAAACAAAATTCAAACAGAAAGAGATAATAAGATAAAAGGTTTAGAGGGCGATGCCAATTCTAAAACTAAAATAGAAAGCTTTAAAAAGAAAGCAGATTCGGATATTCGTACACTACACATTGCCTATCTTAAAAAGCTTTCAAAAGATCTGGATCCTGCGCACATAGAGAAAGTTAAAGATGGAATGACCTATAATGTGGTTCCGCTTACGTTCGCTAATTATTTATTGCAGAATCCGTACCTCAGTACACAACAACAGGAAAAAATACTGGCTTTTCTGGTTGAGGCCAGGGAATTAGCCATGGATGGCGGCTCGTCGCACGAAAAGCACGCATGGTTTGGAAAATACAAGGGTAAGATTACGAACTTTCTTGCTGCTGAGGGATACGACATGAAGAAGGAAAGCGCAGATTGGGCCAAGAGGCGCGATACTGCCGCTCAAACTATAGCAATTACTCAAGCGGCCAATGTAGTTTCTGCGCTGAACTTAAATGATAAAGCAAAGAGGGAATCGGTTCGAAACCTTGTTGCGCATCAGTATCAGAAACTTGAAGAAATTCAAAATGCCAGGACTGCAAAATTAGCTGAAATAGATAATCAGCAGATAGCTAAAGAGGAAAAAGACAAAGCAATAACAGATGCATGGGCTGATGCAAAGCAAAGACTCGACAACCAACGTTCAATATACCTGGCCAAACTTTCAGAATACATCAGCAATGATCAAATTGAAGTTGTTAAAGATGAAATGACCACACATGGTCTTCAGAAAGAGTACACAAAATTTCAGGCTCTGCTGCCGAATATGACTGAAGTACAAAAGAAAAAGGTGTATGATTACTTAGTCGAAGCCAGGGAAAATGCGATGAATGTTTTAACCGGCAAAGATCGGAACCAATGGTTTGCGAAATATCGTGGCAGGGCTAATAACTATCTTGCTAAAGAAGGTTATAACCTAAGAAAAGCCACCGAAGAATTAGAGAAACACACAACTAATAATATAAAATAAGTTTAACCTTAAAAGAAATGATTCAGAGAATGAAGAATAATTTAAGACGGTTATTATTGCCTGTTTTGGTATTGGGTTTAATCCATACAGCATCGGCGCAATACCCAAGCATACCGGACGAGGTTTCGCGTGCAACCAAACAAATGATGGATGAAGCTTTTCGTCAATCGGAAATTGCATGGCAAAAGGCGCTTCCTATTATCGAGCAGGAAGCAAAAGCAGGAAAGCCTTATATTCCATGGGCGGGCAGACCGTACGATTTGCCTCAGGCTGATATTGTAGCGTTTCCAGGTGCAGAAGGTGGCGGTGCTTACTCTTTTGGAGGCCGTGGCGGAAAGGTGATAGTAGTTACCAGTCTTGCCGATAGCGGTCCCGGAACATTAAGGGAGGCCTGCGAGCAGGGTGGTGCACGTACGGTTGTTTTTAATGTTGCTGGTATCATTCGTATAAAAACTCCTTTAATTATCCGTGCTCCCTATATAACTATAGCCGGACAAACTGCTCCGGGCGATGGGGTATGTGTTGCGGGAGAATCAGTATGGATCAATACACATGATGTAATTATCCGTTATATGCGGTTCAGAAGAGGTGAAACTTTTGTTGGTCGTCGTGATGATGCCATTGGAGGGAATCCGATCGGAAATATTATGATCGATCACGTTTCTGCAAGCTGGGGATTAGACGAGAATATGTCTATGTATCGCCACATGTACAACGACAGCACCGGTAAAGTTGAAGATAAACTGGGAACAGTAAATATCACTATCCAAAACTCGATTTTTTCTGAAGCATTGGATACCTGGAATCACGCATTCGGAAGTACTCTTGGGGGAGAAAATGCCACCTTCATGCGTAATCTTTGGGCTGACAATGCTGCCCGTAATCCTTCTATCGGTTGGAACGGGATATTCAATTTTGCGAATAATGTTGTATTTAACTGGGTGCATCGATCCACAGATGGTGGCGATTATACAGCCATGTACAATATCATCAATAATTACTATAAGCCAGGTCCACTAACGCCTTTAGATCAGCCTATCAGTTATCGTATATTAAAACCAGAATCAGGGCGGAGCAAACTTCCTTATGTTGTGTTCGGAAGAGCTTATGTAGAGGGAAATATAGTTGAAGGTAATGATAAGGTTACTCAGGACAATTGGAATGGCGGAATTCAGGTTGAAGGTAAAGATGGCGAGTTAATGAGCTACGATAAGGCAAAGACATACTTTGCGGCAATGAGGGTTAAAAAACCGATGCCTATGCCTCCGATAACTATACTTCCAACCCAGCAGGCTTACAACTTTGTGTTAAATAATGCAGGTGCTTCTTTACCAAAAAGGGATCCTGTTGATATCCGCATTGTAGAGCAGGTTAGAACCGGAAAGATCGATTACAAAAAGAATGTTAAGCTTCCTGAAACTGATTTCAAACACCGCAGGTTGCCCAAAGACTCCTATAAAGGTGGAATTATTACTGATATCAGCCAGGTTGGAGGATATCCGAAATATAAAGGTAAAGCGTACAAAGATTCTGATAATGATGGTATGCCTGATGAGTGGGAATCTAAAAATGGCTTAAATTCGAATGATGCATCTGATGCCAGTGCGGATAAGAATAACGATGGCTATACTAACATAGAAGATTTTCTGAATAGTGTAGTAGCTGTTGCTACAGTAAAGCCTTAAAAATTTTGATTGGTTAGTAGGTAAATTAGGGAGTATGGCTACTCCCTTTTTTTTCTTTCAAATCCATTTTCTACTAATGTTAGATTAATCCTGTTGGGCAGTTAAATCCTGGCTATTGCCTCGATTATAAGGTGCTGGTGTTTTTTGATTTTGACTTTTCAATTTTAACCTATCAGTAGTGCGTGTAGATAATATACTATAATAGCTGGAGAAAATAATACAGGATATTGAGCACTATAAGCCTATTTTTGTATTAGTTTATATCTTCTAATCATAATTATAGCCAAGGATAATACATTGCTTTAAACCATTGCTTTGCGGCTGAGCCGGATTGTTCTTTCAATTTTTTAAAAAAAAGAGACGAATTTTATGATAGATATCTTATATAAAACCCGGATAAGCTTTGCTGTTTTATTCACTTTTTGTTTTGCAGCCTCGGCTCAATATCCTACTATTCCGCCTGCTTTGGAAAAGGAAGGTGAGGTAGCTTTAAACCAAGTAAAAAACTTGTCGGATCTTGCCTGGCAAAAAGCCTTGCCTCGAATTGAGGCGGATGCAAAAAATGGCAAACCATTTATTCCCTGGGCGGCCAAACCATCAGATCTTCCCCAATCACCTGTTCTGGCATTTCCGGGAGCTGAAGGTGGAGGTGCTTATTCCTTCGGCGGGCGCGGTGGAAAAGTGTATGTGGTAAAAAATTTAAACGATAGCGGCCCGGGTAGCTTACGCGAAGCTTGCGAACAGGGTGGTGCCAGAATCGTAGTGTTTAATGTTGCCGGCATTATCAGATTAAAATCTCCAATCTCCATCCGTGCGCCATATATTACCATTGCGGGTCAGTCTGCCCCCGGAGACGGAGTTTGTATTGCCGGCGAATCGATCTGGATTGATACTCATGATGTAGTGATTCGTTATATGCGATTCCGGAGAGGTGAAACAGGCGTCCTTCGCAGAGATGATGCAATAGGCGGAAACGGCGTGGGGAATATTATCATAGATCACGTTTCTGCAAGCTGGGGACTGGATGAAAACATGTCTATGTATCGCCATGTGTACCATACTGAAGATGGAAAAGCAGTAAAGCTCCCGACGGTAAATGTCACGATTCAAAATTCAATATTTTCTGAAGCTTTAGATACTTATAACCATTCGTTTGGCAGTACCATTGGTGGCTTGAATAGCACATTCATGCGTAACCTTTGGGCAAATAATATCAGCCGGAATCCTTCAATTGGGATGTACGGTGATTTCGGCTTCGTGAATAACGTGGTTTTCAACTGGTGGAATCGTTCTGCTGATGGAGGCGATAATAATTCATTATACAACTTTATCAATAACTATTATAAACCGGGACCTATTACTCCAACAGACAAACCAATCGGTCATCGTATCTTAAAGCCAGAGTCGGGTCGCTCTGCTGATAAGAGAACCCTTTATGGTAAGGTTTATGTGAATGGTAATATCGTAGAAGGTAACGAACGTGTAACTAAAAATAACTGGGACGGCGGAATTCAGATTGAGGATATGCCAAATGCCGGACGTTATACTGATAGCATTCGTGTAAATCAACCTTTGCCAATGGCGAAAGTAACTACAGTTTCTGCGACAGAAGCATATGAATACGTGCTCAAAAACGTTGGTGCAAGTTTGCCGAAAAGAGATCCTGTTGATACCCGTATTGTAGAAACAGTAAAAACGGGTAAGATTTTTTATAAAGAGAATGGCAAAACAGGCGTTGGAAAAGAATTTATAAAACGCCGTTTACCAGAAGATTCTTACAAGCAAGGAATAATAAGCGATATCAGTCAGGTTGGTGGATATCCCGAATACAAAGGCACACCTTACAAAGATTCTGATAACGATGGAATGCCGGATGCATGGGAAGCAAAAAATGGATTAAATCCTAAAAATGCGACAGACGCTAGCATGGATCGCAATAAAGATGGTTATAGTAACATCGAAGAATATTTAAATAGTTTAGTTCCATTACATGCGGTAAAACCAGGTAATTGATTTTGCGAATGAGAATTAGTTTAAGTCATATATATAATTTCAGGACAGTCTTTCTGCTTGGTATGCTTGCTTTTGCGCAGGGTGTACTGGCTCAAAATCAAGTAAAACCAGTTGAGCCAATCTCGTTTCAGAATGGCAAACTTGTTTATCAGCCTGACGTTAACGGCGATCGTATTCCTGATTTTTCTTTCGCAGGATACAAAGCGGGCGAAGAAGCAATTCCAAATGTACCTGTTAAGGTAAGGGTTCCGTATAAAACTGGTGATGCTACCTTAAGAATTCAGTCTGCGATAAATTATGTGTCTTCTTTACCTCTTGATAAAACTGGGTTCAGAGGAGCCGTTTTATTGGACAAAGGAGTTTTTTTGGTTGAAGGTGCCTTGAAAATTAATGCTTCTGGTGTGGTGCTTCGGGGTAGCGGAGCGGCTAAAGGCGGGACTGTTATTTTAGGAGCTGGTTCCAGCAGGGAAACGCTAATCACAATCGCCGGAAAGAATGATAAAAAGTTATCGCCGGAAGTGAAAATTTCAAATGGCTATGTTCCTGTAAACGCTTTAAAATTCAGTGTATCAAACGCTCAGAGTTTCAAGGTTGGAGATCTGATCCAAATTCGCCGTCCTTCCACAAAGGCGTGGATTGACCGACTGGGCGCAGCCCATTTTGGAGGTGGCGAAACTTATTTAGGATGGAAACCGGGTCAACGGGATATTTTCTGGGATAGAAAAATTACATCGGTAAACGGTTCGGTTATAAGCATAGATGCACCGATTACAACTGCTTTAGATACTGCTTATGGCGGTGGGATTGTGGCTAAATATACCTGGCCAGGTCGTATTTCAAATTCAGGCATAGAGAATATTCAGCTTCAATCCACTTATAATTCTGCTAATCTCAAAGATGAAGACCATCGCTGGATGGCAATTTCTTTTGAAAATATAGCTGATGCATGGGTTAGACAAGTAGAGTTCCGGCATTTTGCAGGTTCGGCGGTATTTGTTCAGGAAACTGCGAAACGTATTACAGTTGAAGATTGTAAATCTCTTGAGCCTGTTTCTGAAATCGGCGGACAGAGAAGATACTCCTTTTTAACAAATGGTCAGCAAACTCTTTTTCAGCGTTTGTATGCAGAAAGCGGATATCACGATTTTGCTGTTGGATTTTGTGCTGCTGGTCCGAATGCTTTTGTACAATGTGAATCACGCTTGCCTTACAGTTTCTCGGGTGCTATTGACAGCTGGGCCTCGGGTGTGTTATTTGATATCGTAAATGTCGACGGACATGCTTTAAGCTTTATAAATCGTGGACACGACGGGCAGGGTGCAGGCTGGACAGCGGCAAACAGTGTTTTCTGGCAATGCTCTGCAAGTAAGGTTAATAATTTCGCTCCGCCTACTGCTCAAAACTGGGCTTTCGGCACCTGGGCGCAATTTGATGGCAATGGCTATTGGGCGATGTCTAATGAGCAGATCAAGCCAAGAAGTTTATACTATGCTCAGTTAAAGGACAGGCTGGGTGAGAGGGTGCAATCTCGTATTCAGTTATTAAATATTGACACAGAAGCCTCGAGCAGTCCGCCTGTAGAAGTTGCCATGGCACTGACAGCGAAAGCAGTTTCACCAGCACCTTTATTGTCTGATTTTATTGATGAAGCTCCATCCCGTAATCCCATTTCGATAATTGCAAAGGGGATTAAAACCATCGATCAAATAGGCCTTAAAAGAATTATTACTCCAGCGAAGGCTGAAGAATTTCACATTCAAAACGGCATTCTTGTTCGTGGAAATACACTACTGACGGGGAAAAAGAGAGATATTCAATGGTGGAGCGGAAGTTCACGCCGATATGCATTGGCAAATACAAAGCCGCATGTCACCCGCTTTGTTCCCGGTAAAATTGGAAAAGGCTTAACGGATGATCTGGATGCTATGACCGACAGCTTAAAGCTGGATAATATTGTCGCTTTCGACCACAATTACGGCTTATGGTACGATCGCCGTCGTGATGATCACGAACGTGTTCGAAGGATGGACGGAGAGGTTTGGCCTCCTTTTTACGAGTTACCTTTCGCCCGCAGCGGACAAGGATTAGCATGGGATGGTTTAAGCAAATATGATCTTACGAAATACAATAATTGGTATTGGAACAGACTGAAAGCATTTGCTGATTTAGCAGACCAGAAAGGTCTGGTTTTAATCCATCAGAATTACTTCCAGCATAATATTATTGAAGCAGGTGCGCATTACGCGGATTTCCCATGGCGTCCGGCTAATAACATTAACAACACCGGTTTCCCGGAACCTGTTCCCTACGCCGGCGACAAGAGGATCTTTATGGCGGATCAATTCTACGATATCAATCATCCCGTAAGGAGAGAATTGCATAAGGCTTACATTAAAAAGTGCCTCGACAATTTCGCTGCAAATAATGGAGTAATTCAGTCAGTTAGTGCCGAGTACACCGGCCCGCTTCATTTTGTTCAATTTTGGCTGGACACCATCAAGGAATGGGAGAAAGAAACTGGTAAAAAAGCGCTGATTAGCTTAAGCACGACGAAAGATGTGCAGGATGCGATTCTTGCTGATAAAGACCGTGCATCAGTTGTAGACATAATCGACATTAAATATTGGCATTATCAGGCCGACGGAACAACATACGAGCCGAAAGGCGGACAAAATCTCGCTCCGCGCCAGCATGCCCGTTTATTGAAACCTAAGGCAAGTTCTTTCCAGCAGGTTTACCGGGCCGTTGCAGAATATCGCCAGAAGTTCCCTGAAAAAGCAGTGACTTACTCGGGCGATGGATTTGATAGCAATGGTTGGGCCATATTGATGGCTGGTGGTTCTTTGCCAAATATTACTGACGCACCCGAAGGCCTGTTAAAGGACCTTGCCTTGATGAAAGTATTGCCACTAGCAGGCTCGCCCGAAAATCAGCTTATGCTGTCAAACGGCGGGCAGTCTTATGTTATTTATAATGCTTCATCAAATGCAGTTCAACTGGATTTAAGTGCTGCAAAGGGGACTTTCAGAGTATATCATATTAATCCCCGAAACGGTGCTCAGTTAAAAGCTGAAGAAACCGTAAAGGGTGGTAATTCAATTAGTTTAAAAAATTCTTCTTCCGGTCCTGAAGTACTATGGATAAAAAAAATATAACATGAATAGATTTTTAGGCTTTATATCATTTCTTGCTATCATTTTAATCGCTTGCAACGCTCAAAAAGAAAGTACATCTACAGGCTTGCAATCCTTAAAAGTTTCTGAAAACGGTCGTTATCTTGTTACCGCAGATGGGGAACCTTTTTTCTGGTTGGGCGATACAGGTTGGTTATTGTTCAATAAATTAAAGCGGGAAGACGCAGATCTTTATCTTGAAAACAGAGCAAAAAAGGGGTTTAATGTAATCCAGGCAATGGTATTGCACGATGTGCCTAATTCGGTAAATATCTATGGCGACTCTGCATTAATAAATTTAGATGTTTCAAAACCTAATCTAACGCCCGGAAATTCTTTTACTGATTCAGTTCAATATGATTTCTGGGATCATGTAGATTATATTATTGATAAAGCTGCCGAAAAGGGAATTTACATGGCTCTGGTTCCGGTTTGGGGATCGAATGTTAAAGCTGGTCATGTTAATCAGCAACAGGCAAAGTCGTATTCTGAGTTTTTGGCAAACAGGTATAAAGATCGTAAAAACATTATTTGGTTAAATGGTGGTGACATCCCCGGTAGTGATTCAATTGCGGTTTGGAGAACTATCGGAAGCACCATCAAACAAGTGGATTCTGCACATTTAATGACTTTTCATCCTCGTGGAAGAACGGCCTCTTCAGAATGGTTTCACAATGAAGACTGGTTAGACTTTAATATGGTTCAGTCGGGTCACAGAAGATACGATCAGGATACTTCAGCTAAAGAGAAACGTCATTTTGGTGAGGATAACTGGAAGTTTATGGATTATGATTATGCTCTTAGTCCGGTTAAGCCCACAATTGATGGCGAACCCTCTTACGAAGCTATCCCGCAAGGATTGCATGACACCACAGAAGTTAGATGGGACGATAGTGCCGTTAGAAGATATGGTTACTGGTCAGTATTTTCTGGCGCGTTTGGTTATACCTACGGACATAATTCTGTAATGCAGATGCACCTGCCGTCTGATAAAAAGAGTGCTTATGGTTCGAAAGAATTATGGACATCGGCAATAAATGCTCCGGGCGCAAGTCAAATGATCCATTTAAAAAATTTGATGCTCTCTCGTCCATATCTTGAAAGAGTTCCTGATCAATCGCTAATCGGAGGACAGAACGGTGAAAGATACAACAGACTGCTAGCTACGAGAGGTAAAAATTATGCTTTCGTCTACACTTACACTGGTAGAAATATCAATGTGAATTTAGGAAAGATTGAAGGCGAGAAAGTTAAGGCTTCATGGTTCAATCCGCGTGATGGTAAAATTTCTGAAATAGGGGAGTTCGATAATAATGGAACGAAGGAGTTTAATCCTCCCGGTGAAGAAAAAGAAGGCAATGATTGGGTGTTGATTTTGGATGCGGTTTAATTATGATTTATGAGTGATGAATTATGAATGGATCTAAAAATGTATTAAAGGATAAGAGTTTTGCTTTTGCTATTCGAATAGTGAAGTTATATAAGTATTTGATTGAGGAAAAGAAAGAATATGTACTAAGCAAGCAATTACTAAGGAGTGGAACGGCTGTTGGTGCATTAATTCGCGAAGCTCAAAATGCGGAAAGTAAAGCTGATTTCATTCATAAACTAGCCATTGCACAGAAAGAATGCGATGAAGCTATTTATTGGATAGAACTTCTTTTTCATTCATCATTTATAGTCGACAGTGAATACCAGTCAATAGGCGGAGACGCAAATGAGATTTTAAGAATTATAAGAAGCTCCATTTTAACAACGAAGGAGCGCTATTCAAAGAATACAAAATCCTAGCCATAATGAAGTCATTCATCACTCATCATTCATCACTCATCGTTACAAAACTGTTTGCTCTGCTGATTGTGCTTGTTCTCGCCTCCTGCTCAAAAGAAGTATACATGTTCTCTTCTTTTCACGAGCCGGCAGATCAAGGCTTGCGCTTTTTATACAGTTACGACGGCTATAAATGGAACGACCTGAACAAAGTTTTTTTAAAGCCCGAGATTGGTAATCAAAAAGTAATGCGCGACCCATCCATCGTAAAAGGACCTGACGGGATTTTTCACTTAGTTTGGACAAGCAGCTGGAAAGGTGATAAAGGTTTCGGCTACGCATCTTCAAAAGATCTTATTAACTGGTCTGAGCAAAAGTTTATCCCGGTAATGGAGCATGAGCCGACAACTGTGAATGTTTGGGCTCCTGAGTTATTTTATGATGAAGATAACAAGCAGTTTATAATGATATGGGCTTCTACAATTCCTTTCCGTTTTCCGAAAAAACTGGAAGAAGAAGAGAATAACCACCGGATGTATTATACAACCACTAAGGATTTTAAGACTTTCAGTCCGATAAAGCTTTTTATCGATCCTGAGTTTAGCGTGATTGATGCGGTTATTGTAAAAAGAAAGGCAAATGATTTTGTGTTGGTTTTGAAAGATAATACTCGCCCGATGAGGAATATAAAAGTCGCCTTTGGTAAAACCGCGATTGGCCCGTATACCAATGTTTCGGAGCCTTTCACAGATAATTTTACAGAAGGTCCATCCGTTGCTAAAGTAGGAGATGAGTATCTTATCTATTTTGATTCTTATCGGGATAAAAAATACGGCAGTGTAAAAACCCGCGATTTCAAAACCTTTACCGATGCTTCTAAGGAAACCAGCATACCGGTAGGACATAAGCACGGAACTATATTTAAGGCAAATACCAGAATTTTAAAGGGATTGCAGAGAACTGCTGGAATTGATACAGCAAAGGTGAATAAGTAATGATGTATTTAAAACATAACATAAGTTTAATTTTTCTTGCTGCGCTCAGCTTAACAAAGCTCCAGGCGCAGGATACAGTTAGATATACAGGTACAACTCTTTCTAACGTAGATTACCATCACGGGCAATTGAGTCCGGCGGTTGGGGTGCACAATGTCCAGGTTTTCAGGGCAAACCGCGAGCACCCTGAACTGGCAGATGGCTTTAGCTGGACGTATAACCACGCCCCGATGCTGGCATACTGGAATAATACTTTTTATCTTGAATACCTGAGCGATCCTGTCGGCGAACATATCCCGCCAAGCCAGACTTTACTGCATACTTCAAAAGATGGCTATAACTGGTCCAAACCGGCTATTCTTTTCCCTCCATATAAAATACCTGATGGCTGGAAAAAAGAAGGATATCCAGGCGTAGCTAAAGATTTGTATGCTACTATGCATCAGCGTGTTGGTTTTTATGTGTCTAAAAAAAATCGCTTATTGGCATTGGCCTATTACGGCATTGCCATGGATGCAAAGGATGATCCAAATGACGGCAAGGGAATTGGAAGGGTCGTACGTGAGATCAGGAAAGACGGATCGTATGGACCGATTTATTTTCTTCGTCATAATTCAACCTGGAATCCCAAAAAATCACAGTATCCATTTTATACAAAAAGCAAAGACAAAGCATTTGTAAAAGCCTGTAAAGAGATTTTATCGGATCCATTAATGATGCAGCAAATGGTAGAAGAGGCTGACAGAAACGATCCTTTGATTCCATATAAACGCCCTGTTAAAGCATTTAGTTATTATCATTTAAAAGATGGACGTGTAGTTGGTTTATGGAAACATGCCTTAACTTCTATAAGCGATAACGGTGGTAAATCATGGAAATACGATCCTTTACGTGCGCCGGGATTTGTAAATAGCAATGCGAAAATCTGGGGACAAAAAACATCCGACGGCCGTTATGCTACCGTTTACAATCCATCAGAATTTAGATGGCCTTTAGCGGTTTCTACCAGCGACAATGGTTTAGATTATAAGGATCTTTTGTTGGTCAACGGCGAGATTTCTCCGATGCGTTATGGCGGTAATTATAAATCTTACGGACCGCAGTACGTTCGCGGAATTTTAGAAGGTAACGGAAATCCCCCGGATGGAAAAATGTGGCTTACCTACAGCATGAACAAAGAGGACATGTGGGTGGCCGGCGTACCGGTGCCGGTAACTTCAAAAGTTAATGCACATGCAAATGAGAACTTTAGTCAATTCAACAAGCTGTCTGATCTTAAATTGTGGAATGTTTATAGTCCGCTTTGGGCTTCTGTAAAAATTGAAAAAGCTTCTGATGGTACCAATGCTTTAACTTTGCGGGATAAAGATAAATACGATTATGCCAGAGCAGAACGTGTGATCCCTGAGTCTAAAAAAGTAGCAGTGGAGTTCTCAATCATTCCTTCGCAAAGCGATAAAGGAACCCTTCAGATAGAATTTACCGATGCGAAAGGCATTGCAGCGTCTCGTCTAATTTTCGATGATCAGGCGCAGTTTCAGGCAAAAGTAGGTTATCGTAACTCCGGTATTATGAAATATGAAGCCGGAAAGCAATACAATATCAGGATAGAACTTGATCGCGATAAGCGGATTTACAATGTATTTGTAAATGGAGAAAGTAAGGGTGCAAAGATTCAGTTTGCACCGGTTGCATCATTCGAGAGGGTAGTTTTCAGAACAGGCGATGTTCGCCGTTTTCCGGATGCTGACACTCCGACTGACCAAACATACGATTTAGAAAATCCCGGCACACCGGTTCCGGAAGCTGTATTTTATATAAAATCATTCAAAACTTCGGCATATTAAAATGAGGAATTTAACGGCCTGCATTATTTTATTCCTGTTTGCTTCGAATACCGAGGCAGAAATTGTGCTGCCTCGTATTTTGGCACATGGAATGGTATTGCAACGTGAAAAGCCTCTGCCTATCTGGGGAACGGCTGCCGCCGGAGAGCAGATTACTGTTCAGTTTGCGGGTCAGCAGAAAAAAACCACAGCCGACGAAAGCGGAAAATGGATGGTGTTTTTAGCTCCTTTAAAAGCATCCAATAAACCGGCTTCTTTAACAATCACTGGTTCTAACAAAATTCAACTTGATAATATCCTTGTTGGCGAAGTCTGGCTTTGCTCCGGGCAATCGAACATGGAATATACCATGCGCAAGAATAGCAAGATTACAAAGTCTGAGATAAAAGGGCAAAATCCTGTTGATGAACTGGAATATGCTAACAATCCCGAAATTCGTCTTTTCCTGGTAAACAGAAAAGAATTGGCAAAACCTAATCCAGCTCATACCGGCTGGAGTGTTGCCCGCGACTCAGCTTTACGTTCTTTCTCAGCTGCCGGTTATTTCTTCGCAAAAGAATTGAATCAGAAACTGGATGTCCCTATCGGGATGATTTCTTCAGCGATTCCTGGCAGTGCTATAGAACCCTGGATTCCTGTGAGTGGATTTACGTCTGAGTTTTTTAAAGACAAAAAGGTCAGCGGTGATCCGGGGAAATTTTATGAGCCAATGATTTTTCCTTTGGCGCCCTTTGCTTTAAAAGGGTTTTTATGGTACCAGGGAGAAACCAACTGTTTTCAGAATGAAACCATTGAGTATACATACAAAATGGAAGCCTTAATTAATAGTTGGCGGAAACTGTGGAACGATAAAACGCTTCCATTTTATTACACTCAGATTGCTCCGTTCTACTATTCAAAAAGTGCCGGTAAATATCCATTAACAAAAGAAACGCTTCCGAAATTTTGGGAGGCGCAAAAACTGGCGATGGAGATTCCATACACCGGAATAATAACTACTACAGATCTGGTGAATACTCCTGATGATTTACATCCGGGTTTTAAATGGGAAATAGGAAGAAGATTGGCGCAATGGCCGCTAGCCAAAAATTACGGTGTAAATGTTACGCCAGCAGGTCCGCTTTACAAGCAGATGCAGATCAAAAAAAATAGAATTAAACTGAGTTTCCAGTATGCCGGAAAAGGTTTAATCAGTAAAGATGGAAGAGCATTAAGCCAGTTTGAAATAGCCGGCAACGATGGGGAGTTTGTTCAGGCAGAAGCTGTAATTAAAGGGAAGAAAGTATTTGTTTCTTCATCAGCGGTTTCAAAACCTGTAAATGTTCGCTTTGGCTGGGACGAAGGCGGCAAAGCAAATTTCTTCAATAGAGACGGATTGCCCGCAATGCCTTTCAGAACTGATAATCCATTAATTAATCAATACAAACACACAGGAACTAATTAATGAACAAAGTTTTACGACATATAGTAATTTTTACCTTTTGCCTTTTACCTTTTGCCTTCATCATGGCTCAGGAAACGGAGAAACTATATCTGTCCGGCACCGGAAATGATAATACTGTTCAATGGGATTTTATGGTTTCTGCCGGTATGAATTCTGGTAAATGGTCGAAAATTGCTGTGCCTTCTAATTGGGAATTACAGGGCTTTGGTAAATACGATTATGGCTTCGCCAAAGATAGTGTACGCGGGAAAGAGAAAGGTTTTTACAAATATTCCTTCAATGTTCCTTCATCCTGGAAAGGAAGAAAAATAAACATCGTTTTCGAAGGTTCGATGACGGATACCGAAGTAAAGATAAATGGTAAACCGGCGGGAGAAATTCATCAGGGAGCTTTTTATGCGTTTAAATACGATATCAGTCAGCTGTTAAATTATGGTGCTTCAAATTTACTGGAAGCTACCGTAGCAAATCATTCTGCTAACCCATCAGTAAATGAAGCAGAAAGGAAAGCTGATTTCTGGATTTTCGGAGGGATATTCAGACCAGTTTATCTGGAGTCGTTGCCGGGGTCTCACATTGAACGGGTTGCTATTGATGCAAAAGCTAACGGACAGTTTACAGCGCAAGTTTTTCATTCTGCAAATGCAGATAAAGTTTCAGTTCAATTGTACTCTGTTGACGGAAAGAAATTCGGTAAAAAACTTACTCAGGTTTTAAATAATTCGTCAAATGTCCTCGTCTCTGGGAAGTTCAATTCGCCTAAGCTATGGTCTTCCGAGTTTCCTAATTTATACAAAGCTGTTTTTACTCTTTATAAAAAAGGAAAAGCTGTTCACTCTATCAATCAAAAAATCGGTTTCCGCACTATAGAAGTTAAAGAACGCGACGGAGTGTATGTAAATGGGGTTAAGGTTAAATTTAAAGGTGTAAATCGTCATTCATTTTACCCGACATCGGGCAGAACTACCAGCAAAAAAGTTAGCATTGATGATGTGAACCTGATGAAGGATATGAATATGAACGCAGTTCGTATGGCTCATTATCCGCCAGACGGACATTTTTTAGATGTATGCGATTCGCTGGGCTTATTTGTAATGGACGAGCTGGCAGGCTGGCACGGCAATTACGATACCCCTACAGGTACAAAGCTTGTAAAAGAAATGCTTTCGCATGATGTCAATCATCCATCAATCGTTTTCTGGGCAAATGGAAATGAAGGTGGACACAATAGAGATCTGGACGCATTATTTGCACAGGAAGATATTCAAAAGCGACCAGTGATTCATCCCTGGGAGGATTTCAATGGTTTTGATACCCAGCATTATCGCGAATATAATTATGGGATAAGCAATTATCGTCATGGGCACAGCATTGTTATGCCAACTGAGTTTCTACACGGAATGTACGATGGCGGTCATGGTGCCAGTTTAGACGATTACTGGAACGATATGCTGATCAACCCGCTTTCAGCAGGCGGTTTTCTGTGGGATTTCGCTGATCAGGGGGTTGTTCGTACCGATAAAAATGGAGTTATAGATACTGACAAAAATCGTGGTGCGGATGGAATTGTTGGTCCATATCACGAAAAAGAAGCCAGCTTTTATACGATTAAAGAGGTTTGGAGTCCGGTTTATTTTGAGCCACGCGAAATGACATCCGGGTTTAACGGAGCTTTTAATATCGAGAACAGGTATTACTTTACAAATCTGAACCAGTGTAAATTCAGCTGGAAGCTTTTGAATTTAAAGAGCCAAAGCGCTAAAACAGGAAGTCCTTCTTCTCCGAATGTCAAACCATTTGAAAAAGGGGTCCTGAATGTTTCTCTGCCGGCAGACTGGAGAAATTTTGATGTATTATATATCAGCGCTACCGATCCTCATAACCGCGAATTGTTTACCTGGAGTTTCCCCATAACTCTTCCAAAAACAGAAGCAAACAGGTTAGTGATTACTGAAGGAAATGGAACGGTAAGTCTATCAGAAACCGACACCCTCTACAACGTTTCGGCAAACGGAATAAGCCTCAGCTTCAGCAAAAAGACCGGAATTTTAAGAAGTGTTAAAAATGCAAAAGGCTCGATTCCTTTTACAAACGGACCGATTGTTCAGGAAGGAGCAACGAATTTCCAAAATATAAAACACAGAATGGATGGAAAGAATATAATTATTGAATCCACCTTTGATAGAAAGGCTGCATACAATACGCTTCAATGGACAATTTATCCATCAGGCTGGGTTAAGTTGAATGTAAAATATTTCCCGGCAGAATACCTCACAAACTTCATCGGAGTCAATTTCTCTTTTCCAGAAAGTAAGATCAAGGGAGTTCAATACTTGGGAGATGGGCCATACCGGGTTTGGAGAAATCGTGTAAAAGGCAATCAATTCGGTGTTTGGAACAAAGATTATAACACAACCGAAACTGGTGAACAATGGGTCTATCCTGAATTTAAAGGATATCATTCAAATATGTACTGGAGTAAATTTATTACTGCCGAACAGCCATTTACTGTAGTGACTGAAAATGAAGATGTGTTTTTGCGCTTGTTTACTCCTGCTTGGAAAACTGACCAGTGGCACAATTACGAACCGATATTTCCTTCCGGCGATATTTCATTTATGCAGGGCATTCCGGGGATAGGTACGAAAACCCAACGTGCAGACAGAAGTGGTCCGATGGCCGGAAAAAATGTTTTTTACGATTACGAAAAGGAACCAGCAAGGGCTCTGGACCTGACATTATATTTTGATTTCTCAGGGAGATAAGATGAAGATATTACGATATTTTTTTGTTCTGCTAAGCATTGCGCTGTTCGCATCCTTCAAGCGAGAGGAATTGCCTCTTGTTAAACTTGAAAATTTGCGTGCAGAGTTATTGCATAACCCTGTCGGGATTGATGTGGTATCACCTCGTTTAAGCTGGGAAATTCCAGTTCCGGCCCGTGGAACAGAGCAAACCGCTTATCAAATTCTTGTTGCTTCAAGCCAGGAAAAGCTTAACGCCAATGAGGGTGATTTATGGAATTCCGGCAGAGTAAATTCGAACGAGTCTGTTCATGTCAGATACGCGGGTAAACCCTTAAAAAGCAGAGACAAGGCTTTTTGGAAAGTTAAAGTATGGACAAATAACGGCTTTTCGGATTGGAGTGCACCTGCATTCTGGAGCATGGGCTTAAAGCAATACAAAGACTGGGAAGGTCGCTGGATAGGCTTTGATCGTTATTTTCCATGGGATAACCCAGACCTGCCGAAACTATCAGCGAGGTACTTCAGAAAAGAATTTTCGACAACAAAACAGGTTAAATCGGCAACAGCCTCTATCATCGGTTTAGGTTTATATGAGCTGTACATCGACGGAAAGAAGATCGGCGACCAGGTTTTAGCACCTGCACCGACAGATTATACTCAAAATGTTAAGTACAATACCTTCGATGTTACCGATCATTTAAAAGCCGGGAAGCATGCCATCGGAGTAATTCTGGGTAACGGTCGTTTTTTTGAAATGCGCCAAACTAAAGCCTATAAACAGAAGACATTCGGTTTCCCGAAACTGTTGATGCAAGTGAATATTGTTTATGCTGACGGAACGAAAGAAACCATCAAAACTGATGAGAGCTGGAAGGGTACAGCCGACGGGCCGATACTGGCAAACAACGAATATGATGGCGAAGAATATGACGCCCGTAAAGAAATGTCGGGTTGGAACCAACCTGGATTTAATGAGCAAAATTGGTTGAAATCTGAATATGTGCAGGAGCCGGGCGGAGTTTACGAGGCACAAATGAACCAGTTTATGAAAGTGATGCAGGATATCAAACCTGTGTCCATTACGAAACGAAGCAATGGGGATTACATCATCGATTTTGGCCAGAATATGGCCGGATGGGTAAAACTACGTGTGAAGGGTGAAAAAGGCCGAAAACTGACTCTCAAATTTGCAGAATCTTTACAGGCAAACGGCGACTTATTTATCGCTAACCTGCGTGATGCCAAAACCACCGACACCTATATTCTCAAAGGAGAAGGCGTCGAGGAGTGGGAACCTCGTTTTGTTTATCATGGTTTTCGCTATGTCGAAGTAAGCGGATATCCGGGTACACCGACCAAAAATGATTTTACAGCACGGTTGATTTATGACGATATGCAAACCGTTGGTTCTTTCGAAACCTCCAATGCTTTGTTAAATCAGATTCATAGAAATTCATGGTGGGGAATTGCCTCGAATTACAAAGGAATGCCGGTGGATTGTCCTCAACGTAATGAGCGTCAACCCTGGTTAGGCGACAGGTCGACTGGCGCTTATGGGGAAAGTTTCCTGTTTGATAATACTGCTTTGTACAATAAATGGCTGGAGGATATCAGGTATTCTCAGAAACCAGATGGAGCTATTCCTGATGTGGCGCCAGCCTTTTGGCGCTATTACAGTGATAACATGACCTGGCCGGGAACACTGCTTTTGGTTTCCGATATGCTTTATCGCCAAACCGGAGATGTGACGGTTCTTAAAACAAATTATCCGGCAATGAAAAAATGGTTGCTGTATATGCAATCGCGTTATAAAAATGATGAGGGCATTATTACTAAGGATAGCTATGGAGACTGGTGTGCTCCGCCTGCAACTGCTGAAGCGGGTCGCGGTGTAAATGCTGATCAAAAGCACCCAAGCGCTTTAATCGCATCCGCATATTACTATCACTATTTAAATATGATGAGTCGTTTTGCGAAGCTCACCGGTAACGATGCAGATATTTCAGCATTTTCTGAGCTAGCGACTTCGGCAAAGACTGCTTTTAATAAGAAATTCTACAATCAAAAAGGCTTTTACGGTGAGAATACTCTTACAGATAATCTGTTAGCAGTTCATTTTAAATTAGTTGACCCAGGGAACGTCAATAAAGTGCATCGTAGGATAGTGAATATTATTGAAGTTGAAAACAAGGGACATTTAAGCACAGGATTGATCGGAACTCAGTGGCTTATGCGTACACTTTCGGATATAGGAAGATCCGATTTAGCTTATAAAATTGCTTCCAAGAAAACATACCCTTCGTGGGGGTACATGATCGAAAATGGCGCTACAGCCATTTGGGAACTTTGGAATGGAAACACTGCTGATCCGAAAATGAATTCTCAAAATCACGTGATGATGCTTGGCGATTTAATGATCTGGTATTATGAGAATTTACTGGGGATACAATCCGATTATGAAAATCCGGGGTTTAAGAGAATTATTATGAAGCCTGAGCTGATCGACGGATTAAATTATGCAAAAGGTACATACAAATCGCCTTATGGTGTCATAGGAAGTGATTGGAAACGAGATGGCAAATCATTTAACTGGAATATAACAATACCAGCCAATACAAAAGCAATGGTTTATGTGCCAGCAAATTCTGCCGATAAGGTTAAAGAAGGGAATACAAAGGCTTCCTCTTTAAGAGGCGTAAAATTTATAAAAATGGAAGGCAATAGAGCACTTTTCGAGGTTGGTTCGGGCACGTACACATTTAGTTCAAGCATTTAATAGATACATTATGAAAAATTTAAAAACACAAGTTTTTAGCGCTGCTCTTTTCGGTGCCACAGTGCTTTCCTTTTCTGCTAGCAGCCAGGTTAAACCGGATGCTAAAAAAGAAGTCATGTCTGCAGAAACGAAGGCAAAATCAGATGCTGATCAGGATAAGAAAGCCGCAGAATGGGTTGCATCGCTTAACTTGAATGATGCAGAGAAGGCAAATCGTGTGAAGGAGGTTATAACAACGCATTTGAGAATCATCCGCGACTGGCACAATGAGCATCCATTTACTACAGTCCCTGCCGGTATTAATCCGGTAACAGGAAATAAGCTTTCTGAATTAGACAGACAGATTATTGCCAATTCGGCGATGCCTAAAACCGTTCATGAAAACTTGATGAGTGGTTTAAGAAAAGACTTGACGGAAGAGCAGGTAGAGGCAATTCTTGATAAATACACCATTGGAAAAGTAGCGTTCACGATGAATGGATATAAATCCATCGTTCCGAATTTGACAGCGGCCGAGGAGGCTGAAATCTTGAAAAATTTAAAGCAGGCCCGTGAGCAGGCAGTAGATTATAAAAATATGAACCAGATATCGGCAATTTTTGAGATCTATAAAACGAGATCAGAACAGTATTTGAATTCCAATGGTCGCAGCTGGAAACAAATGTATAAGGATTATACAAATATGATAAAAGCGAAGAAAGCAGCTGATGCTGCCGCGGCTAAGAAAAATTAAGCGCCGGTGATTAACGCCTGAGAATAAAGGTTACATACCCTTCCCCCTCTCACGAGAGGAATTAAAGCGCCTTATGGCATTTGAAGAAAAAATGAAACATTACAAAAACATAAAATTAATTACTCTCCTGTTGATCATTTCGACCGGATCAATTGCTCAAACCCAACCCTGGAAAAAAGGTATCTTGGTTGATGAGTTTGTTTACGAAACAGCACCATTTCCTCAGTCTCATTCTGCAACTATTGTAGAAACTCCCAAAGGATTGGTGACAGCATTTTTTGGCGGCACTAAAGAACGTAATCCTGATGTGTGTATTTACGTAAGTCGACATGAAAATGGAAAATGGACGGCTCCTCAGAACGTAGCAGATGGTGTAATGCCCGATAAAAGATATCCTACATGGAACCCGGTTTTATATCAAATCCCAAACGGAGAACTAATGTTGTTCTATAAAATTGGTGCTAGTCCGGGTACATGGCATGGCTGGTTAAGAACCTCAAAAGATAACGGTATAACCTGGTCTGATGCACGTGCATTACCCGAAGGATATTTAGGTCCTGTAAAAAATAAGCCGGTTCTATTAAGTAACGGAAATTTGTTCTGTCCAACCAGCACAGAAGGAAACAAAGGCGGCAACAGCTGGCAAATCCATTTTGAGGTTACACCTGATTTTGGTAAAACCTGGCGTAAAATTGGACCCATTAAAGCGGATTCGGGTATAAACGCAATTCAGCCAAGTATACTTGATCATGGCGATGGAAAACTTCAGATCCTGGCCCGCAGCCGTAACAGAGCTGTTTTGCAATCATGGTCGTACGATAACGGCGAAACCTGGGAGCCCCTTTCTAAAACTACTTTACCGAATAATAACTCTGGTACTGATGCAGTAACCCTTCAAAACGGTCGCTTTGCATTAGTTTATAATCATGTGTTACCTCCAGGTGATTTAGCTAAAGGTCCGCGTACACCACTTAATTTATCCATTTCCAGAGACGGAAAAAAATGGTATGCGGCAGCAATTTTGGAAGATTCGCCGATAAGTCAGTATTCATACCCATCCATTATTCAAACTCAAGATGGATTATTACACGCGGTTTATACATGGAGAAGAGAACGTATTAAACATGCGGTGATTGATCCATCGCAATTGAAAATGAAAAAAATAAAAAAGGGCATTTGGCCCAAAATGAAAGGTTACACAGCCCCCGTAGAAGGAGAGATAACTCAAGATTAATATGAGTCAGGAATTGAAAATACATTTTCCGGGAAAGTTGATATTTGGTAAAGGCTCGCTGAATTCTTTAACCGACGAACTCTTGGCTATGCCGAAAGCAAGGGTTTTGATAATTACCATTGATCCACTTCTTTCATCATTAGATAAGCTCATTGGCGCATTAAAACAAGCCGGTCTTAGTGTTTGCACAGATACCAGTATCACACAGGAACCGTCCTTCGATGATTTAAAAAACCTGATTACAAAAGTTAGCCCTTTCAAAGCCGATGTGGTTCTGGGGATCGGAGGTGGCAGTGTGCTCGATATAGCCAAACTTGTGGCCGCACAGTTAGACAGCGATCAAACTTTGGAGGAAATAGTAGGCATAGGCTTACTTAAAGGACGGAAGAAAAAACTCATTTGCGTTCCAGCAACATCCGGTACCGGGAGCGAAGCTTCTCCAAATGCCATTTTAGTGAATAATCGGGATAATCAGAAAAAAGGAATAATCAGTCCTTTTCTTGTGCCCGATTCTGTCTATGTAGATCCTTTGCTTACCATTAGTGTTCCTCCCGCTATAACAGCAGCAACAGGTTTAGATGCCTTAACTCATTGTCTTGAAGCTTATACGAATAAGTTTGCTCAGCCTTTTATTGATATATACGCCTTTGAAGGAATGCGGTTGATTGCTGCTAACATCGTGAAAGCAGTAAAGCAAGGTAATGATGAAGAAGCTCGTACACAGGTTGCAATGGGAAGCTTACTTGGTGGGTTTTGTTTAGGACCAGTAAACACTGCCGGTGTGCATGCTTTGTCTTACCCGCTTGGAAGTATGTTCCATCTTGCACACGGTCTTTCAAATGCCCTTTTATTACCCTATGTAATGGAGTTTAATATCCCTGCTGCTCCTCAACGTTATGCCGATGTAGCACTTGCGCTGGGATGCTCTCCTGAGGCTAAATCAATAGATACAGCATTTAAAGGTGTAGAAAAAGTTAGAGAACTAATAAAAGACTGTGGAATACCAGCACAACTTTCGGACCTGAATATTCCGGAGGATGCAATTCCTGTAATGGCAAATGACGCTATGAAAATAACACGATTACTTAAAAATAACCCGCGGCTTATCACATTAGAAGACGCTATCGCAATTTATACCGCAGCCTATTAACATGAAAGTTCAAAAAAAATATCAGGGAACGATAGTGCCGGTAGTAACACCAGTTACGGCCGACTTCAAATTAGATCACGAAGCCGTAGAGAAGATATTTTCGCATCTATACAGAAATGACGCCAGGCCGTTTATTCTTGGCACAACCGGCGAATCAGCTTCATTGTCTAATTCAGTTAAACTGGATTATCTTAATGCCGCAGTGAAAAATAAAAAACCGGGAACGATACTGTATGTGAGTGTCTCGTCCAATTGTTTTGAAGACTCTGTCGACTTTGCTAAGCTTTGCTTCGATAAGGGTGTAGATGTTGTGGCGTCCACACTTCCTACCTATTACAAGCTTTCCGAGTATTCGATGATGAAGTATTTCGAGCAATTAGCCGAACAGGTGAATGGTCCGCTGATTGTTTATAATATTCCTGCGACAACAAATATGTCTATTCCGTTAAGCGTTATAGATGAATTGAGTCATCACCCCAATATTGTTGGAACCAAAGATTCTGAGCGATCTGACGAGAGATTGGATTCCTCGCTTAAATTATGGTCGCACCGGGAAGATTTTAGTCATTTTCTGGGATGGGCAGCAAAATCAGCCTATTCATTGATTAACGGAAGTGACGGGTTAATCCCAAGCACAGGAAATTTACACCCCGGATTATATTACGATATGACCCAGGCAGTGCTTAATGGCGATCATCAAAAGGCTTACGAGGCGCAAAGGCAATCAGACCTGCTTGGAGATCTTTATCAGGGCGGAAGAACTTTGGGCGAATCTTTATGGGCTTTGAAAGTATTGATGAGCGAGTATGGTTTGTGCAAAGCGAATGTGATTAAACCTCTTCAGCTTATGTCGACCGAAGAAGAGTTACAACTGTTACATTCATTTAGAGAATTAATTAAAAAAGAAGGAATTCAAATAAATCTGTCGTTAACACATGCAGGATAAACCTATTTTAGGAATTACTATGGGAGACCCGGCGAGTATCGGGCCCGAAATTGCGATAAAAGCATTATTGCAGGATAAAATTTATGCCATCTGTAAACCCATCCTCGTTGGCGATGCAGGTGTGTTTAATGCCATTATCGACCGCTTGAATCTTAAAGCTATTATTAATCCTGTTAAAGAAGTTAAAGATGCAAAATTTCAGCTAGGAACCATTGATGTGCTTGATTTACAGAATGTAGATCTGGATCAGCTGAAGTTTGGCGAGATCTCGGCAATGGCTGGTAAAGCTTCTTTTGAGGCTGTAAAAAGAGTAATTGAACTTGCTCTTGAAGGGGAGCTTGACGGCACCGTAACCGGTCCAATTAATAAGAAGTCAATCAATGAAGCGGGGTATAATTTTGCAGGTCACACTGAGATTTACGCTCAATATACCGGAACGAAAAAATATGCGATGCTGCTTGTAGAGGATAACATGAAAGTCATTCACGTTTCTACGCACGTATCACTTCGTCAGGCTTGTGATCTGGTTAAAAAGGACCGGATAGTAGAAGTAGTAGATTTGCTGCATAACGGCTTGATCAGTTTAGGAGAAACAAATCTTAAAATCGGAATTGCGGGACTAAATCCGCACGCAGGTGATTCTGGTCTTTTCGGAACAGAAGATGATGAAGAAATTCTTCCTGCTGTTGAAGAGGCAAGACGTCGGGGTTACGATGTTGAGGGCCCTGTTCCCGCCGATACGATGTTTTCAAAAGCGGCCACGGGGTATTTTGGTGGTGTAGTTGCGATGTATCACGATCAGGGTCATATTCCATTTAAGCTGACAGGATTTAAATGGAATGCTGATAAGCAGCAAATGGATAGCGTAAAAGGCGTAAACATCACCATGGGTTTACCAATTATTCGTACTTCGGTAGATCACGGAACAGCATTTGAAATCGCCGGAAAAGGCGTTGCGAGTCCGGATGCAATGGTTTTAGCAATAGAATCTGCGGTGCAGCTTTCTAAATATAAAAAATAGATTAATTGATGATTGCAGTAATCGCTGATGATTTAACCGGTGCGGCAGAAATTGGTGGAATAGGGTTAAACCATGGGTTTAAAGTCGAAATTTGTACCCGGGTGAATCTTTCCTCGGATGCCGATTTATTGATTATTGCTACCGATACGCGCTCAAAATCAGAAGCTGAGGCTGTTGCAACGATGGAGCAAATAACCAAAGATCTTTTGCAGTTTAATCCTTTCTTTATATTCAAAAAGGTAGACTCTGTTCTCAGGGGATACGTAGCCTCCGAGATTTCTGCTCACTTAGGTGTCCTGGGATTGAAAAAGGCTTTGTTGGTTCCGGCTAATCCTGCTTTGGGACGAACTATAGAAAACGGCGTTTATCTGATTTACGGAACTCCAATTTCTGAAACGTCCTTTTCAGCTGATCCGGAGTTTCCTGCAAAGGATTCGGATGTTCTGAAATTACTAAAAGCAAGCGCAGGCGTTCATGTTCGAAGATATTCAAACTCTGCACTCGAAAACGGAATAACGGTCGCTGAGGCAAAGTCGGAAGAAGATTTAGATCAATGGGCTCAGATCGATCTGAAAGATGTTTTTCTGGCAGGAGCCTCCGGATTTTTCAAGGCGGTGTTGAAGACCGCTGATTTAATATCGGAATCTCAATCCCATAATAATGGAGTACCTGGCGGAACTACACTGTATGTGATTGGCAGTGCCTTTGCTAAAAGTGCGGACTGGGTGAAAGAGCTCCAAAACGCCGGAGCGCCCGTAAGCTATTTGCAAGGTTCGATCATAGATGGTAAAAGCGATGAGGATCAGTTTGATGCTTATTGTAATTCAATTTGTAATTTGCTAAATGGAAACGGGAAAGCAATTATTGCGATAGATCCTCAGACTGTTGGTTCTGCGAGTGCGTCAGAGCTTAGAGGCATCATGGCTTCCGTTGTAAAACATGTGTCTACAAAAGTACAGATTAATGAACTCGTAATTGAAGGCGGATCAACGGCTTCGGCTGTTTTAAACGAGCTTAAGATCAGAATATTAGAGCCTGTACATCAATACGCAACCGGAGTAATCCGATGTAAAGTCACGGGGACCGAACATTTATATGTAACATTAAAACCAGGTAGTTATAACTGGCCAAACCAAGTTTTAAGTTTTTTGAACTTTAAAACTTAAACTAACCATTTGTATGGATAAATCTCTTTTAAGTGTAGTCGACTACATCATTATTATTATTGTATTGCTCATAACATTGTATTTTGGTTTCAGATTTTCACGTAATCAGAATACAACCCAAACGTATTTTGCTGCCCACGGCAGGGTCCCCACCTGGGCAATTGGCATGTCTCTTTTAGCTACATTAATCAGTAGTGTTACATTTTTGGGCTACCCTGGCGAAGGTTATTCTTCGAACTGGATTTTGCTTGTACAGGGCTTAATGGTGCCTATCGTTCTAATGGGAACAATCTGGTTTATTGTGCCGCTGTATCGAAAAGTAATTGGCTTGAGTACCTACGAATATTTTGAAAAACGTTTTGGTCCTGTTGCAAGATATTACAGCTCCATTGCTTTCGTTCTTCGCCAGTTCTCCGGGATGGGAACAGTGTTTTACCTCCTGGCGATAGCAATATCAAGTATGACAGGGGGTAATCCTTTTGTAATCATCGCAGTAGTGGGTTTTATAATTATTGTGGTTAACCTTATGGGAGGAATTGAGGCTGTTATATGGCTCGATGTTTTCCAGGGCTTTATGCTTTTCGCCAGTGGTATTCTTTGTCTGTTGGTTATACTGTTTTCTGTTGATGGGGGGCCGGCTGCGGTTTGGAACATTGCAGAGGCTAAGGGGCGAACGGGGTTTGGTCCTTATGATGTTGATTTTACCCGTTTAACATTCATTGTAATGGTTATTAACGGTGCATTTTATGCCATCCAAAAATATGGAACAGACCAAACCGTTGTTCAACGATATTTGACTGCGAGAAGCGATAAATCTGCCATTCGTGCCTCGATGATGGGTATATTGCTTACTGTTCCGGTGTGGACTATGTTTATGTTTATCGGCACCGCCTTGTTTGTGCTTTACCAGCAACAGCCTCTTCCCGAGGGAACTCGTCCGGATGCCGTTTTTCCATATTTTATCATGACCAACCTTCCGACCGGAGTTATCGGATTTATCCTTGCTGCCATGATCTCTGCTGCGATATGCAGTTTAAGCGCCGATTTAAATTCTCTGGCCGCTGTTGGAATTGAAGATTATTACAAGAAATTAAAGCCGAAAAATGCAGACATACAATATTTAAAGGTTAGTAAAATATTGGTGGTTATATCAGGCTTGATTTCGATCGGTATCGGTGCTATTTATATCAACCTGGGCAACGAAGGAATTTTAGGGATAATCTTCACTCTTTATGCTATTTTCTCCGGCGGTATTGTGGGTATTTTTCTTTTAGGATTATTTAGCGCAAGAGCCAACCGGCAGGGAATAAACATTGCGATTGTTGTTTGTGTGATTTTTACCGCTTACGCCTTTTTAACTTCTACTAAATTCAACTTTGGCGATACAGAGTTACTATTAATAGACTTTGGTGCATACAATTTCACACACAATAAGCTCATGTTAGGAGTTTACAGTCACTTAGTTATAATCGTTGTTGGGTATGTTGCCAGTCTTTTCTTTCCTAAACCGAAGTTGGATAAGTTTTTACTTTACAGCGGTTGGAGCGAAGCCAGAAAAGAACGAAAGGCAGAAGAGCGGCTACGTATTGAAACTGACGAGATTCCAAAATAGATCATCTATGAAGAGATTAATTGTTTTAAGTTACTTTTTATCTATAGTTGGTTTTTCTTTTGGACAAACCTCTGATGATGCCTTTAAGAAGCCATTAAAAGATGTCATCGCACAAATTGAAACCCAGTTTAAGATTAAAATCCGTTATCCCGAAGATTTGGTCAAGGATCGTATGGTTACATACGCAGGCTGGAGATTCCGCCCGGATCTAGAGGAAACACTAAACAACGTTTTATCGTCTCAGGATATAACCTTTGCCAAAGAAGGTGAGGGGAGATACAAATTACAAAGCTTTCAATATCATCTAAAAACACCATTGCAGGGCAAGCAGCAGCTTGATTTTCTGTCGACTTTTTATAGTGATACAAAAAGCTGGGAAAAGCGTAAGCAGGAATTAAAGTCCTGTATGTGGGAGGCATTAAAGCTTTCTCCGTTGCCGGCAAAACCGAAGAGCAAACCGATTATCAGTAATAAAAGAAAGTTCGATGGCTATACAGTTGAAAATGTAGCTCTGGAAGTTTTGCCCGGTTTATATGTAAGTGGCTCACTTTATAAGCCCTTAAATCCAAAAGGAAAAATCCCTGTGATTTTAAATCCTGACGGGCATTTCGGCGATGGTCGTTATCGTGCTGATGCACAATACAGGTGTGCAATGCAGGCCCGAATGGGGGCGATGGCTTTTAGTTATGATCTGTTTGCCTGGGGAGAGTCTTTATTACAATTTAAACCGGAAGATCATAGACGTGCCCTGGCACAAACTATTCAGTTTTTAAATAGCGAACGTATTCTGGATTGGATGTTATCATTCAAAAACGCCGATCCTAAACGTGTGGCGATTACAGGCGGGTCCGGCGGCGGAAGTCAGACCATGTTGGTAACAGCGCTTGATGATCGGATCACATTGAGCGTTCCGGTCGTTATGCTTTCATCTTACCACAGTGGCGGTTGCCCTTGCGAAAGCGGAATGGGTGTTCACTTATGTGGCGGCGGAACAAACAATGCAGAGATTGCAGCTATGGCTGCACCGCGACCTCAGTTGGCTATTTCGGATGGCAAAGACTGGACGCAGCAGGTGCCTCAGGTCGAATTTCCTTTCGTTCAAAGAGTTTATAGTTTTTATGGCAAAGCCGATGCTGTTAAAAACGTTCATCTAGCAACCGAAGGGCATGATTACGGCGCGAATAAACGCCTCGCTTTATATAGTTTTTTAGCAAAGCATTTTAAGCTGGATTTGAAAAAGGTTCAGGATAAATCAGGCAAAATTGATGAGTCGACAGTAATGATTGAGAAATTCCCGGCAATGTACGTTTTTGGCGAAAAAGGTGAAAAACTACCCTCAAATGCGATCAGAAGTTTTGAGGAATTAGAGAGGGTATTCGCTAACAGCACTAAAAAATAATCATGCAAAGCAGAAGAGAATTTTTAAGAAGTGCAGCTTTATTAACCGGGGGCTTATGCATTCCCAGCAGCTTTGTTTGGGCATTTGATAAAAAGCAACGTTATAAAATCGCAGTTATCGATCTGATGATTTTAAAACGTCAGAAATTAAGCGCTTTGCCTTTGGCGAAAGAATTAGGCGCCGACGGGCTTGAAGTCGATATGGGAGGCTTAGGCAACAGAGACACTTTTGATAACCAATTAGCAAAGCCCGAGGTTTTACAGCAATATATTGATAAAGCCAGGGAACTAAATCTCGAAATCTGCTCTTTAGCGATGACCGGATTTTACGCCCAATCGTTTGCAACTCGACCAACCTATCAACGTATGGTGCAGGATTGTATAGATACCATGAAAGCGTTAAACGTCAAAGTGGCCTTTCTGCCTCTTGGGATACAGGGAGATCTGGTTAAAAATCCTGAATTGCGTCCGGCCATCGTAGAACGGCTCAAAGTCGTCGGAAAGATGGCTAAAAAGGCGGGAGTAGTTATTGGGATAGAAACTGCGCTGGATGCAAAAGGAGAGAAGCAATTATTGAAAGATATTGATTGCTCTGCTATAAAAATCTATTTTAATTTCTCTAACCCGCTTAAGGCGGGACGTGATTTGCATCAGGAGCTTAGAATACTGGGCAGAAAGCGAATTTGTATGATTCATTGTACTGATGAAGACGGTGTTTGGCTGGAAAACAATACTCGTCTGGATATGCGAAAAGTGAAACAAACTTTGGATGATATGCGCTGGAAAGGCTGGCTGGTTATTGAACGCTCAAGAGACCAAACCGATCCGACAAATGTGAGGAGGAATTTCTCAGCAAATACGGCTTATATGAAAAAGATTTTTCAATCTGGTAATTGATAATAGGCTGATTAATTGTTTGAAAAAGCTTATCGAATGAGTCCTTTAAAAAGATTTCCACTAATATTTTCTCCTTATATACTCTGTTTGCTGCTGGTATTAGATGATTCCAAATCTGGTGCTCAACATAAAAACGAATCATCTGGAAAGCCTGCTTCTGTTGCTTTTGAGGTTCTATCCCCTGGTTATAAAAGCTATCGTTTAAGCCAATTCAATAATGTCTTTGTTGATAGTAAACATAGTATTGTTAAGGTCGCAGCTGAACTTGAGGGCTTAACTGGTGTGCAGCTTTCTTATAGTAACGGGGAAGTGAAAAAAGGAGCACTTAACGTGAAATTTAATCGGGAAAGCCATTTACTAGTTGGTGTTTTCAGAGATTCTGTAACTGATAAAAGTTTGTCTTACCTGACATCAATTAATTTTGGAAAGGGGAAATTGACTAAGAAACCTCTCATAAAAAATGCGGTTACCATTACTGGATTACCCTCTGTAGATGTGTATGAAGTGTGCTATGCCAAAGGTAAACATCAAATAAAATGGGAACCTGGTCTATTTGTTTTTCTTGGCGCTGTTTCGCCAACATATAAAATTGTAAACGCTAATGCAAAATTGCCGGATGGACGATTGTGGGAGCCTTTCATTATAGAAGGTTTTGTAAATGAAAAGCCTCTATTTGAAATTATAGGTGGGTCAGATAATCCTGTAATTAGTGAAGGCATGCCCGGAACAGAAGGGATACAAGGCGGTTTTGAAGGGGGA
This sequence comes from uncultured Sphingobacteriaceae bacterium, assembly GCA_946887045.1. The sequence goes on along the minus strand of CAMPKC010000001.1, from coordinate 62,204 downwards.
GCTTGTGTTAAAATAGGAGACACCTATCATATGTTTCCAACGGAAAGAGCCGGGGAAAAAGGCATTGACTATTATTATGATCGGGTGAAAACCCGCATAGGCCACTGGACAAGTAAGGATGCTATTCATTGGAAAAGGCAATCTACAATTTACCAGGCCAGTGGCAATTATGCACTCGTTCCGGAGGACAATCCAATGAACGACAGACGTGGCGCTATCTGGTCGTATATGCCGGTTTTTAATAAGGAAGCAAATAGGTGGTATGGATATTATTTGGCCTATACCGTTGATAAAGCTATTGCCCCTAATCATTCTTTTGGTAGAATTTGGCGCTGCGAATCACTAAAAGATGGTTACGAAGGTATTGCAGGGCCATATAAAGACTGTGGGATTATAATGGAACCCGGTATGGACTCTCAGTTATGGGAAGGACGCCAGGGTGTTGATTCGTTCTTTCCATATAAAGTAGGGAATGAATGGCTGGCTTTTTACGGAGGTGCTTATCCGTATAAAAAGAGGGAGGATTACCCTGATAAGTCAGGAAAGGGTTGGTTTGTCGGGCTAGCAAAATCTAAAACAATGGAAGGTCCATGGACAAGACTGGATACAATAATTAATCCAGTTACATCAATTCATCCCTGGTTTATTGAAAATCCAATTGTATACCAGTTACCTAACGGGATGTTTATAACTATTTTTGATGGCGGACCGGAAGCCTGGGGTCATCATTTACCCAATATGATTGGTTACTCTCTTTCAAATGATGGGTATAAATGGTCAGAAGCTCATTATTTGCCTATTGAAACAAAAGTGAAAAAGTGGTGGAATGTAATGAGGACTCCCTTATGTTTAATTCCGGAAGGTAACGATATCTACACTGTAATGTATGCCGCTATAACTTCCGAACGGTTTCATCCAATGGGTATGGTTAAAATAAAGTTAAATACGACTCTGTTAAACAGCAAAGCAGCATCTTTGAAAAATTGATTAGGACCCTAAAACGTTTATTGAAAAGAAGCAATTCTAGCTATTTAGTTATTGCTTGATATAGATGAACCCGGGATAACATCCTACAATACCTTGAGAACTTGGTATAAAAAAACACTGCCTCCTCCCTATATTTTTGTATAGAAGCTAACCAATCTGGAATATTTAAGCATTTTTTGAGATTTTCCTTTATCCAAATTGTTTGGTTTAAGCTTTGTTTTTAGAACATGCACAAACTAACATCGGTACTATTCGCATTAATTATGACGATGCAAGCCTTCTCGCAGGGGCTTCTCATTGCAGATGTTCGTTGTGAAAATAAAGTGAATCCTTTGGGTGTTGATATTGCCGCCCCACGGTTAAGCTGGAAAATAAACTCTTCCCAAAGAAACGTTAGTCAAACCGCTTATAGAATTCTTGTTGCGGATGATGTTCTGAAACTTCGGAAAAACGTTGGCAATATATGGGACTCTAAAAAACGTAACTCATCATCATCCATCCAGGTCAGTTTTAACGGGAAGGCTTTACAGTCGGCTAAAACATATTACTGGAAAGTAATGATCTGGGATAATAAAAATAATCAGTCGCAATGGTCGCAAACTGCGAGCTTTCAAATGGGGTTATTGAACCATTCTGACTGGAAAGGAGCCGAGTGGATTGCTTATGAAAAGTTGCCTGATTCTTTGGTTTATTCATTGGTAACAGATAAAAAGGTTGATAAAATTACAGTCAGTAACGTCTTACCCTTATTAAGAAAGAACTTTACGGTTAAAAAGAAGGTAAAAAAGGCTTCTGCATTTATCTCCGGATTAGGGCATTTTGAGTTAAGCATTAACGGAAAAGAAGCTGGCGATCATTTTTTGGATGCAGGCTGGACGAAATACGACAAAGAAGCGTTATACGTCACCTTTGATATTACAAACCAATTAAAACAAGGTAATAACGCTATCGGCATAATGCTTGGCAACGGTTTTTACTACGTTCCTCCCGTTAAAGGGCGTTATCGTAAGCTGAAATCCTCTTTCGGTTACCCAAAAATGATTAGCAGGGTTTTAATTGAATACACCGACGGTACTTCAGAAAATATTGTCAGCGACAACAGCTGGAAAACATCAAAAAGCCCGATAATATTCTCGAGCATTTATGGAGGAGAAGATTACAACGCCAACCTTGAACAACAAGGTTGGGATACGCCAGCTTTTGATGATAAAAAGTGGAAACCGGTGCTAATCGTAAATGGTCCCCCTCAGCTAAACTCTCAAATGGCTGAGCCGTTAAAAATATTTGAAAACTTTAGTCCGGTAAAAACCACCAGACTTGCCAATGGAAATCTCGTTTACGACTTAGCTCAAAATGCTTCGGGAATTATTGAACTAAAAGTGAAGGGTAAAAAAGGAGACACGATAAGAGTGAGTCCTGCTGAATTATTAAAAGCGGATGGTTCAATAAACCAGCGACCAACCGGAAGTCCTTTTTACTTTGAATACATTCTTAAAGGCGATGGAGTAGAAACCTGGCGCCCTCGTTTTACTTATTATGGCTTCCGTTATCTTGAAGTTAGAGGTGGCGTGCAACTCGGAGAAATCAGCCCGCAGAATCTACCTCAGATTATAGAAATTAAAGGACTGCATACCCGTAATAACGCAGAAAGGGTTGGGTCGTTTGTCTCGTCAAACGAGCTTTTCAATAAAACCGATAAACTGATCGATTGGGCCATAAAAAGTAATATGGCCAGTGTGTTTACAGATTGCCCTCATCGCGAGAAGCTTGGATGGCTTGAAGAAGCGCATTTAGTTGGTGCTTCAATTCGGTATAATTATGACATCGCAAATCTTGGACGTAAGGTAATTCGGGACATGAAAATGTCGCAGCTGGAAGATGGTTTGGTTCCCGAAATCGCACCCGAATATGTGAAATTTGAATGGGGCGACGGAATGTTTCGCGACTCTCCGGAATGGGGCAGTAACAGCATTATAATGCCCTGGTATATGTATCAATGGTATGGAGACAGGCAGGCGCTTACATCCAGTTATCCGATGATGCAGAAGTATATAGCCTATCTTCAAACGAAAGCAAAAAATAATATTTTATCACAAGGCTTAGGTGATTGGTACGATTTGGGACCCAATCCTCCGGGTGTTTCTCAGCTTACGCCAATGGGTGTAACCGGTACGGCTATTTTTTATTATGATTTAAACATCATGGATAGTATTGCTCAAATGCTGGGCAAACCTGAGGACGCTGCAAAATATAGGAAGCTGGCCGCTGAAGTGAAAGCTTCTTTTAACAAAGCATTCTTCAATAAAGAAACTAAGCAATATGCAACCGGAAGTCAGGCGGCTAACGCGATGGCTCTTTACATGAAACTGGTTGAGCCACAGTACAAAGAAGCGGTATTGGATAATCTAGTAAAAGATATCCGGAACAGAGGAAATGCTTTAACTGCCGGCGATATAGGCTACCGCTATTTATTGCGTGTACTCGAAAATGAAGGCAGATCTGATGTGATTTATGACATGAATATTCGAACGGATGTTCCGGGTTATGGTTATCAACTGGCAAAAGGCGCGACGGCTCTTACCGAATCTTGGGCGGCGCTTCCAACGGTGTCAAATAATCACCTTATGCTAGGGCATTTAATGGAATGGTTCTACAGTGGTTTGGGAGGTATCCGAATTGCAGAAGGGGCCGTTGCTTTCAATAAAATTGACATAAAGCCAGAGGTCGTAGGTGATTTGACCTTTGCCAATACAAGCTATAATTCTCCTTACGGGATGATTAAATCCGAATGGAGGAAAGCAGCAAACAGCTTTGAAATAGACGTTCAAATACCTGCGAATACAACAGCTACAATCTATTTGCCGGCACAAGCAACGAGTGTGGTCACTGAATCGGGGATGAATTTGGAAGCAGTTGATTTTAAAAATGGGAAGGCCGAAGTTAATGTTGGTTCAGGGAATTACAAGTTTAGAGTAAGCAATTAAAGAGGAACAATTTAGATGAGATATATATCAGCCTGCGTTTTGATTTTTTTAGGTTTTACTGAGATTTCTTTTGCTCAGAAAAACGAAGTCTCTGAATCAGAAATGCAGTCCATTTACAATGAAATAAAAACACCTTACAAATACGGACTCATCATGGTGCCCGATGACAATTCAAAAAAGATGGATTGTCCAAGCGTCTTTCGTAAGGGGAAAAACTGGTACATGACCTATGTGATTTTTGATGGTCGCGGTTATGAAACATGGCTTTCTAAAAGTAAGGATCTTTTAAATTGGCAAACCCTTGGTCGTATTATGTCGTTTGGCGACACTACTAAATGGGATGGAAATCAGCGAGCCGGCTATATCGGCCTGCAGGATACTAAATGGGGCGGAAGCTATAAGCTGAAAAAATACAAAGGCAAATACTGGATGTCGTACTTCGGTGGTGCGGTGAAAGGCTACGAAGCAGGTGATCTAAGCATAGGAATGGCTTACACAAGCGGAGATCCTACCAAACCACATGAGTGGCAAAGACTTCCGGAGCCATTGTTTACTTCAAAAGATGCCGACGTACGCTGGTGGGAAAATCGCAAGCTGTTTAAAAGCTCTGTAGTTTGGGACAAAGAGAAAACTACCGGACATCCATTTGTGATGTACTATAACGCCAATGGCGATTCAGCAAAAAATAATCTTAAAACCCGCTGGTTTGAACGCATCGGAATGGCAGTTTCGGATGATATGCTGAACTGGAAACGCTTTAACCCTGAACCTGTGGTACATCATCCTGTGGGAATAACCGGCGATGGAGTAGTGCAAAAGATAGGAGATAACTGGGTTATGTTTTATTTCGGAGCATTCTGGCAGGATAGAAAAGGTGCATTTAATCGCTTTGCGGTTTCGAAAGATATGGTTAGTTGGAAAGATTGGGCAGGGGAGAACCTTGTCCAGTCGTCCAAACCTTACGATGAGTTGTATGCTCATAAGTCTTTTGTCGTGAAACATAAAGGTGTTGTTTATCACTATTACTGCGCCGTAAATAACAAAGAGCAGCGTGGAATTGCAGTAGCAACGTCAAAGGACCTCGGGACCAGTAAGATCAATTTCATCAATTCGGAAAATAAATAAACGCATGGCATCAATGAGACTAAAAGCTTTATTTTTTGTACTATCCTTATTTTTATGTGTTTCGGCAACGGCACAGCCGCGGAACCGGGTAAGTTTCAATAAAAACTGGAAATTCTTTTTAGGTGATGCCGGAAAAGCTAAAGAGGTAAGTTTTGACGACTCTAAATGGAGAGTATTAAATCTGCCTCACGACTGGAGTATCGAAGGTGCTTTTGATGAAAAAAATCCTACAACAACAGGTGGCGGCGCTTTACCTACCGGGATCGGCTGGTACCGCAAAAGTTTCACACTTCCGGCTTCTTCATCTTCTAAAAATATTTCGGTTGAGTTTGATGGTGTTCATCGCGACAGCGAGGTCTGGGTTAATGGAAAGTATTTGGGTAAGCGGCCAAATGGGTATATTTCATTTGCATACGATATCACTTCTTGCTTAAACTTCGGCGGACAAAATACGATAGCTGTACGGGTCGATAATTCATCACAACCGAATTCTCGCTGGTATACCGGTTCTGGTATTTACAGGAATGTTTGGTTTAATACGACCTCGGATGTTGCGGTTGACCATTGGGGGACCTTTGTTACAACTCCGGAAGTTTCAAACGAGAGTGCAACTGTCAAGCTTGATATTAAATTAAAAAATTCGGGGAACAGATCAGGTTCGGTGAAAGTTAGCTCCATTATATATGGTGCAAACGGCAAAAAAGTTGCTGAAGTTGGTTCTTCCGGTATTTCTTTGAAGGATGAGGTGATTTCACTAACTCAAACTTTGGACGTAAAAGCCCCACGCTTATGGTCTCCAGAAACTCCGCATCAGTACAGAGCAGTTACAAGAGTTTATAAAGATAATAAGGTAGTAGACGAATACGATACCCCTTTTGGTATCCGCTACTTCAATTTTGATTCTGCCACTGGTTTTTATTTAAATGGTAAGCCTCTTAAAATTCTTGGAGTGTGTAATCACCATGACTTGGGAGCTCTTGGCGCTGCCTTCAACATACGGGCTGCAGAACGCCAATTGGAAATGTTGAAAGACATGGGTTGCAATGCAATCCGTACCGCACATAATCCACCCGCTCCTGAGTTGCTGGATTTATGTGATAAAATGGGCTTCCTGGTCATGGACGAAGCTTTTGACATGTGGAAGAAGAAGAAAAATTCCAAAGATTACCACATTGATTTCCCGGAATGGTCCAAAAGAGATTTAGAGGACATGGTGAAACGCGATCGAAATCATCCTTCAATTATCTTGTGGAGCATTGGAAATGAGATTCGCGAGCAGTTTGACAGCACTGGAATTTCAATTGCAAGGGATTTGGTGAAGTATGTAAAAAACTTAGATACTACTCGTCCGGTTACTTCGGCCCTTACTGAGAATATTCCTGAAAAGAATATGATCTACCAGTCAGGAGCTTTAGATGTCTTGTCGTTCAATTATAAACACGTGGATTATGCTGATTTGCCTAATCGCTTCCCTGGACAAAAATTCATCTCAGCAGAAACGGCTTCGGCATTACAAACCCGCGGACATTATGAAATGCCTTCGGATAGTATGAGAATATGGCCGAAAGACGGTAAAACAAAGTTTACAGAAGGAAATCCTGACTGGACCGCCTCTGCTTACGATAATTCCTTTGCATACTGGGGATCTCCGCATGAAACCATCTGGAATGTTGTTAAGAAATTGCCACACATGGCAGGATTGTTTGTCTGGTCGGGCTTCGACTTTTTAGGCGAGCCACATCCGTATCCTTGGCCGGCACGTAGTTCTTATTACGGAATTATTGATTTGGCCGGATTTCCGAAGGATGTGTATTATATGTATCAAAGCGAATGGACAAGCAAACCGGTTCTTCATATTTTTCCGCATTGGAATTGGGAAGCTGGTAAACTTGTTGACGTTTGGGCATATTACAACAATGCCGACGAAGTGGAGCTGTTTCTGAACGGAAAATCACTGGGAACAAAGCGTAAATCAGGTGATGACATCCATATCATGTGGAGGGTGAAATTTGACCCCGGCACCTTAAAAGCTATATCCCGCAAGGATGGAAAAATAATACTGACAAGAGAAATCAAAACAGCCGGCGCTCCGGCTAAAATTGAGCTTACAGCTGATAGAAAGAAAATACAATCGGATGGAAAAGATCTTTCATTCATTACAGTAAGAATATTAGATGCAGAAGGGAATCTTGTTCCTGACGCTGACAACCTGGTAAAGTTTAGTATAGCTGGTCAGGGAGATATTGTGGGAGTAGATAACGGTTATCAGGCAAGTATGGAGTCTTTTAAGGCTCCTTACAGAAAAGCATTTAACGGAAAATGCCTGGCGATTATTCAATCAACAGAAAAATCTGGAAAAATAAAGTTGCAAGCTACATCAGAGGGTTTGCAACCTATGTCTATTAACTTAAAAACAAAGTGATTATGAAGTCAACCTATGCTACTACAACTCACAACAAATTTTTCGAGAACATTCAGGTGGATATGCATTCGGCAACACCGAAATACTTACAGCTCGCGCATTCTATTCTAGAGGCGATAGAATCGGGCAAAATCCACAAAAATATTTTACTGCCCTCGCTGAATGAGCTTACCTATAATTTAGAAATATCCAGAGAAACAGCGGATAGAAGTTATAAGTATTTGCAGCATTTGGGAGTGCTTAGCTCTGTCCCCGGAAAAGGCCATTATGTAATTACCACAGAGATAAAGCAAGAGCTTAAAGTTTGTCTTTTAATTAATAAAATCAGCGAAGAGAAAAAGGTTTTTTACGATGCTTTCGTTGCGAATCTTGGAACGCATGTGCCTATAGATTTTTATATCTATAATAATGATTTTAAATTGTTTAAAAGGCTTATTACTCAGAAGAACGACTATTCTCACTATGCTATTATACCACATTTTCTTGATAGTGAAGATGAGGCCGAAGTTCTGATTGACGCCATTCCGAAAGAGAAGTTGATTCTGCTGGATAAAGCGCTTCCGGAAGTTCATGGTAAATATGGTTGCATATATGAAAACTTCCAAAAGGATATTTACAAGGCGCTTGAGCAGGCTGTACAGCCTTTAAGTAAGTACCACACCATTAAACTTATTTTCCCGAAGGATAGCTATTACCCGAAAGAGATAATTGCCGGTTTCAACTCATTTTGCCTTCAGTATGCCTTTGAAAGGGAAGTCATAGATAGTTTAGAATACGAAGATCTTAAGGCTGGGACTGTTTATATCTGTCTTAACGAACCTGGTTTAATATCTGTGATCGAGAAAATAAGCGCTACATCTTTTGAGGTGGGAGAAGATATTGGTTTGATTTCTTACAACGAAACGCCGATGAAGAAATATATCCTTAAGGGAATTACCACCATTTCTACAGATTATAAACACATGGGATTACTGGCAGCAGAAATGATTGCCAAAGGTTACCGCGAGAAAGTGGAATTACCATTCATGCTTAATCTGAGAGCATCATTATAAATTAAATAACCGATTAATGACCTTTTTAACCAAACGTTTTACCGCTTTTTTATTGCTGTTTCTCTGTCTTGTTTTCTTTAAAGCAGAGGCAGCCGAAATATGGGTTTCGCCCAAGGGTAATAATTCAAATCCGGGAAGTAAAGCAAAACCTCTGGCTGATATTGGTTTGGCTTTAAGAAAGGCACGCGAGTTGAGAAGGTTGTCAGACCCATCCATATCAAATGGAATTACAATTATTCTTCGGGGTGGAGTTTATACTATTGACGAACCGCTGTTTATTCGGCCGGAAGATTCGGGAACAGCGGCGAGTCCTACTGTTTTTGAAGCGGCAAAAGGCGAAATTCCGATAATAAGTGGTGGAATAACCGTAAAAAGATGGCAAAGAACTTCCAGTAACATTGCAGGGTTGCCAGCGGAAGCACAGGGAAAAGTTTGGGTTGCTGATGCGCCGATTATCGGAGATAATGTTCTGGATTTCCGCCAGCTTTGGGTAAATAATGTAAAGGCTGTCCGTTCCCGGGATGTTAAAATCGGTACGATGAACCGTATTCTTTCCTGGAACCATAAGGAAGAAACTTGCTGGATTCCAAAACCGACCGCAGATCTTAGAAATGCCAACGGCCTGGAAATGCTCATTCATCAGTGGTGGGCAATTGCAAATTTAAGGGTCAAATCGGTTGAAACGAAGGGGGATAGCGCTAAGCTGTCTTTTTATCAGCCTGAAAGTCGGGTTCAGTCCGAGCATCCATGGCCGGCTCCATGGATTTCAAAAACGACCGGCAATTCTGCATTCTTTCTTTCAAATGCCATTGAATTTTTAAATGAACCTGGCGAGTGGTATCTGGACAAACGCAATCAGAAGGTCTATTATTGGCCGAAGGTCAACGAAAATTTGAATACAGCTACTGTAACGGTTCCGTATTTAGAAACACTTGTTAAGATTCAGGGAACGATCGATCGTCCGGTTGCATATGTCTCCTTTAAAGGGATTTCTTTCCAGCATTCAACGTGGCTTCGTCCATCAAAAGAAGGGCACGTTCCACACCAATCCGGCATGTACATGCTCGATGCTTATAAACTGAAAATTCCCGGTACACCAGATAAAGCAGGAATGGAAAATCAGGCCTGGGTAGGTCGACCAGCTGCTGCGGTTGAAGTGTCATTTACAAATAATACAGGTTTTGAATCTTGCCGCTTTGAACATCTTGCCTCTACAGGGTTGGATTATAAAAGAGGAACACATAACGACCAGATAAAAGGGAATTTATTTAAAGATATCGGAGGAACGGGGATTCATGTAGGCGTATATTCTGACGAAGCGCATGAGGTGCATGTTCCATATAATCCGCAGGACGAAAGGGATGTTTGCACAAATGTTTTAGTGAGCAATAACCTGGTTACCGATGTTACTAATGAAGATTGGGGCAGTATAGGCATCAGTGCCGGATATGTAAAAGGTATCAGGATTGAACATAATGATATCTCTGAAGTGTCTTACACCGGGATTTCCATGGGTTGGGGATGGTCTAAAACTATTAATACAATGCGCAATAACCGCATTGTTGCTAACAAGATTCATCGTTATGCCAAACACATGTACGATGTTTCATCAATTTATACCTTATCTGCCCAACCGGGTTCTTTAATTGCTGAAAACTACGTCGATAGTATTTACAAAGCACCTTATGTTCACGACCCCAATCATTGGTTTTATTTATATACAGACGAGGGATCGTCCTATTTTACTGTAAAAAACAACTGGACCCCTGCTGATAAATATCTTCAAAATGCTAACGGCCCGGGTAACGTGTGGGAGAATAATGGTCCGCAGGTAGCAGATAGTATCAGGCTTAAAGCCGGATTACAACAAGCATATAGATACTTATTAAGAGAAAAAGCACCAGCTTCTCCCGACAGGGAAATTAACCACTCTGAAAAGAAGAAGGTTGTAGAGATAGTAGGAGCGGCAGGTACAAAACATGATGTAAGCTCCATTGCCGAAATAGCTCGCAAACATGGAATTCCAATGGAAAATATCTATCAATGGAGTAACCATACAGTGATTTACGGAGCGATAGAAAATCCTGAGAAAATCCGCAAAGATTTATTGATAAAGTTCCCTGATAATTCAGTGAAAATTTACAATGCTCCTTTTTATGAGTTTAACCGGAAAAAGCATTGCCCGGGTTCAACAATTGTGAAAGAGTGGGACAATATCCTTTTAACGGCTGATCTGGTTAAAGATTCGCTTTTACAAAAAGAATACCTCGACTATCATGCCACTCAGTTTAAGCAATGGCCAGAAGTTTCAAAAGGTTTCTGTAATGCTGATTTCCAGCAATTACAGGTGTTCAAAAACGGTGGTCAGTTGATGCTGATTATCAGCATCCCGAGAGGGGCTAGCCTTGACAAATTAAATCCAAAAACAACCGAGAATAATCCACGTGTGGATGACTGGAATAATTTAATGAAGAAGTACCAGCAAGGTATTGAAGGAACAAAGCCCGGCGAAACGTGGGTGTTTCTTGATAAAGTAATTGAAAATTAAAAAGTAAAAATTAAAAAGTAAAAAGGCCGTCAAGCTTTTCTGCCCAAACTCCTCTCCTTCAGGAGAGGTGCGGTGGACTGAACGCAGGCGGGTGAGGTTTTATAACTATGCTAACACAATTAAACACCTCTCCTTCAGGAGAGGGTGCGGCAGATAAGAGCGCAAAGGCGGGTGAGGTTCTTAAACTCGGAATATTAGGCCTTGGTGAAGGTCGAAGCACAATGTCAGCGGCCCTTGCCAGCGAGAAATGGGAGCTTAAAACTATCTGCGATGCGAACGAAGAGATGTGCAGACAACGTGCAAAGGAATTCGATTTCCACAATTATACTACCAGCTACCAAACTATGCTGGATGATAAAGAAATTGACGTCATCGCCATTTATACACCCGATCATCTGCATGCCGAGCATGTGAAACAAGCTTTATTACATGATAAACATGTGGTATGTACAAAGCCTTTTATTGACGATTTGTCGGACGCAAATGAGTTACTTGAAATAAGTGCTAAAACTGGTAAAAAGGTTTTTGTGGGACAAAGCTCCCGCTTCTTTGAACCCGCGAAACGGCAGCGCAAAGATTATGAAAATGGTTTATTGGGCGAACTGATAACAATCGAAAGTCATTACCATGCTGATCATCGCTGGTTTTTAAAAAAAGGATGGTCTTTACTCAATTCCTTTAAATGGCTGTACGGCGGATTAAGTCACCCTGTTGATTTTATACGATGGTATTTCCCAAATATTGAGGAGGTGATGGGATACGGAATGATCAGCAGTAACGGACATGCAGCGGGACTGAAAAATCATGATACCATGCACTTTATTTTTAAAGCCAGTGACGGCCGTATAGCTCGTGTTAGCGGCGCATATACCGGTCCGACGCAACCTGCAAGCCGCGACAGCGGAATGAGTGTTATATTGAGATGTACCGAAGGAGCCTCTCAGGCAGATTATCATGAGCTGCGTTATTCGGTTACAGATAAAACCGGAGAAGAAAAAATCGTACGCTGGGGCGACGATACAATGAAACATTATTTCCGTTTCGAAGGGCAGAGTCACCATGCAGGCGAGTATCAAAATTACCTGGAATACTTTGCGGATAGTATCAACGAAGATTTTACTGCTTATCCTGATATAAAAGAAGGAATTGGAACCATCGCTTTGCTTCAGGCAATGGATAAATCCCTGGAAACAGGAATGCCTGTAAAAGTGAATGATATACTTTCAAGCTTTAATATCTCAAAGGATAAATTAAGTTGATTTTTAAAACCTAACCATTTAAATGAACAACCTGAATAATTATTTACAACCGCTTGATTACGCAATAATCGTCCTTTATCTGCTGGTTTTACTGGCAATTGGATATTGGGTGAGTTTTGTGAAGGACAAAAAAAGCGGAGAAAATCTGTTCCTTGCCGGCAACTCGCTTGGCTGGGCAAGTATTGGTTTAAACATGTGGGGTACCAATGTTGGTCCTTCAATGCTGATTGCTTCGGCGAGTATTGGATATACAACAGGTATTGTGGCCGGTAATTTTGCCTGGTATGCTTTTGTGTTTATTTTTCTGCTGGCGGTGGTTTTCGCTCCAAGATATTTACATGCCAGGGTGCAAACATTGCCGGAATTTATGGGAAAACGCTTCGGCGATTCAACCCGGAATATCCTTGCCTGGTATACTTTAATAACTATTTTAATATCCTGGCTGGCTTTAACTCTATTTGCAGGCGGAATATTAATCCGTCAGCTGTTGGGCTTTCCAATGTGGCTGTCTGTAATAACTATGGTGTTGTTGGCAGCTTGTTTTTCTATTGCAGGCGGATTAAAAGCAATAGCCTATACCAATGTATTTCAAATGCTGCTTTTGATTGCCGTTTCACTATTGCTAACCGTATTTGGTTTTGCAAAAGCAGGCGGAATTATGGAAGTATATAATCAGACACCATCAACTTTTTGGAATTTGTTGTTACCTGCCGATGATAAAAATTATCCATGGCTGGCCATCGTTTTAGGTTATCCGATTATGGGCGTCTGGTTCTGGTGCACCGATCAATCTATGGTACAATCGGTTTTGGGGGCTAAAACTTTAAAACAGGGACAACTGGGAGTCAATTTTATCGGCTGGCTCAAAATTCTGGATGTGCCGCTGTTTATCCTTCCGGGGATTATTTGCTACGTGCTTTATCCAAATCTTAAAAGTCCTGATGAAGCTTACATAACCATGGTTACCGGCTTGTTTCCTTCCGGGATGATAGGTTTAATCATCGTGGTTTTAATTGCGGCTTTAATAAGTACCATCGGTTCTGCGCTAAATTCTTTGAGTACAGTATTTACCATGGATATTTATGTGAAAAACCACAAGCCAGATGCAAGTCCTGCAGAGATAATTAAAATAGGACGTTTTGTAAACGTTGCTGGAGCGATAATAGCGATTTTTATTACACTGGCTATCGATAGTATCAAGGGCTTAAATTTATTTGATGTATTTCAATCTGTATTGGGCTTTATCGCACCACCCATGTCGGTCGTGTTCCTTTTTGGTGTGTTATGGAAAAGAACAACAACAAAGGCAGCTAACTTTACTTTAACAGCCGGAACAGTCATCAGTCTTGGAATTGGTGTATTGTATTTATGGGTGTTCCCATCGGCGGAATATCCTCAGTGGCCGCACTTTCTGCAATTGTCATTTTACATCTTCGTGCTGCTTTCAGCACTGGCTTTTTTAATCACAGTATTGGATAAAAAAGCCGCATCAAACGAAAGAAACATACTTGATTATACAAACCTGGCCAAGCCTTCAAAACAGGTTTGGACATTATGGATAGCGCTGATTGTCGTAATGGTGGGCTTGTATATATTCTTTAACGGACATTAATCTAACAAAATATTAGCTAACAAAAGCATTTAATCAAATGAAAGAACCAATAAGCTTAGGCGTAATAATCGGTAACAGGGATTTTTTCCCGGACAGGCTGGTTGCTGATGCAAGAACCGAAATTATTGAACAATTAACAAAGCTCAACATTAAGCCTATACTTTTAGACGAGGGTCAATCAAAACTTGGCGGCGTGGAGACCTTCCACGATGCTCAAAAATGTGCTGAGTTATTCAGAAAACATCAGGACGAGATCATGGGAGTTTTAGTTGTACTTCCAAACTTTGGCGATGAACGCGGCGTAGCCGAAACACTTAAGCTGGCTGGTTTGAACGTGCCTGTTTTAATTCAAGCTTACCCTGATGATTTGGATAAACTGGATGTTGCCAGAAGAAGAGACTCATGGTGCGGAAAAATTTCGGTTTGCAATAACCTTTATCAGTTCGGTATAAAATATACTTTAACCACAAAACATGTGGTTCATCCATCCGATCCATCTTTCATCGAAGATCTTACAAATTTCTTAGGTGTTTGTCGCGTAGTTAAAGGTTTAAGATCGGTACGTATCGGCGCTGTTGGCGCAAGACCGGGCGGTTTTAACACAGTACGGTATAGCGAGAAAATATTACAGCGTCATGGGATTTCTGTAGTTACAGTAGATCTCTCAGAGATTTTAGGAAACGCCAACAAACTCACTAAGGATGATTTGGTAGTTAAAGAGCGCCTCGAAAAAATAAGCAATTACGCTTCGACAGGAGTCACTCCAACAGAAGCATTAATCCAGATAGCCAAGCTTGATGTGGTGTTGCATGATTTCATGAAGGATAATTCATTAGATGCTACCGCGATACAGTGCTGGACATCTTTGCAAAAGAATTATGGCTGTAACGTTTGTACCAGCATGAGCATGATGAGCGAAAATATGCTTCCAAGTGCTTGCGAGGTGGATGTTACAGGAACATTGACCATGTATGCGATGCAGTTGGCTTCAGGTTCGCCAAGTGCCCTGGTTGATTGGAACAACAACTACGCTTCAGACGAAGAAAAATGTGTGCTGTTCCATTGCGGAAACTGGGCGAAATCCTTCCTTCCTGATATTACCATAAGCAACGCGCCAATTTTAGGGACTACCGTTGGAGTCGAAAATACCTACGGTGCGCTTGATGGACGTACACCTGCAATGCCGTTAACGTACGGAAGAATCAGTACAGACGATACCAGAGGTGTGATTAAGGCTTACTTCGGCGAAGGAATGCTTACTGATGATGAGCTAAATACGTTTGGAAACAGAGCTGTTGCTAAAATTGATAACCTGCAGGGATTGATGCAATATGTATGCAGAAACGGATTCGAACATCATGTGGTGATGAATGCTTCTAAAACTGCCGGTATTTTAAAAGAAGCATTCGAAAATTATCTCGGTTGGGAAATCTATCAGCATTAAGCTGAGCGAATTTTAAGATCATGACAGAAAAAGAACTTAAAGCAAAATCAGTAGAGTATCGCAAAAAGATACTCAAATACATTTATGGTGCAAAAGCCGGCCATACCGGTGGCAGTTTGTCGTGCATCGATATTTTAAATGTATTGTATAATGACGTGCTAAATGTTGGTCCCGAAAATTTTAAATCCCCCTACAGAGACCGCTACATTCAAAGCAAAGGACATTGTGTCGAAGCACTTTTTGTTGTTCTGGCCGATAAAGGATTTTTCCCTGAATCGGATCTCGAAACTTTGTGCAAATTCAAGTCGCACTATATCGGCCATCCAACCAAAAAAGTTCATGGTGTGGAGCAAAATACAGGTGCTCTCGGCCACGGACTTTCTTTAAGCGTGGGGAATGCTATCGCTGCTAAACTTGATGATAAAAGCTTTAAGGTGTTCACCCTTTTAGGGGATGGCGAATTACCTGAAGGCTCAAACTGGGAAGCTGCTCTCACAGCATCACATTACAAGCTGGATAATCTTTGTGCAATTATTGACCACAACAAACTTCAGATTTCGGGACGCACAATGGATGTCTGCAACACAGATCCAATTGATCAGAAGTTTGAAAGTTTTGGCTGGGCGGTACGGCAAGTGGATGGTCACGATTATCAGCAACTGAAAGAGACGTTTGCGAGCATGCCGTTTGAAGCCGGAAAGCCCAGTTTAATTATTGCACATACAGTTAAAGGGAAAGGCGTGAGTTATATGGAAGATCAGCTTAAATGGCACCATGGTGTTCCATCCGAGCAGGAATATGCAACCGCTTTACAGGAACTGGATGAGGTTATGGCTTCGTTAAATTAAATTATCAGGAAAGTGGAAATAGTTACAGATAAAAAACCGGGAATCGGTCAGGCAAACCTTGAAACGTTTTCAGAAACGCTTCAAAAATTGGCGGAAAACGATAGAGATATCATCGTGGTAACCAGCGATTCAAGAGGCTCAGGGAAACTTGTTCCTTTCGGACAAAAATTCCCCAAGCAAATTATAGAGATTGGTATAGCCGAACAGAATCTGGTTGGCGTTGCTGCCGGTATCGCTTCCGCGGGAAAGAAGGTCTTCGCTGTTTCGCCGGCGTGTTTTCTTACAGCACGGTCGTTTGAACAGATAAAAAACGATGTCGCCTATTCTGATAATCCCGTGAGTTTAATCGGAATAAGTGCGGGTGTGAGTTATGGAGCTTTAGGCTCTACGCATCACAGTCTCCACGATTTTGCAGCTTTGCGCGCTGTTAATAATCTAATAATCGTAGCTCCGGCTGATAATTATGAAACAGAACAGGCTATCGGTCTTGCAGCCCAATTAGATAAGCCAATTTATCTCCGCTTTGGGAAAAAGAATATGCCCCATCTTCCGACTGTCGGTGAAAAAGCCTTCCAATTCGGAAAGGGCCGGGTTATAAGACAGGGAACTGATCTTACCATAATCGGGACGGGAGAAACTGTGTATCCTGCATTGCAGGCAGCAGAAAAACTACAGGCCGAGCATAAGCTTAACGCAACTGTAATAAGTATGCATACCATCAAGCCATTAGACTATGAATTGCTCGCCGAAATTGCAAAAAGCGGAAAGCCAATTATAACGGTAGAAGAGCATAGTGTGTTTGGAGGATTGGGTGAGGCGTGTGCTTCCTTCTTAATGGAAAATGGTTTCCGCAATCCTTTTAAAATTATAGGTATTCCTGATGAATATACTGTTACAGGATCGCAGAATGATATTTTCAACCATTATGGCCTTTCGGAAAGTGGAATTACAGATGCGGTATTAAAAATAATGAAATGAATAGAAATATAAGTTGAGTATACATATATGAGTTTATTCACTGGCTGTCTCACTCTGAGCGGAGTCGAAGAGTTGTGTAGATGCATTGTTACCGGCTTTATGCTTCGACTCCGCTAAGCATGACAAACTCATCATACATAAACATTAAACCTATTAACCAATATAACCCATTATAAAATGAAGAGAATTCACCTATTCTTTTTGCTGGTATCGCTAATAACAGCTGGTGCCTGTAGAAATGAAGCTGCTTCCAATAAACCCAAAAAAATTGCAGTAATCGTTTCTACCCTTAATAATCCCTGGTTTGTAGTATTGGCAGAAACAGCAGCTGCAAAAGCCAGAACCTTAGGCTATGAAACTAAGATTTTCGATTCTCAGAACAATACCGCATTAGAAGCAGATCATTTTGAAAACGCAATAACCGGTGGATTTAACGCCGTTTTATTCAATCCTACTGATGCGGATGGATCCATCATAAACGTGGCGAAAGCTAAAGAAGCCGGCATTCCGGTTTTCTGCATGGACAGGGAAGTGAATTCTACCGAGGTTGCGACCTCGCAAATTTTATCCGACAGTTATTCAGGATGTATCGCGATGGGAAAATACTTTGTTCAGAAAATGAATAAAAAAGGGAAATATGTTGAAATATTAGGCATTGTGGGTGATAACAATACCTGGGCTCGTTCGAAAGGATTTCATAGTGTGGTTGATAATTATCCGGGTTTGAAAATGGTTGCACAGCAGAGTGCCGACTTCGACCGTAACAAAGCGATGGAGGTTTTGGAATCGGTTTTACAGGCCAACCCTGACATTGACGCTGTTTTTTGTGGAAATGATGCCATGGCAATGGGTGCTTATCAGGCGCTGTTTGCGGCCGGCAAAGCTAACCGTGTAAAAGTATTTGGTTTTGATGGTGCGGATGATGCACTGCAGTCGATAAAGGAAGGCAAGCTTAAAGCTACCGGAATGCAGTATCCAAAAATAATGGCCGAAACAGCGGCTTTATATGCGCAGGAATACTTTAACGGAAAGCGTGATTTCCCTCAAAAAGTTCCGGTGGCTGTTGAATTGGTAACAGCCGAAAATATTGATAATTATTTATCTAAATAGATCATGATGAAGATTTTAAAATATCTGATAGCGCTTGTCGTGGTTTTGTTTATTGGCTATAACTCTGTTTATTTTAAAAAGCTGAGCGAAGTACAAGCTGGAATTGCCGACGGAAAATTTAACACCGAAGAATATACTCGCAACTTTTGGGATAAAAAGCTTATGCCTTCTTTAAATAAGGCCATCGACATAAATACACTTGTTAATCTACTCCAAACCAATCCTGATAAAGCATTTAAAGATCATGCCCACGCTTTAGGAATCGGAAACCTGCAATACTTCATGATAAAAGGAGAAGGGCAAGTGGTTTCTATTAATGAAAATGATGTAGAACTGAATATCGTAGGGGCCGGAAATCAGAGAGTAAGAGTTGCAACTGAATATGTTTATGGAAATGCAGTGAGAGATGCTTCCGGTTTATTGAATATGAATGAATTTGACAACACCGGGATATTCAACGAGGTTTCTGCGGGCATAAATAAGATCATCAGAGCAGAAGTATTGCCATCGTTCAAGAAAAGTGTTGCAGAAAATGATAAGGTGCAATTTGTCGGAGCAATAGAATTGAACAGGAAATTCTTAAACCTGAAAGATGTTGAACTTACTCCGGTGCAATTAAAATTGGTTAGAACTCAGTAACCCAAACGCGTATGCTAGTTGTAGAAAATATAAGTAAACGATTTGCAGGCATTCCGGCGCTTGATAACATTAATCTGGAAATTCATGCAGGAGAAGTTACTGCCATAATTGGCGAAAACGGTGCGGGAAAATCGACTTTAATGAAAATCCTCTCGGGAGTTTATCCCGATTATGAAGGCAAAATTCTTTTTAAAGGGAAAGAAGTTCGCTTCAATAATCCAAAACAAGCTCAGGATCAGGGAATTGCCATTATTCATCAGGAACTTAATCTGATACCGCATTTAAGTATTACAGAAAATATTTTCCTGGGACGAGAGCTTACCGACTGGGCGGGTCTGGAGAAAAAAGCGATGCGCTTTAAAACGGAGCATTTGTTAAAACGGCTAAAATTGAATCTTGATCCGGATACTGCCATGATTGATTTGAAGGTTGGTCAGCAACAGGTGGTGGAAATCGCGAAAGCGCTGCTAACCGAGTCCGATGTCATCATTATGGACGAGCCTACTTCCGCCATCAGCGAAAGCGAAGTAAAAGTATTGTTCGAGATTATCGACGATCTGCGGAAGGAAAACAAAGCCATCGTTTATATTTCACATAAATTGGATGAGCTGTTTAAAATAGCCGATCGGTATATCGTTTTACGGGATGGAAAACTGATTGAGTCGGGGAGTATGGAAGGCATTAACGCCGATGATATAATCCGGAAAATGGTAGGCAGGGAGATCAATCTTATCCGCAGTAAAGATTGCAAAGCGCATCTCGAAGAACTGCTTTGTGTTCGAAATCTGTACTTGAAAAACCCAAATCAGAAAAATGAATACCTGCTTAAAGATATCTCGTTCAATTTACACAAAGGCGAAATCTTAGGGGTTTTTGGCCTGATGGGAGCAGGGAGAACGGAATTGCTGGAAGCAATTTTCGGGCTTCATCCTAAGCTTTCTAAATGTGAGATGACAATTGAAGGGAAAGAAATTTCGATTTCATCATCCATGGATGCCATACATGCGGGCCTTGCTTTAGTGCCCGAAGACCGGAAAAAAGATGGACTGGTGTTAGGCTTGAATGTCCAAAAAAATATCGGTATCACCACTTTAAAGGATATGGAGACTTTAGGTATTCTTAATCTTTGGAAGGAATCTCAGCTTTGTGATAAATACCGGGGTGATTTGAATATCAAAACCTCCTCAGGAAAGCAGTCGGCTGACAGCCTGAGCGGGGGCAATCAGCAGAAAATTGTGATTGCAAAATGGTTGGCAACGAATCCTAAAATATTCCTTTTGGATGAGCCAACCCGTGGCATCGACATAAATGCTAAAAACGAAATATATAAACTAATTCTGGCTCTTGCTGATAAAGGCATGGGCATTATTATGGTGTCTTCAGAGCTTCCTGAAATTCTGGCTGTTTCAGACCGGGTAATGGTGCTTGCAGAAGGTGCTGTTACGGCTCAGATCCCGATAAGTGAGGCTAATGAAGAAGTGATTTTAAAAGCTGCAATTCCTAATTCAATTTAAAATATTCTAATGGAACTAACATTATATAAACCTTACCTGATAAAATTTCAATCGCTTATCGCGCTATTCGCATTGTGCCTCCTGATCAGTATTCTGTCGGATAAATTCCTTACAGTATCTAACGGGTGGAACGTAATGAGGCAGATTTCGGTCAATATTTGCATTTCCGTGGGCATGACTTTGATCGTGCTTACAGCAGGAATCGATCTTTCGGTAGGTTCTGTGCTGGCTTTGTGCGGCGCTATCACTGCCGGATTGCTAAAAAATGGAATTCAGGTGCCTTCAGCGGATTTGTTTATTGGCTTCACCCTTTTAGGAGGAATACTTTGCGGAATAATGCTGGGCGTTTTTCTCGGGGCCTTTAATGGCTGGGTAATTACTAAATTCAAGGTGCCGCCGTTTGTAGCAACGCTTGCTATGTTAACCATCGCGAGAGGATTAACCTTGCTTTACACCGAGGGTTTTCCGATTTCTGGTCTTGGAGCTGATTTTTCTTACATCGGTACTGGCTGGCTCTTCAGTATTCCCGTCCCTGTTTGGATCTCGGCAATAATTGTAGGTGTAGCAGTTATCGTGACCAATAAAACCCGCCTGGGCCGATATATTTATGCTATTGGAGGAAACGAAAGTGCTTCGCGATTATCGGGTATCAATATAAGCCGCGTTAAAATAATTGTGTATTCTATCGGAGGCGCCCTGGCGGCGATCGGCGGTTTAATTGTAACCTCCAGACTTGATTCGGCACAGCCCAATGCAGGTATCAGTTACGAACTTGATTCTATTGCCGCCGTGGTTATCGGCGGAACTTCTTTATCCGGCGGTAAAGGAAGTATCATGGGAACAGTGCTTGGCGCAATCATTATCGGTGTGTTAAACAACGGACTGGTATTGTTAAATGTCTCTCCGTTTTGGCAGCAGGTTGTAAAAGGCGGGGTGATTTTACTGGCAGTTATTATCGATAAATCAAATTCAAAAAGCGAATAATGGGCCGGTATATTCTTTCGATTGATCAGGGAACAAGCAGTACAAAAACCCTTCTTTTTGATGAAGAGGGGCAAGTTTTTGCAAAAGGATCAGAACCGCTTAAAAGTATTTTTTATGGCGAAGGTTTCGTAGAGCAGAATCCGGAAGAGATTTATCAAAATGTACTTAGCTCGGTAGCTAAATGTCTGGAAGATTTTGAGGCAAAAGGAGGGAAGCGGGATGATATTAAAGCTTGCGGAATTTCGAATCAACGCGAAACCTTTGTTTTATGGGATAAAAATGGACAGCCCTTGTACAATGCAATTGTTTGGCAATGCAAACGCTCCGTTGAAATCTGTGAACGATTAGCTCAGTCTGGAATTAATGAAGAGGTTAGCTCTAAAACAGGTCTGATTATCGATCCCTATTTTTCGGGCACCAAGCTGATCTGGTTGTATAAAAACGAAGAGAAAATAAGGACGGCCATTGATACCGGCGACGCTTATTTCGGCACTATTGACACCTGGCTTTTATATCGGTTAACTAATGGAGAAAAATATTTAACTGATTATACAAATGCCTCAAGAACCTTGTTCTTCAATTTAGCTCAATTAAAATGGGATCAAGAATTGCTGAATGTGTTTGGATTATCTAAGCTGAACCTGCCGGATCCTAAACCATCATCGTATAGCTTTGGCGAAACTAACTATGCAGGGCTTTTAGATCAAAATCTGCCCATTACTGCCATGATCGGTGATTCTCATGCCGCAGCATTCGGCGAAGGCTGTTTCTTTCCCGGTACAGCGAAAGCAACACTCGGAACAGGCTGCTCAATTCTAATGAATATTGGCGCCGAGCCGAAAGCTTCCGGAAACGGGATGATTACAACGATTTGCTGGAGTACAGAAGGTCGTGTGGATTATGCTCTGGAAGGGGTAATTGTTTCCTGCGGTGCCACCATCGAGTGGATAAAAAACGAATTAGGCTTGTTCAAACATAGCAGCGAAACAGAGGCAATGGCCAATGAAGTTGATGGAAATAATGGAGTGTATATCATTCCCGCTTTTAGCGGACTGGGTGCTCCTTACTGGGATATGAATCGCAAAGCCTCGATTACAGGATTAAGTTTCGGAGCTAATAAAAATCATATTGTACGTGCCGCATTAGAATCCATTCCGTACCAGATAAAAGATGTGATTGCTGCGATGGAAGAAGATACCGGAATTGATTTACAGGAACTTATGGTAAATGGGGGAATTACAGCCAATCAGTTTGTGTTGCAATTTCTTGCTGATCTTTTAGAGAAGAAAGTAGTTAACATGGGAATGCCCGATGTATCAGCGCTTGGGGCGGCATATTTGGCGGGACTGGAAGCTGGTGTTTATAAAGATATAGACCACTTAAAAACTTTGAATAATACTAAGTCGTTTAATGCTCCCACTATAAATGCGGAAGCTGTTAAAAATTTTCATAAAGGTTGGTTAACCGCAATAGCCGGATAAAGCCGCTAAAATCAATAAGAAATATTAAAAAAACTAACAGCATCAACATGAATAAGATTCTTATTGCAATAGTGCTTTTTCTGGGGATGGGTAAGGCGGGATCAGGCCAAATGAAGGATAGCTTGAACACCGATAACTGGAATTACTTAATACTGAATATGATAGCGTGGCTTAGAAAAGGAGCCATAGCTGAAGAGTTTTAGATCTTAAATTATTCTGACAAATGAAGAAATATGTATTATCACTGTGCCTGTTTTTTTTAAGTATTGGCTGTTATGCACAGAATACTGGCGAATCAGTCGAAAAGTGGGGTAGATTTGAAAAGATATTAAAAGGCACGAGATCAGGTAATCCCTTTTCAGAAATCAGCTTGACGGCCGAATTTTCTAATGGCACCCAAACAATTAAAGCCAATGGATTTTATGATGGAGATGGAGTATATAAAATAAGATTTATGCCTGTTGAAACGGGTACCTGGAAATACGTAACAACAAGCAATAGCAAGGAATTAAATAATATTAAAGGAGAGTTTATCTGTGTAAACCCAGGAAAAGATAATCACGGCATGGTTAAAGTTTGGAATACCTATAATTTCAAATACACTGATGGTAAAATATATTATCCCTTTGGTACCACCATGTATGCCTGGACTCATCAGGGAGAGAAATTGCAAGAGGAAACACTCTTCGCATTGAAGACATCTGGCTTCAATAAATTGAGAATGTGCGTTTTTCCTAAGTATTACACCAATGTTGAGAATGATCCCGAATTATATCCTTATCAAAAGCTTTCTCAAAAAAAGGATTCTACCGGAAGGGTTACTTTCAGCTGGAATTTTAAAAAGTTCGACCCAGCCTTTTTTGCTCATCTTGAAAAGCAATTAGATGAACTGAGAGATATGGGTATCGAAGCAGATCTGATTATTTTCCACCCCTATGATAAAGGAAGATGGGGCTTTGATGATATGGGGAAGGAAAATGATGAGTTTTATTTAAAATATCTTGTTGCACGTCTTGCTTCATTCCGAAACGTATGGTGGTCGATGGCTAATGAATTTGATTATATCAAAACAAAACCACGTGAAATTTGGGATAACTATTCGAAAGTTGTCAGCGACAACGACCCTTATAAACACTTGCTTTCTATTCATAACGGCAGTATCTACTTTGATAATTCTAAACCGTTTATAACCCATTTAAGTATTCAAAACAGCTCTGCGGTAGGAGATTTTGGCCGTGCGGGATTATTGCGGGATGCTTTTTTCAAACCCGTAATCTACGATGAAGTGTGTTATGAGGGAAACCTTACCCAACGATGGGGCAGGCTAAGCGGACAAGAAATGGTTCATGCCGTTTGGCAAGGAGTAATTGCCGGTACGTATGTGACGCATGGCGAAACCATAAAAGGTGTTGGCGATACAATATCATGGGCTAAAGGCGGAAAGTTTAAAGGAGAAAGTCCTGCACGAATTGCTTTTTTAAGAAACTTAATAGAGCAGGGACCGGGACCTTTAACGCTTGCCGACAACTGGAAGGATTTGCAAACTGCACAAGTTGACAGCAACTATTACATGATCTATTTTGGAAAGGAAGTCTTAACCGAATGGAAGTTCAGTTTGCCAAAAAAGAACGGTCCACCTAAGGGCACTAAATTTAAAATAGATGTTATTGATACCTGGAATATGACGGTAACTCCTTTAACCGATAGTATTGTGACAGCAGCTGCAGATGGATATAGAATATTTGATAAAGATTTAAAAGTTATTAATCTGCCGGGGCGGCCTTTCATTGCGTTGAGAATCAAACGTTTGTAACAAAGAAGTCAAGGAAAATCTTAACATCAAACTGACAATTATCTCATGTTTAAACCAGTATCCACAGCTGTTACTACCAATACCGCTGGTTCCTGGGTTGCAGAACCAGGCAATTACACAGAATGTTGCATGTAAGGACTTTAAATAAAATGTACTATGTGAAAATTCTTTGGAAACTGTATTTTTTACACAATAACAGAAGGTTAATACAATGATAAAAACGATAAATTATGAAATTTAAAATTCTATGTAAACGGGTATTCTTAATTGGATTTTTACTGACTTTACTAACTGAAACTGGTATAGCGCAATCTAAAGCCACTTGGATTTGGTACCCAGGCGATTTTGAAGTATGGCTGGGTAACAAAATGCAAAACCGCCGTACCGAGCGCGGTTCTTTTTTACCTCCTTTCTGGAAGCTCGATAATCACTATGTATTAATCGATTTCCATAAGGTATTCGACTTAAAAGAAGCGGAAGAAGCTGAACTTTTTGTTGAAGGGCAATACAATGTAAAAGTAGACGGAAAAGCCTTTTTCGGCTATCCTAATAAAATAACTATCCCCGCCGGAAAGCATAAAGTAAGTCTTAAAGTTTTTTCTCAGGATAAAGTCCCTGCGATTTATGTTCGAGGGAAAAAAGTTGTTTCCGACTCTACATGGTTGGTTACATTTGAGGATAAAGAGTGGATCGATCAGTCTGGAAAGGTATCAGACCAATCAGGAACAACCTGGTTAAAGGCGGCATCATGGAATTTTGATAGTCCATCAACTCCGCCATCAAAGTTCGCATTGGCGACAACACCTCAATCGGCCGTAAATAGTCAAAAGAGCGGTAATTCTACAGTTTACGATTTTGGTAAAGAGACTTTTGGCTTTGTGAAAATGCATGGATTGAAAGGGAAGGGCCGGGTTGAACTTTATTATGGCGAATCGAGAGAAGAGGCTTTAAGTAAAGAGCATGCGGAGACGCTGGATATGCTCGATATCAATTTCTCTCAGAAACAAGATTCGACAACCGTGCTTACCAAAGCATTCAGATATGTAAATGTTGTTGTGCCTCAGGGTTTAACGCTCGATTCAGTTTCCATGCTGTACGAATATCTTCCGGTTGCGGATAAGGGTGGATTCCGTTGCTCGGATGAGGAGATCAATAAGATTTATGATGTAGCAAAATATACCTTCCATTTAAACACAAGAGAGTTTTTTATCGATGGAATAAAACGCGACCGCTGGATTTGGTCGGGAGATGCATACCAGAGCTACCTGATGAATTATTACCTGTTGTTTGACTCGCCGTCGGTATCACGTACGCTTCTGGCTTTACGCGGAAAAGATCCGGTAACGAGTCACATTAATACCATTATGGATTATACGTTTTATTGGTTCATTGGTATCTACGATTACTACCTGTACACTGGGGATAAGAACTTTATCCAGCAATTCTATCCAAGGATGCAAAGTTTGATGGAATATTGTTTATCGCGCAGAAACGCTAATGGTATGATGGAAGGCCTTGCAGGCGATTGGGTTTTTATTGATTGGGCTGATGGGTTAAGCAAAAAGGGTGAAGTGAGTTTTGAGCAAATGCTGTTAGCGCGGAGCCTTGAAGCAATGGCAATCAGTGCAGAAATAGCAAAAGATGATGCCGGTGCAGCACGTTACAAGAAATTAGCATCAGAACTTAAAACCAAAATATTTGCCAACTATTGGAGCGATGAAAAACATGCTTTGGTACACAGCCGCGTGGACGGTAAGCAAACCGACAATGTAACCCGCTATGCAAACATGTTCGGTATTTTCTTCAACTATTTTAACGAATCGCAGAAGCAGGATGTTAAACAACATGTGCTGCTGAACGATAAAATTCAAAAAATTACTACGCCATACATGCGCTTTTACGAACTTGAGGCATTATGTGCTATGGGCGAGCAACCTTACGTTCTGAAAGAAATGAAGGACTACTGGGGCGGCATGTTAAAATTGGGTGCAACTTCTTTCTGGGAACAATACGATCCTACAAAAAAAGGGGCCGAACATTACGCGATGTACGGTCGCGAGTTTGGGAAAAGTCTTTGCCATGCATGGGGAGCAAGTCCGCTATATTTATTAGGTAAGTATTACTTAGGCGTTAAGCCATTATCTCCGGCGTATCAAACCTGGGTTGTTGAGCCTAATTTAGGCGGACTGAAATGGATGGAAGGAAAAGTGCCAACTCCAAACGGAGAGATTTTTGTGTATGCAAGTACGTCAGAAGTTAAGGTGAAATCTCCGGTCGGAATAGGAACTCTTCGTTTGAAAAGTAAATCAAAGCCTAGTGTAAAAGGCGCCAAAGTACAATCTATTGGAAATGGAACTTATGAAATTACTATCCCGAAAGGGAAGGAGTATGTAGTAAAATATAGCTTATAATATGACAAAAATTAAAAATTACGCCATCTATTCCGCGAAAGCAAAGCTGGAAAAACCAATTTCCGATGCCACCCATACATTGACTGAAATATCTTTTATGGTAGTTCGTATCACCCTCAACGCAGGTATTGTAGGGGAGTCTTATTTGCTTAGCTTTCAATACAGCCCCGCTGCAATTGCGGGCGCTTTAAAGGATGTCGGCGAGATGCTTATCGGCGAGCAGGTTTATAATACGGTTAAAACTTTCGAAAGAATTAACCATGCCAACGAGTATTTCGGAATGGAAGGTATAAATCGATGGGCCCAGGCGGCCTATAATATCGCTATGTGGGATGCCTGGTGCAAAACTTTAAAACAACCCATTTGGAAGGTACTTGGTTGTTCCCGCACTGAGGTTCCAATTTATGGAAGCGGTGGCTGGATTTCTTATACCGTTGAAGAATTGATTGATGAAGTGAGCAATTATAAGTCGAGGGGATTTAAAGCTGTAAAAATAAAAGTAGGTAAACCCGACTGGAAGGAAGATCTGGAACGACTGAAGCTGGTGCGGGGAGCGGTTGGTAACGAAATTAATATTATGATGGATGCCAACCAGGGTATGCAGGTTCCCTCGGCTATTCAGTTGGCAAGGGCTGCCAGAGGCTTGAATATTCATTGGTTTGAAGAACCTATTGATCATACGGATTTCGCCGGATATCAACAACTAAGAACTCAGGCAGGTATTTCTTTAGCTATGGGAGAGAGGGAATATTCAACCCTTCCCTTACGAGAATTGTTGGTTAGAAATGCCATTGATATCTGGCAGCCTGATATTTTAAGATTGGGAGGTGTGGAAGCCTGGCGCAATAGTGCTGCTTTAGCAGGGAGTTTCAATATTCCTGTGTTGCCGCATTATTATAAAGATTATGATATTCCATTGCTTTGCACGATCCCGAACGGTGCAGGAGCAGAATCCTTCGACTGGATCGATCCATTAATTGATCATCCTATCGAAATCAAAAATGGAATGGCGAGTCCGCATAACCGCCCGGGCTGGGGATTTGGATTTAAGGACGAGTGTTTAGTGGAGGTGTAGAATAATTAAATACCGACCCTTTTTTGAATTACTTGGGCGCATTTAATTGCGGCAGCCAGTATTTCTTCATTCTCTACACCTTTGTTAATCCTAAGCTGCTAAGACTTGAAATTGGTAACAGGTTTGACACTGGTTTGGCATCGATCCAACTGTAAAGAAATATCATGAAGAGTCCTGCTGGGTTTGCTTTTGAAAGAACATACATAATTTAATACGTTGAAAAGCGCACATATTAAATTACCTGGTTTGACAGACCCAGCCAATACCCCATTGCCATTTCCTTTTGATGTTCAGAACCCAAATTGTAATTAATACAATATTATCAGGAAGCAATGATTTTAAATGGCTTTTCCTGATAATATATCGCGCTAAATGAATCATTTGCTACATGCCCTAAGGCAATATTGTATAATACATAGAGAACATGATATAAAAAAATAGTTTGTGCCAATTCTATCTTTGTTAATAAGCGTTTCGCAAATTATAAGCTGCAAACCATTAACTACCCGAACACATTTTGATGAAAATACTGCTATCGCTCACATTTCTTTTCATTCTTACTACAACCAACGCTCAGCTGGTAGACAAAACTCCTGCTGCTGTTCCGGTAGTTCCAACTGTCTATAATCGTGAGCCCTGGGAAGATCCTCTTGTTAGCGGGATTAACCGGGAGCCATCCAGAGCTACGGCTTATTCATTTTCTTCAGTAGCAGATGCTTTAAAAGGCGAACGCACAAAATCTACAAGAATGATTTCCCTTAATGGCGAGTGGGATTTTTCTTTTGCCATAAAGCCATCTGATGCACCTAAAGACTTTTACAAAACCCGCGTAAGTGGATGGAAAAAAATTGAAGTCCCCAGTAATTGGGAGATGAAAGGTTATGATAAACCAATTTATAAAAGCGCGGTTTACCCTTTTCGCCCGGTTAACCCGCCTTATGTACCGCAAGATTATAATGCAGTAGGATCTTATCAGAGAACTTTTAGCATTCCGGATAACTGGAAGAATATGAACGTCACTCTCCATTTCGGAGGGGTGAGTTCTGCTTACAAAGTATGGGTTAATGGTAAATTTTTAGGCTATGCTGAAGATAGTTTTTTAGCATCTGAGTTTAATGTAACGCCATATCTTCAGACCGGAGAAAATATTGTATCAGTACAAGTAATCCGCTGGAGCGACGGCAGTTTCCTTGAAGATCAGGATCACTGGCGTTTAAGCGGAATCCAAAGAGAAGTTCTTTTACTGGCCGAACCAAAACTGCGGATTGCAGATTTCCACTGGCAGGCAAAACTGGATAAAGACTACAAAGATGCTGTTTTCAGCATTCGTCCAAGAATTGAAAATTTAACAGGTAAAGAAGTAAAAGGATATAAAATACAGGCTCATTTGTTCGATAAGAACGGCAAACCTGTTTTTCAGAAACCTTTAGAAAGAACCGCGGAAAGCATTATTAATGAAATATATCCAAGATTGGATAATGTTAAGTTCGGCTTGCTTGAAACTACAGTTAAAAACCCGGCTAAATGGAGCGATGAAGAACCTAACTTGTATACAGTAGTCCTTTCTTTGCAGGATAGTACAGGAAATGTTCTTGAAGCAAAAAGCTGCAAAGTTGGGTTTAGGAGTATCGAGTTTTCTAAAACAGACAGCAAATTGCTTATAAATGGTAAGGTGACTTACCTGTATGGTGTTAACCGACCTGATCACCATCCTACAAAAGGAAAAGCCTTAAGCCGGGAGGATATTCTTGAAGATGTACGTACCATAAAGCGTTTTAATTTCAACTGTATCCGAACCAGTCATTACCCGATGGATCCGTATTTATACGATTTATGCGACGAATACGGGATTCTTGTGATCGATGAAGCCAATCTTGAGACCCACGGTTTGGGAGGCAAATTGAGTAACGATCCGCAGTGGACAGGCGCCTATTTAGAACGGAGCAATCGCATGGTAATGCGTGATAAAAATCACCCGAGTATTATCATTTGGAGTTTAGGAAATGAAGCCGGTCGTGGCCCGAATCACGCCGCGATGGCCGAATGGATTCACGATTTCGATATAACCCGCCCCGTTCATTATGAACCTGCGATGGGTAACCCAAGGCTTGAAGGATATATTGATCCTTCAGACCCACGGTATTTGAAATCAAATGATCATTCTCATCGCATCCAAAATCCTCAGGATTCTTATTACGTTGATATTGTAAGCAGGATGTATCCCAGTATTTATACTCCAAAGCTTTTGGTCGATCAGAATAATAATGATAAGCGACCGATCTTTTTTGTGGAATATGCGCATGCCATGGGAAATTCTGTAGGAAACATGAAAGATTTTTGGGATGTATTTCGTTCAACCCCAAGAGTTATCGGTGGTGCTATCTGGGAATTTAAAGATCAGGGCTTATTGAAAAAAGATAGTGCTGGAGTTGAATTCTATGCTTATGGTGGCGATTTCGGCGAAAAGTATTTCGACAATTTCACCATCAAAGGTGTAGTAGCATCAGATGGAAGACCCAAAGCTCCGATGTTTGAATGTAAACGTGTTTATCAGGGTGCGCAAACAGAATTGCTGGATGCGGCTAAAGGACTTATAAAAATAACAAACCGCCATTCGGTAAAATCATTGGGTTCTTATACAGTTAACCTCATAGTGCGCGAAGATGGAAAGGTTGTAGTAAATAAAATTCTTCCTAAAATCAATCTTGCCGCAGGAGAAAGTAAAAACATAAGTATCGGCGGATATTTGCCTAAAATAAAGCCGGGCTCAGAATATTTAGCCGACATCCATTTTACGTTAGCTGCTGATGAGTTATGGGCTCCAAAAGGATTTGAAGTAGCTTCAAATCAGTTTGCTTTAACAGGTTTAGCGGAGCCGAGAATGATAAAACGTTCGCCTTATCCATCGATAACATTAAATGAAAACTCGTCGGGCTATCAATTAACAGGAAAGACGTTTAACATTTCCTTCGATAAGAAAAATGGTGCCTTAACATCGTTTAAATCAAATGGAAAAGAGCAGATTTTTGCTCCTTTATTGCCGGATTTCACACGTCCTCAAACCGATAACGACAAGCGAGGATGGAAAACGCATCGTAAATTGAAGCAATGGTTTTCTCCTGATCTGAAATTAAAAAATATATCTGCTGATCAAACTACTGCGGGTACTGTTCAAATTAAGAGTTCATATTCCCTAATTAATGACAGTGCTGCTGTCGATGTAATTTACACCCTTAATGGGGATGGCGTTTTAAAAGTTGATTATTCTTTGAGAGCAAAACCGGGCCTTCCAAATATCCCGAAAGTTGGGATGCAGGGAGCTATTGCCCGGAATTACGATAACATCAACTGGTATGGAAAAGGCCTTCTCGAAAATTATATCGACCGGAATTACGGCTTTGATGCTGCAATCTATTCTCAAAATATCTATGACTTTATGGAGCCTTATGCTGTTCCACAGGAAAATGGAAATCGTACCGATGTACGCTGGATGTATTTGTCTGATAAAAATAAAACTGAGGGTTTGTTGGTAGTGGCCGACAGTCTTTTGAGTATGAGCGCATGGCCTTACACGGAAGAAAATATTGTCAGTGCGAAACATACCAATAAATTAAAAGACGCTGGTTATATCACATTAAATATTGATCTGATTCAAATGGGAGTAGGCGGAAATGATAGCTGGAGTGATGTTGCGGCACCTCTTGAGAAATATCAAATCCCGGCAAAGAATTACTCTTATAGTTTTTACTTGTTTCCTGTTAAAGGAAATAAAGGAGAAGTGGGAGCGATTGCAAAGAAAATAAAGTTTTAAATATGCGTTTTGTCATCTCGACAATAGTAGAGATCTCTTGAGTAAATCGCTTAGATTTCTCTCTCTGCGTTAGAAATGACGGACGTTCTAGTGAAAATAATTTACCAATGTCTGAAAAAGTAATTTTAAAAGGAATAACCTGGAACCACAGTCGTGGATTGATTCCTATGGTGGCAACTGCGCAACGGTTTACTGAGCTGAATCCCAATGTAGAAATAACCTGGGAGAAAAGAAGTCTTCAGCAGTTCGCTGATTTTTCTATACAGGAACTTGCGGAACGGTTTGATTTATTGGTGATCGATCATCCCTGGGCAGGCTTTGCTGCCAAAACACAGTCCATTGTGCCTTTAGATGCATATCTAACCAAAGGATATATTCAGGATCAACGACAAAATACCGTTGGTCGTTCTTTCGAGAGCTATTCATATGATGGGCATCAGTGGGCCTTAGCTATTGATGCGGCAACTCCTGTAGCTTCGAGTCGCCCAGATTTATTCGATAAATATGGCTTGGATTTACCGAAATCATTTAGTGATCTTTTGGAATTAGCAAACGATGGTTTAATTGCTTTCGCAGGTATTCCAATTGATGTTTTGATGAATTTTTACACCTTCTGTTGCTCCCTTGGCGAAGATCCTTGTCAGAGTGAAGATTCGATAGTATCCGAGGAAATAGGTGTGAAAGCACTGCGAATGTTTCGCGAACTCGCCTTAAGAATCCATCCTGATAATTTTAACCGCAACCCGATCCAGGTTTATGAAGCGATGACAAATTCGGACCAGATTGCGTACTGCCCTTTTGCCTACGGGTATTCGAACTACTCAAGGAGAGGATATTCCAGGAAATTGCTTCATTTTCATGATATGATATCCCTTGACGGGAAAACGAATTTGAAAAGCACTCTTGGCGGAACTGGCCTTGCCATATCATCAAGCTCGAAAAATATTTCAGTTGCGGTTCAGTACGCCAATTACGTCGCTTCGGAAGAATGCCAGCAAAGTGTGTTTTTCGAAAATGGCGGACAGCCGGGCCATTTGAGCGCATGGATTGATGCTGAGGTAAATCGCCGGACTCATAATTATTTCTCAAATACTTTACCGGCCTTGCAGCGTGCTTTCCTGCGTCCGCGTTATCACGGACATATGTTTTTCCAGGATCATGCCGGCGACATGGTACGAGATTACCTGATGAAGGGTGGAAACGAGAAGGAAGTTCTGAATCAGATGAACGAATTGTACTTGAAATCCAGAAATTTACAAATGGCATGAAGCGACCATTAGAAGGACTTTTAGTTTTAGAATTCTGCCAGTTTTTAGCAGGTCCTTTGGCTGGTTTAAAACTAGCCGATCTTGGTGCGCGTGTTATTAAAGTAGAGCGTCCCCTTAAAGGTGAAGCCTGTCGCCAGCTGGCTATTAAAAATCTTTTTATCGAAGATGACAGCTTGCTTTTTCACACCATAAACAGGAACAAAGAATCATATGCTGCGGATTTAAAGAACGCAGATGATCTTGAAAGAATAAAAAAACTGATTGCTAAGGTGGATGTAATGACTCATAATTTCCGTCCGGGCGTGATGGAAAAGATCGGCCTGGATTTCGAAGCAGTCAAATCGATCAACCCCAAAATAATTTACGGAGTTGTTACCGGTTATGGCAACAAAGGCCCCTGGGCAAATAAACCCGGGCAAGATCTTTTGGTTCAGTCACTTTCCGGCTTAACGCAATTAACCGGCACGAAATCAGATGGCCCGGTACCGTTCGGTCTTTCTGTTGCAGATACCATGTGTGGCAATCATCTGGCGCAGGGCATTCTTGCCGGATTATTAAAACGTTGGAAAACAGGAAAGGGCTGTTTAGTGGAAGTTAGTCTTTTAGAGTCGACCCTCGATCTGCAATTTGAAGTTTTAACAACCTATTTAAATGATAGAGGAAAGCTTCCCGAACGCAGTTCAGTAAAAGGCAGCGGGCATGCTTATTTAAGTGCTCCATATGGTGTTTATCAAACTTCCGATGGTTATCTGGCTCTGGCCATGGGAAATCTTGTATCAATTGCCGCCGCTATCGGCTGTGATTTTAAGGACTCTTACCAGGATGCTTCTTCATGGTTCGATAAACGTGATGAAATCGGAACTCGCTTTTCAGAAATCATTATCCGTAAGACTACGAAAGAATGGCTCTCTACTTTGGAAATCGCAGGAATCTGGTGTTCCCCGGTTTTGAATTACCAGGAAGTATTTGAACAGGAAACTGTGAAACAAGCAGGAGTTGTTCAAACATTGAGCCCGAGAGATAATATACAAATTAGAACAACCAGAAGTCCCATAACGATAAACGAAGCAAAGCTTTATTCTCCGAAAGCGGCACCAAAAGTCGGAGCAGATAACGAGTTAATAACCAAAGAATTTAATCTGGATATATGAAGCCGCTTGAAGATTTTCTGGTAATAGATTTTAGTCAGTTTCTTTCGGGACCTTCAGCCAGCTTGCGTATGGCTGATTTGGGTGCAAGGGTGATAAAGATTGAACGTCCGGTCACCGGTGATATTTGCCGAACTCTGTATACATCCAATGTAGTGATGAATGGCGAGTCATCCGTGTTTCATGCCATAAACAGAAATAAGGAAAGCTTTGCAGCAGATCTTAAAAACGAAGATGACTGCAAAGCTATCCACCAGTTGCTTGAGAAAGCAGATGTTGTACTTCATAATTACCGCCCTGGAGTGATGGAGAGACTGGGTTTTGATTACAAAAGTGTAAGTTTAATAAACCCCGGAGTGGTTTACGGTGAAATTTCAGGTTACGGAACAGAGGGTGAATGGAAAGATAAACCGGGTCAGGATCTTTTACTGCAGTCCCTTACGGGATTGACTTGGTTAAGCGGCAACGCGGCCAGCGGACCTGTTCCTATGGGATTGTCGATTGTTGATATGCTGGCAGGGGCGCATCTTTTACAGGGTGTTTTAGCTTGTCTGTTTAGTAGAAGTATCAGCGGAGAAGGCGCTCTGGTACAGGTTAGTATGCTCGAGTCATCTCTTGATTTTCAGTTCGAAACTATAACCACTTTTTTAAATGATGGCGGTGCATTACCCGAAAGAACAAAAAGCAATAATGCAAACGCCTATCTCGGTGCTCCTTA
Organism: uncultured Sphingobacteriaceae bacterium; assembly: GCA_946887045.1. Next base: position 26,973 of record CAMPKC010000001.1, on the reverse strand, counting down.
CGGGATATATCAAACAGCAAACGGGCATATAGCTTTGGCAATGGGTTCTATTCCCGTTTTAGGAGATTTGTTAGGATGCGATGAACTTAAATCATACACCGAAATCTCTGAAGCATTTGAAAAACGCGATGAGATAAAGGAAATATTAGCCAATCATCTCAAAGGCGAAACAACAGAAAAATGGCTTTCCGTTTTAGAACCTGCCGATATCTGGTGTGCCAATATTTTGAACTGGCAGCAACTGATGGATCATGAAGGGTTTAAAGTTTTGGATATGATTCAGCAAGTTGAAATGTCTGACGGGTTCACTTATCAAACTACCCGCTGTCCTGTTCGGATAGATGGAGAACTCTTTACTTCAGCTAAAGCATCTCCAAAGTTGGGAGAAGACAATGTGAGTATAATTAATGAATTTCGATTGGTGAGGACACCAACCGAGGCGACCGAGACACCGGGGTTGGTGTCTTCACCAACCATAAAAAACTAAAGCTATGAGTGCCGGTGAAAAATTCAGAATAGCAGTTCGCAAGTTTGGTCCCTTTGAATCAGCTATGGAAAAGCTATGGGATAAATTCTGCAAACAAACAGGCTGTACCCTACAGGCAGAAATGGTGCCTATGGATTTACATCCGCTTCATGACGCAACCCTTACTCAACGAGGCTTGGCAAATGGCGACTGGGATGTCGCTCACATCAATACCGACTGGATTTATGAGTCCTATACCGGCGGTTCAGTTGAAAAATTAAACAGATACATAGACACTAAACCGCCAATGAATTACCCGGTAGGATGGAGTAATTCGCTTTTGCGTATGCAGCAATTCGGTGAAGATATTGTTGGTTTGCCTTTTCATGACGGACCTGAATGTTTTATCTATCGCAAGGACTTATTTGAAAATGTTCAGGAGCAAGAAGCGTATTTAAACAGGTATGGCAAGGCCTTGGAAGTGCCGCAAACCTGGGAAGATTTCCAGCAGGTAGCACAGTTTTTTAATCGGCCCGAGGAAAATTTATTCGGAAGTGTTTTTGCGTGTTTCCCCGATGGCCATAATACCGTTTTTGATTTTTGTCTTCAATTGTGGACCCGTGGCGGTTCACTTGTAGACGATAATGGAAAAGTCAAAATCGACACCCCGGAGGCGGTGGAAGGGCTGAGTTTTTATCGTCAGTTAGTGAATGATAAAACGGCCGTTCATCCGAAATCTTCAGAGTACGAGTCAGTACAGGCAGGAATGGCGTTTGCCCGTGGAGAAGTTGCCATGATGATAAACTGGTTCGGTTTTGCTTCGATGTGCGAGGTGTATGAAGAATCTCAAGTTAAAGGCAAAGTAGATATCGCTTCTCTGCCTCATTCTGAAGGAAAAGAATCAGCTTCGTTAAACGTTTATTGGCTCTATACCATCGGTTCAGGCAGCAAGCATAAAGACATTGCCTATGATTTTATCCGCTTTGCGGTCAACCAGGAAAATGATAAACTTTTAACGCTCGAAGGCGGCATCGGCTGTCGTATTTCTACTTGGAAAGATGAGGAAATAAACCAAATCATACCTTATTATCACAAATTAGAAATGCTTCATAAAACGGCTAAATCGCTTCCGCAGAAAAATAATTGGGCTCAAATAGCAGAGATCATAGATGGAGCTGTATTAAAAGCTATGAACAGCAGTGTTCCTGCCGGAGAAATTCTTGAATCAGCTCAAAAGAAAATTAAACAGCTTAATACTTAAGTCGTTTTGACTTTTAAATTATTAATTAATAATGCAAATACCATATAAACCTCAATTACCTGAAACACGGCAACCCATCATCATTATTGGGGCAGGCGGAATAGTGAAGGATGCGCATTTGCCTGCTTATAAACAAGCGGGTTTTGATGTATATGGAATTGTAAACAGAACAAAATCGAGAGCGGAGAAGTTGGCTGCTGAATTTGGAATTCTAAATGTATATGATAGTGTTGCGGATGCGGTAGCTAACGCTCCTGTAAATGCCGTTTACGACATTACCATCATGCCCGAGCAGTATGTTGAAACGCTGAATCAATTGCCTGATGGCAGCGCCGTACTTATTCAAAAGCCTATGGGCGATTATTACTGGCAAGCCAAAGAGATTCTGGAAGTGTGCCGAAGGAAAAACCTGGTTGCGGCTATCAATTTTCAGCTTCGCTTTGCACCTTTTGTAAGTGCTGCAAGGTATATGATTGAGCAGGGAATGATTGGTGATATTTATGATATGGAAGTTCGTGTTACCCTGAAAACTCCATGGGAGCTTTTTCCGCATGTAATGGTTCATCCAAGGTTAGAAATTCAATACCACAGCATCCATTACGTAGATATGATGCGCTCTTTTCTTGGCGATCCTGAAAGTGTTTACGCTAAAACTTTAAAACACCCCGCCAAGGAGCTTTCTTCTTCCCGTTCAACTATTTTGTTTGATTACGGAGATACTTTGCACGCAGTAATTAATACGAACCACGACCACGATTTTGGCCCGTATAACCAGGAAAGTTTTATCAAATGGGAGGGAACAAAAGGAGCCATAAAAGCCAAAATGGGACTGTTAATGGATTATCCTCACGGTGTTCCCGACAAGTATGAATATTGCATCTTAGAAGAGGGAAAAGCGCCAGAGTGGAAAACCGTCGAGCTGGAAGGTTCATGGTTTCCTGAAGCATTTGTAGGTACAATGTCTAACCTGATGCGCTACAAGGAGGGCTCTTCAGATATTCTTTACACCAGCGTAGAAGACGTGATTAAAACAATGGCTGTAGTAGAGAGTGCATATATTTCGAGTGATAAGGGCGGGGTTGTTGTAGCTGAACAGTTAAAAGAACGGATTCATTAAGAAACTAGTCGGGCTAAAGGACTGGTGTCCCCCGCTTGCGGGGGAATAAAAGGGGGTGGTTAATGCCTCTTATTGAAAATAAAACAAAAAAACATGTATTTCAAATCAACATTTTTTGAAGATTATATTTTAAACGATAAACGGGTTACCCTTGGACGCACAATCACGGAAACAGATTTTGTGGTTCACGCAGGTCACACCGGAGATTTTTTCCCCCATCATATGGATGCAGAATGGTGCAAAACCCAACCATTCAAGCAACGCATCGCCCACGGAACAATGATATTCAGCATTGGTATCGGTTTAACCGCTTCCGAAATTAATCCCGAGGCGATGTCCAAAGGATATGACAGACTACGTTTTGTGAAGCCGGTATTTATTGGAGATACCATTCATTCAGAAATTACCATTTCAGAGAAAGCTGAAGCTAAAAAACCTGAATACGGAACAGTAACAGAACATGTTGAAATAATAAACCAGCGCGGAGAAGTAGTTCTGGTATGCGACCATCTGCTGATGGTCAAGAAAAAAATATAAACCATACAAAACCAAACTAACCAATGGCATTTACTACCAATCAGGAAACTCTGACAGAGGGTACAGAAACAAAAAAAACCGGCAATGAAACCAACTATTTGGTTCCATTTATCCTGGTAACCTGCCTGTTCTTTTTATGGGGAATGGCTCATAATCTTGATTCAATTTTAATCCCTCATTTAAAAAAAGCTTGTCAGTTGAATAACCGCCAGTCGACTCTGGTAGATACAGCGGTATTTTTAGCTTATTTCCTGATGGCTATCCCCGCCGGGATGATACTGAAACGATGGGGTTATAAAAGCAGCATAGTTTTAGGGTTATTGGTTTTTGCCGCCGGAGCGTTTTTATTTGTTCCCGCTGCGAACACACGGGCATACGAAATTTTCCTTGTCGCACTTTTCATTATAGGCTGCGGATTAACTATTCTTGAAACGGCGGCGAATCCCTATGCTGCGGTACTTGGCGATGCAAAAACGGCATCGACACGACTTAACCTGGCGGCATCTTTTAACGGTTTGGCGGCAATGGTTGCTCCTATAATCGGAACAGTATTCATCCTTTCCGGAAAAGAATATACCGCAGCCGAGTTGGCTGCAATGCCCGATACTACACGTATGGCTTATCTTATGGAAGAAGCAGCCTCGGTGAAAATGCCTTACACTGTTTTAGGAATGGTACTGGTACTAATAGCCATATTGTTTTACTTTATGCATGTACCTGAGGTAAAACCACAGAGTGACGATGTTACCGCTAAAGGCGGCTTTTTTGAAGTTTTAAAGCACAAGCACTTGTCATGGGCGGTAGTTGCTCAGTTTTTCTATGTCGGCGCTCAGGTATGCGTAACCAGTTTCTTCATTCGGATGGCTCAAAAGGGTGGCGGATTGGATGAACATACCGCCGGATATTACCTTGGAGTGTACGGTTTCTTATTTATGGCGGGCCGGTTCGTAGGTACCGCTTTCTTAAAGTTCACCAGTTCACAGGCGCTTTTATCCATCTATGCTGTAATTTCTGTGCTGCTTTGTGTTGTTGCTATTTGGGGAGATGGCGCTTACGTAGTGTACGCTTTAGGTGGGCTGGGCTTTTTTATGTCTATCATGTTTCCAACCATTTTCGCTTTGGGAATTACTAATCTTGGTGAAGGCACAAAGGCTGGTTCATCCTGGATTATTATGTCGATAGTTGGCGGGGCGATACTGCCTTACCTGATGGGAACTGTGATAGATTTAAATAACGATAATATTCAACTTGGTTATACAATTCCTTTACTCTGCTTCCTGGTGATTTTGTATTATGGCATTAAAGGGTATAAACCGGTTAGTAAATTAGCCGATTAGCTTTCCAAAAGTTTAGAACTTTTGGAAAGCTTAAATGAAAAAATGTCATGCTGAGCGGAGTCGAAGCATCGAATAAAAACAAATGAAATTATTAAATACCATCGTTTACATTTTCCTGTTGCTTTGTTTCTCCTTCAAAGAAGTTAAAGCTCAATCCAATGACTCTGCCAAGTCCTGGGTGTTTTGGTATTGGATGCAGGCAGGTGTTTCAAAAGAGGGCATAACCGCCGATCTTGAAGCCATGAAAGAAGCCGGGATCGGCGGCGCTTATCTCATGCCGATAAAAGGTGCAACAAATCCGCCATTATTTACTCCCGTCGCAGAGCAGTTAAGCCCGCAATGGTGGGAAATGGTGAAACATTCACTTAGAGAGGCCGACCGTTTGGGTCTGAAAATCGGAATGCACGTAAGCGATGGCTTTGCGCTGGCTGGTGGTCCATGGATAACTCCGCAGCTATCTATGCAAAAGGTAGTTTCCAGTCAAATAGCGATAACCGGGGGAAAGAAAACTAAAATCATCCTCCCTCAGCCGGAATCAAAAGAAAACTACTATAAAGATATAGCCGTTTATGCTTTCCCTTCGGTACCGGGAACAAATGTTTCTACCAGAACAATTGTTCCGAAAATCACGACCAGCACGGGAGTTAATGCTTCTTTTTTAGTTAAGGGAGATAATAAAGAAGCCCTGAGATCTAACGATCCTCTCTGGATTCAATACGAATTTGAAAGGCCATTTACTGCACGCACAGTTTTTATCCATACTAATGGAAACAACGTTCAGGCGCATCGTTTACTGATTGAAGTTAGTGATGATGGAAAATCGTTTCGCTCCATCGGACGATTAGAGCCACCCCGCCATGGATGGCAGGATACCGATGCCGATATTACCCACAGCATTAATCCAATCAAAGCAAAGTATTTTAGGTTTACTTTTGATAAATCAGGTTCTGAACCCGGAGCCGAAGATTTGGATGCAGCAAAATGGAAGCCTTCTTTAAAGCTTGTGCGTCTTGAACTTTCTGCAGAACCACGCATTCATCAGTTCGAAGGCAAATCAGGAGCAGTTTGGCGGGTAAGCAAAAGGACCACAGTACAGCGAATTGCTGATAATCTTTGTGTTCCACTGAATAAAATCATAAACCTTAGCGATAAGCTTAACGCGGATGGCAGCTTAAACTGGAAAGCCCCAAGAGGCAACTGGACAATCATTAGAGTTGGACATACATCCACCGGGCACACCAATGCAACGGGAGGTGCCGCCGCCGGATTAGAATGCGATAAATTTAATCCTGAAGCTATAAAACTGCAATTTAATAGCTGGTATGGCGAAGCATTGCGTCAGGCCGGACCTGATCTCGCACCCCGCGTTTTAAATACTTTCCATGTGGATAGCTGGGAATGCGGCAGTCAGAACTGGTCGCCTGTTTTTAGAGAGGAGTTTAAAAAGCGAAGAGGCTACGACTTGCTTCCCTACCTGCCTGTAATGGCTGGAATTGCGGTCGAAAGCGCTGAAACATCGGAGAAATTTCTATACGATGTAAGAAAAACAATAGCCGAATTGGTAGTCGATAAATTTTATAAAACCCTGGCAGATTTAGCTAAACAGAAGGGGGTAGCCTTCACAGCAGAAAGCGTGGCGCCGACAATGATAAGCGATGGTCTGCTGCACTATAAAACGGTAGACATTCCGATGGGAGAGTTCTGGCTAAACAGTCCGACCCACGATAAACCAAACGACATGCTCGATGCGATTTCCGGCGCACACATCTACGGCAAAAATATCATTCAGGCTGAAGCATTCACCACCGTGCGTATGGCCTGGAACGAACATCCCGGTATGCTTAAAACTTTACAGGATAGAAATTACGCCCTTGGAATCAACAAAATGGTGTATCATGTTTTCACTCACAATCCATGGATGAACAGAAAACCCGGAATGACTTTGGATGGTGTAGGTTTATACTTTCAGCGCGATCAAACCTGGTGGAAGCCAGGAAAGGCCTGGGTTGAATATGCAGAGCGCGTGCAAAGACTTTTACAGCAAGGAAAGCCAGTAGCGGATATCGCTGTTTTTACAGGAGAAGATCTTCCGAGGCGTTCGGTTTTGCCGGATAGATTGGTGCCTTTTTTACCGGGTATTTATGGAAAGGATGTCGTTGAAGCTGAAGTAAAACGTTTAGCTAACGCTGGCGAACCGATGCGTCAGATTCCGGCAGGTGTATCAAATTCGGCTAATATGGCCGATGCGGAGGATTTTGTTAACCCCTTACGCGGATACGCCTACGACTCGTTTAACCCGGATGCTTTGCTTTCTGCTAAAGTGGTAAATGGAAATGTGGTGTTCGAAAGTGGAGCAACATATAAACTGTTAATCATTCCGGGAAAAAGCCGATTAAACCCAAATAACGATTGGATGAGCCTTGAGGTAGCCGAAAAACTTTTGGAACTGGCGAAGTCTGGAGCACGGATATTGATTTCGGAAAAGCCGAAATATCAGCCGGGTTTGCAACAGGTTGATGCGGTTAAATATGCTAAGGTTGTTGATGAATTATGGAATGGCAATTTCTCTGGAAATATAATCAGGGGTATTTATCATGATGAGACATTCGATAAAATAGGGATTGCAAGAGATCTGATGGTTAAGGATAATTCTAAGGATTATGCAAAAAATATCGCCTATACTCATCGGCAAGACGGACTAAATGATATTTACTTTATTTCTAATCAGGAAGAAAAGGAAAGAGTCTTAGAGTTTTCCTTCAGACGGGAAAGCAATGTAATTGAACTATATGATCCTGTTGCCAACCGAAAATGGCATGCAAAGGATTTTAGGTTTGAAAATAACCGTACGGTAGTTCCAGTAAAACTTGCGCCTAACGCTTCTCTATTTGTAATTTTTAAAAAAGCAACCAAAGGGCCAGCTATAAAAAAGACTCAAAATTGGACTGACTTTGAAAATCTTCAAACCATTGCAGGTCCATGGAAGGTCAGTTTCGATTCGTCGCTAGGTGGCCCCGAAAAAGCGGTTGTGTTTAATAATTTAACCGACTGGAGTTCTCATGCTGATACATTAATTAAATACTATTCCGGTACAGCTTCGTATACCAAAACATTTATATCAAAAGTCTCGGGAAATAAACCGGTATGGCTTGATTTAGGGAAAGTAGCTAACCTCGCCGAAGTAAAGGTTAATGGCCAATCATGTGGAATTGTATGGACACCGCCTAACCGTGTGGACATCAGTAAAGCCTTAAAAAAAGGAACAAACAGCTTGACTATAGAAGTTACAAATACATGGGCAAATCGCTTAATGGGCGATCAACGTTTGCCGGAAAATAAACGAATAACAAAAACTACGGCGCCCTACAGGTTGGAAGGAAAGCCTTTGCAGGAAGCGGGTTTATTGGGGCCGATTGTTTTAATGACGGAAAGGTAGTATGCAGCGTAGGAGCCTTGTCGTGCTGAGCGGAGTCGAAGCATAAGGATAACGCTATAGCTTTTTAAACCAGAACCAACAAAGTTCCGGCATTCGCCAGCTAAACCTGATGGAAGCGAAAAGCCCGCAGCGTGTTCGGGCTTCGAGATTTGGAAGGCGAGGACTTGCAGCGTACAGCAGGACGAAAGAAAATAGCAGCACAAAAGGTGCTTTTTAAAAAATAACTGCCTGGTGGAATACCAGCTACATAGGAAAAATAACATGAAGAAGATGAACAGGATGATTACAAAAGGAACCTTAGCTCTACTGTTTTCGGGCTTCGCACTTAGCAGCTCCGCTCAGGATAAAAGTCTGGTTAACACTTCCCAAAGTCCGCATGCTAAACTGCAAAGTTTAAACATGAGAGACGTGACATGGACAACAGGTTTCTGGGCCGACCGCTTTAAAGTAGCCAGAGAAACGATGGTGCCCAACATGTGGCGCATTTACAATGATGCTAAAATCAGTCACGCTTTTAAAAATTTTGAAATTGCAGCAGGATTAGATACCGGCAGTCATAAGGGGCCCTCTTTTCATGATGGCGATTATTACAAAACACTTGAGGCGATGGCTAGTGTGTATGCGGTTAGCCGCGATAAAAATCTGGATGCCATGATGGATAAAGCCATTGCTGTGATTGCAAAATCGCAGCGCGAGGACGGTTATATCTATACCAAAGCCATGATCGAGCAGCGTAAAACCGGTTCGAAAAATCAGTTTCAGGACAGGCTAAGTTTTGAGGCCTACAATATTGGCCATTTGATGACAGCTGCCTGCGTTCATTACCGCGCTACAGGTAAAACTTCGCTGCTGAACGTTGCAAAGAAAGCAACTGATTATCTGTACAATTTCTATAAGATGGCCTCGCCAACTTTGGCTCGTAACGCCATTTGTCCATCACATTATATGGGCACAATAGAAATGTATCGCACAACCCGCGAACCGCGCTATTTAGAGCTTGCTAAAAAGTTAATCGACATCAAAGGAAAGATTGATGATGGTACCGACGATAACCAGGACCGCATTCCGTTCCGCGAACAAAAAAAGGCAATGGGCCATGCGGTACGGGCAAATTATCTTTGGGCTGGTGCCGCTGATGTGTATGCAGAGACGGGTGATGAGACGCTGAAAAGTACGCTTGATTTGATGTGGAATGATATGACTACCCGTAAAATGTACATCACGGGCGGATGTGGTTCTTTGTACGATGGTGTATCGCCCGACGGAACATCGTATAACCCTGTTGAAGTTCAGAAAATTCACCAGGCTTTTGGCCGCGATTATCAGTTGCCGAACTTTACCGCTCATAACGAGACTTGCGCAAATATTGGGAACGTTCTTTTCAATTACAGAATGCTGCAATTAACCGGCGATGCTAAGTATGCTGACGTGATGGAACTCGCTCTCCATAACAGTGTTTTATCGGGCATTAGCTTAGATGGAAAGAAGTTTCTTTACACTAATCCTCTGGCTTTCTCGGATAATTTGCCATTTAAACAGCGCTGGTCGAAGGATAGAGTAGAGTATATCGGATTATCGAATTGCTGCCCTCCAAACGTGGTGCGTACCATTGCCGAAGTTGCTAATTATGCTTACAGCGTTTCTGATAAAGGATTATGGTTGAATTTATACGGCAGTAATGATGTTTCCACTGCTTTAAAAGATGGCTCTAAAATCAGCTTTAAACAAGAAACAAACTATCCATGGGATGGAAATATTAAGCTGACCTTGAACGAAACTCCTTCAAAGGCTTATTCGATTTCCTTCCGTATTCCGGGATGGACGAGCAATGCTCAACTTTTAATAAATGGTAAACCTTCGGATGTGAAATTAACATCCGGTCAATACGCCGAAGTAAATCGTAAGTGGAAAAAAGGCGATAAGGTAGAACTGATTTTACCGATGGAAGCTAAACTTGTTGAAGCAAATCCATTGGTGGAGGAAACCCGCAACCAGGTAGCTGTAAAACGCGGCCCGGTGGTGTATTGCCTTGAGTCGGTTGACATGCCTCAGCAAAATATATTTAATGTTTTTATGCCGTCGAACATTAGTCTGAAGCCGCAATCATTAAAAATTGATGGAGCAGATGTTATGAGCCTTGAAGGCGAAGCCAGGTTGGTTGAAAATAAAGACTGGAAGAATGTATTGTACCGCGAAGTATCTGACCAAAACAAAACAGCAAAGGTTCGTTTGGTACCATACTTTGTCTGGGGCAACAGAGGCCACTCGGAAATGTCAGTTTGGTTGCCTTTAAGCCGGTAGTTTCCAGTTATGAATGATGAAGTAGGAATGATGAATAAGGCTACTGTAATACTCACAACTCACAACCAAAAAACAAAGCAGTACTTACAACGTACAACCTATAACTTACAACTCCGATGAGGATAACCGCAAAATACTACATAGAAACTCCCTTTGAACTTGAAAAAGCTGCACAGGTTCTCGCAGGCGAGCAATCGTCAGGAACATTTGTTGAAGTTCCCGGCGAAACGGAGGAATTGAAGAGCCGTTTTGCTGCGAGGGTGGAATCTATAACTCCGTTAGAAACAGTAACCGAGCCTGCAATTCCGGGTGCCACGTCAGCCAGTGGACAGTATCATCGGGCAATGATTGAAGTTTCATGGTCGATAGAAAACTTTGGTTATAACCTCCCTGTTTTGATTTCAACTTTGCAGGGAAATCTTTACGAGATAACTCAATTTACCGGTTTGAAGTTAATGGATATTGACTTGCCTGATACATATTCGCAATTTTTTAAGGGCCCGAAATTTGGCATTGAAGGCTGCAGAAAATTAACCGGTGCTTATGATCGTCCTTTAATTGGAACGATTATCAAGCCAAGTATCGGCATGACGCCCGAACAAACTGCAGAGCTTGTTAAAACTTTGGCCGAAGCGGGAATTGATTTTATAAAGGATGATGAATTACTGGGTTCTTCAGCAAATTCACCTTTTGATAAAAGGGTTGATGCTATAATGCGTGTGATTAATGACCATGCGGATAAAACAGGCAAAAAAGTGATGTACGCTTTCAATATCAGCGATGGTATTGATGAAATGCAGCATAACTACGATAAAATTGTTTCGTCAGGCGGAACTTGCGCGATGATCAGTTTAAATAGTGTAGGAATATCAGCAACAAAGAAAATATGTGATATTGGTGCTTTGGCGATTCACGGGCACCGTAACGGCTGGGGAATGATGAACCGTCATCCTCTACTCGGAATAGAGTTTCCTGCGTATCAAAAATTATGGAGACTGGCAGGTGTCGATCAAATTCATGTAAATGGTATCCAAAATAAATTCTGGGAATCTGATGATTCTGTTGTTCGTTCGATAGAAGCATGTTTAAAACCTATGCTTGGTGGTTTTTCTGTTTTACCGGTGGTTTCGTCGGGGCAATGGGGTGGACAAGCGCCTGAAACCTATCGCCGCACCAAAACCGTGGATCTATTGTACATGGCAGGCGGCGGAATTATGGCTCACCCTGCCGGTCCGGCTGGGGGAGTCAGAGCATTGCATCAGGCCTGGGAAGCAGCAGTGGATGGTTTATCTGTTGAACAAGCTGCCGTAAAATATTCTGAATTTGGTAAATCGGTAGAAAAATTCGGTTCAAAGTAATGGAGGCGAACAGACTTTTAATGGCTTTTTATGGCGACGACTTTACAGGCTCTACGGATGCGTTGGAGTTTTTAAGTCGCGCCGGAATAAAAACTGTTTTGTTTATCGCTCCGCCCACAAAAGAACAACTGCAGCGATATAAAGGATTACAGGCAATTGGCGTTGCCGGTATGACAAGGGCAATGTCTCCGGAAGGTATGGAGAATACTCTACAACCTGCGTTTACGGCATTAAAAGCCTTAAATCCACGCCATGTTCATTATAAAGTTTGCTCTACATTCGACTCATCACCGACCATAGGAAGTATAGGAAAAGCTATCGATATCGGAGCAAAGATTTTTGAATCTAAGTTTATCCCTCTTGTTGTAGCTGCACCCATTCTTGGAAGGCACTGCGTGTTTGGAAATCTATTTGCGAAAATGGGCATCGGAAGTGAAGGGAGTATTTACAGGCTCGATCGGCATCCTTCTATGAGCAAACATCCAACAACTCCCGCCGATGAAAGTGATTTGAGACTTCATTTGGCTAAACAAACGGCAAAAAAAATCGGACTCATTGATATTCTGCAGATTGAAAAGCCCGTGGAAGAAACGGATCAGGAAATCGAGAAATTACTTAAAGCCGGGTCAGAGATAATTCTATTTGATGCTCTGTACCAGCAGCAACTGTCTGTTATCGGTGAGTTAATAGACAATAATGCATCTGCAGATAAAATATTGTTCTCCGCCGGTTCATCCGGAATCGAGATGGCTTTGGCTGCTTATTGGCAAAGAAAAGGGCTGCTTGCTCAGCTGCCCGAATGGGAGGAAGTGAGAAATACCGGCCCTTTATTGGTTGTTTCAGGTAGTTGCTCTCCCGTGACCTCGGGACAGATATCTTATGCAATTTCACACGGCTTTAAAGAGATTGCAATTGATACCGAAAAGCTTGCACGAGATGGAATTTCAACTGAATTAATTGAGGCTTATGTTCAGGAAGCTGTTCAATATATTGACAATACATTGGATGTTATTCTGCATACAAGTCGTGGAAATGATGATCCGAGGGTTGAAAAATCTGACCAGATCTTCAAATCAAAGGGAATCGCAAAAACAGAAACCTCCGTTTTATACGGAACGGTTCTAGGTCGGATAATTAAACTTATCGCTGAAAGAACATCAGTAAAAAGAGTAGTGATAGCAGGAGGCGATACATCAAGTCATGCAGCAAGAGCCATGGGTATTGAGGCGGTAGAAATGATCGCTCCGCTTGCTCCAGGCGCTCCCTTATGCAGGGCGTTTGCCCCCGGTTCGAAAACCGACGGTTTGGAAATGAACTTCAAAGGGGGGCAGGTAGGGAAAGAAGATTATTTTGAAATGCTAAAAGGAAATTAAAATCTATTAAAAACACGAGTTAACGCAATAAAACTATATAATATGCAAATAAAAACATTGGGGCTCATCCATACTTCTGCGACCCTGGTTCCGGTATTTCAAAAACTTTGCGCTGATTACCTTCCGGGAGTTAATGTATTCAACATCGTCGACGATAGTCTAATAAAAGACGTTATCGCGAAAAATGAATTGACCAATAATACTGCACGACGCGTAGTTAATTATGTAGGCTCTGCCGAAGCTGCCGGAGCGGATTTAATTATGGTAACCTGCTCATCTATTGGTTCGGCCGTGGAAGCATCCGCTGCTCTTACTAATGTTCCGGTTCTGCGTGTAGATCAGGCGATGGCTGATATCGCCGTTCAAACGGGAAGTAAAATCGGAGTGATCGCAACTCTTCCTACTACTCTTGAACCAACGAGTGATTTGGTGCGACGCAGAGCAACGGCAGCCGGAAAGCAAATTGAACTAACATCTATATTGTGCGAAGGTGCTTTTGATGCCTTAATGAGTGGTGATACCGACAAACACGATCAGATGGTAGCAAAAGCATTGATTGAGCTTTCTTCACAGGTTGATGTAATTGTACTCGCACAAGCATCTATGGCAAGGGTCGTAGATACGTTGCCAGATGCAGATAAAAAAGTGCCAATTCTTGCAAGTCCCGGTTTAGCGGTGCAACACATTGCTGATTTAGCTAAAGAATAACAGTATGAAAACCATTCGTAAGCTTTTTCTGGGCATAAGTGCTTTGTCGTTTATAATTCTAATCATAGGTTTAATTACCGGTAATACATCCTTATGGCAGCCGGCAGCCGTGGCATTTTCCCTTAGCGCATCTATTGGAATCGGAGCAATACCATCCTTATCTAACTATCAGTACACCGCTTGGATAATAACTGCAGTTGTAGCTGGAATGATTTATCCGGCAGCTTTCTTAAAATGGGGCGATTTTGATCTCCGGAATAAATGGCTGATTCTGCTGGTAGTGCAACTGGTGATGTTCGGTATGGGTATCCAGATGGCGATAAAGGATTTTACCGGCTTGGCCAGTACAGGAAAAGGAGTATTAATTGGACTTTTATGTCAGTTTTCGATAATGCCTTTGGTGGGTTTTCTGCTTACGAAAGTGTTTGATTTTGAACCTGAAGTGGCAGCGGGCATCGTTCTGATTGGCGCTTGCTCAAGCGGCTTGGCATCGAACGTTATGACCTACATTGCCAAAGGTAATTTACCGTTGTCGGTAACGGTTACCGCTATTGCGACACTTATTGCCCCAATCATGACACCTTTTATGATGCGAACATTTGCCGGCACATTGATCGAAGTGAAGTTTATTAATATGATGATGGAAATTGTCAAAATTGTAATCGTTCCGATCGGCGCGGCTTTGCTGCACGACTATCTGAAAACGGCTTCGCCAAAAGGCTGGAATACGGTTAAGATTATTGCGGGTATTTCTGCAATCTGGCTGTTGTGCCTGAGTCTTGGTGTTTGGAGTTACTTAAGTCTGAATCTTTCCGGGAGTGTTCTTCAATCGGTAGAGATTTTTAGCTTTTTCGCAGGTGCAGTGCTGGTGGGAGTTGGCTACCATCTTCTTTCAAAGGCTTTTCCTAAGCTCGATAGTTTTATGCCTTATATCTCCATGTTTGGGATAGTATATTTTACCACTGTAACCACGGCTGCAGGTCGCGACAATCTTTTAAAAGTTGGTTTGATCCTGTTTCTTGCCGCTGTTATTCATAATGCTGCAGGTTATTTTCTTGGTTACTGGTTAAGTCGAGCTTTCGGCTTAAACAAAAACTCCGCACGTACTATCGCTTTTGAAGTCGGTTTGCAAAACGGTGGAATGGCTTCCGGACTGGCGGGCTCTATGGGGAAGCTGGGAACCGTTGGCTTGGCAGCAGCAGTATTTAGTCCCTGGATGAATATTTCGGGATCTATACTCGCCAATTACTGGAGAAAGCAGGCCTTGAAGGAGGAATCTGAGATCTTGTCAAATAAAAATGAACCAACACTGGTTACTTCGTCAAAAATTATTGAATCAAAATGAGTAAAAAATCCTTTTTGAACTTTGCATTTTTTGTTGTTTTTCTCTTTAGCTGTTCAGTATTACGAGCAGAAGTGAAACTTGGCTCTTTATTTACTGATAACATGGTTTTGCAACAGAAAGCAGATGTCCCTTTATGGGGATGGTCGGATGCCGGTAAGAACATAAAAGTAAAAACCTCGTGGGATAGTAAAAGCTATTCAGCGAAAGCTGATGCCTCGGGAAAGTGGCTTGTTAAAGTTGCCACTCCAACAGCCGGCGGTCCTTATGAGATTACAATATCAGATGGGAAGGCGATCAAACTAAAAAATGTTTTGATTGGCGAGGTTTGGATCTGCGGCGGTCAGTCGAACATGGAAATGCCCATGAAAGGCTTCAAAGGTCAGCCAATTTTAGGCTCGAATGACGCCATACTTAAATCGAAAAACAGTAAGATCAGGGTTTACACAGTACCTCGCTCATCAATAACCGAATTACAGCAGAACAGTAAACCATCAGCATGGAAAGAAGCAAATCCAGAGAATATATCTAACTTCAGCGCAACAGGATATTATTTCGGCCGCTTATTGAATGAGATGCTGGATGTCCCGGTAGGCTTGATTAATGTAAGTTTCAGCGGTTCTTTTGTTGAAGCATGGATGTCACCAGAAAACTTAAGGCAATTTCCTGAAGTAAAAATCCCGGCAAAGGGAGATACTATAAAAGCTGTTAGCCGCACCCCGACTACATTGTTTAATGGAATGCTGTACCCGATAACCGGTTACAGAATAAAAGGTGCAATATTCTACCAGGGCGAATCGAACTATGAACGCCCAGACAGGTACGAAGAAATGTTTCCGGCAATGGTGAAAGAGTGGCGCTCCTTATGGAAGCAAGGTGATTTTCCATTCTATTATGTGCAGATCGCTCCTTATAATTACGCTCAATTACCGCCTTACAACAAAGGTGGAAAGTTTAATTCAGCGTACTTGCGTGATGCGCAGCGTAAATCTCAAACTAAAATTTCAAACTCAGCGATGGCTGTCGTGCTGGATATTGGCGAAGAAAATATGATTCACCCGGCCAACAAAGAAGCAGGAGGCAAACGTCTGGCTCTTTTGGCACTGGCAAATACTTATGGATTAAAAGGTTTCGGTTTTGCCAGCCCAATGTATAAATCTATGTCGGTAAAAGGCAATGTGGCTACAGTAAGCTTCGACAATGCCAGTAACGGATTAACTTCTTTCAGCAAGGAACTGCAAAATTTTGAAATTGCCGGAGCGGACAAGATATTTCATCCTGCGAAAGCGAGCCTCAACGGGAGTTCGGTTTCTGTATCTTCATCATTGGTTAAAGAGCCTGTGGCTGTGCGTTATGCATTTAAGGATTTTGTTGTAGCAGATCTTTTTAGTACTGAAGGATTGCCTGCAAGTTCGTTTAGAACGGATGATTGGTAGGAGGGGTTAAAGGTTGTGAGTTGTAGGCCGATTGGTTAATAATTAAATAAAGAAAAGCATTTTGAAATTATACATTTCCATATTCCTCATCCTATTAAGCTTAACTACCCAAGCCCAACTCAATACCTATAACCCAATCTGGAGGAGCCAGTCTAAGAATTCCTCAGAATCTATGCCTTTGGGCGGCGGCGACATTGGTTTAAATGTCTGGACCGAAAACAACCAGATCCTTTTTTACATCTCTCGTTCAGGAGCCTTTGATGAAAATAACAGCCTATTGAAACTTGGAAGAGTTCGGTTGACACTTTCCCCCAATCCACTTGACGGAGCAGATTCATTTAAACAAGAATTGCACTTAAACGATGGATATGTTTCAATAACAGCGGTTAAAGGAAATCAAGTTACTGAGGTAAGACTTCGGGTTGATGTGTTTAGCCCGGTAGTGTATGTTACGGTAAATAGTAAGCAAGCCCTCGCCGCCACGGCCAGTTATGAAAGCTGGCGCAATCAGGATAGGATTCTAAAAGGCAAAGAAAATAACCAGAACTCCTACAAATGGGCGCCGCAAGGTGAAGTAAAAACGAGGCGAGATGTGATAGATTTTACACAAAATGCCATT
This sequence comes from uncultured Sphingobacteriaceae bacterium, assembly GCA_946887045.1. The sequence continues at coordinate 9,682 of CAMPKC010000001.1, read as the reverse complement.
CAGTTTTATCATCAGAACCAGGATTATACCGTTTTCGACGTTACGGTTAAACAACAGGCCATGGCTTCTGTAAAGGATCAGCTCTTCAATCCTCTTAAAAATCTCATTTTCGGTGGACAGCTTCAGGGGTCGAACTTCATTCCGGCGGAGAATTCTGAAGGAAAATACATTGATACAAAGTACAAAAGCTGGAGTCTCAAAAGCAAATCACCGGCTAGAACTCACGAAGTAAGCTTAACACTTCATACGCAAAGAACACCATCGATAGAGAAATGGAAAAGTGGTTTGCAGTCTTCAATATCAGAAGGCGCAAAGAGACAAAAGCAGGCCGACAAAAAAACGCGGCGATGGTGGAACGACTACTGGAAACGCAGTTTTATTCACATCACGCCCGGCGAGTCTAAATCGGATACTTTAGCCTGGCAAGTAACACGCAATTACCAGTTGATGCGATACATGCTTGGCTGCAATGCGTCTGGAAATTACCCGACTAAATTTAACGGCGGGCTCTTTACTTATGATCCATCATTAACAGACAGCACTTTAAAATTTACTCCAGATTTCCGCAATTGGGGAGGAGGGACCCATACCGCACAAAATCAGCGGCTCGTTTACTGGCCCATGCTTAAAAGCGGCGATTTCGATTTGATGCTGCCCCAATTTAAGTTTTACTTGCAGATACTTAGAAATGCCGAATTAAGAAGCGAATATTATTGGAAGCACAAAGGTGCCAGCTTCACAGAACAGCTTGAAAATTTTGGCCTTCCGAATCCGGCTGAATATAATTGGAAACGCCCCGCAGACTACGATAAAGGCATGGAACATAATGCCTGGCTGGAATACGAATGGGATACCGTTTTAGAGTTTTGTTTAATGATGTTGGAAACTGAGCGTTATGCTGCTAAAGATGTCAAGCAATATATCCCCTTCATTGAAAGTTGTTTGTCGTTTTTCAACGAGCATTATCAGTATTTAGCTAAACAAAGGGGGAGCAAAGCCTTCGATGCTAACGGACACTTGGTTTTATATCCGGGTTCTGCAGCAGAAACCTATAAAATGGCTTATAATGCAAATTCCACCGTTGCAGCACTAAGAACTGTTTTAACCCGATTGCTGCAACTTCCTAAATCTTATTTAGATGAAGAAAAGCGTAAAGAATGGCAAACTATGCTCAGTCGAATTCCGCCTCTTAGCTTTCGCGATTTTAATGGTAAACCCACAATCGCACCAGCTAAACTTTGGGAGCGTATAAACAATACCGAAAGTCCGCAGTTGTACCCGATTTTCCCCTGGGGGATATATGGAATAGGGAAACCTGGCCTCGATACTGCGATCAATACTTTCAAATACGACAGTGATGTATTGAAATTTCGAAGTCATGTTGGCTGGAAACAGGACAATATCTTTGCAGCCCGACTTGGTTTAACTAACGAAGCATGGCAGCTCACGTCTTTAAAACTCAAAGATTCTGGTCGCCGTTTCCCTGCGTTTTGGGGACCCGGTTTCGACTGGACTCCCGATCATAATTGGGGCGGGTCCGGCATGATTGGCCTTCAGGAGATGTTAATGCAGGTAGACGGCAAGAAGATATATCTTTTGCCTGCCTGGCCCAAAGACAAAAACGTGCATTTTAAACTTCATGCGCCATATCAAACCACCATCGAATGCAGCTGGAAACATGGTGCATTGGAGTTTTTGAAGGTTTTGCCGGAAGCAAGAAAGAAGGACGTTGTCTTGATGACTAATTAAATGAACTATACCTCTGTTTCTTGAAACTCAGTTATCGCCTCGCCGATGTCATACACATTAGTTTTTCCTTCAAGTTCGCTTGATATAATTGAGCTGGCTGCAGCGCTCCTGTAGCCGCCGGCGCAATGTACTGCGATTGGTTTGTTGGTTGGAATTTCTTTTATCCTGTCGCGCAGTTCCGCTAAAGGAATCGCAAGGCCTGAAGTGAAAATCTTTTTTTCCTTCACTTCCGACGGATTTCGTACATCCACAATAGTGTAATCCTGAGGCTGTTCTTTAAAGTGTTGTAAATTCAAGAGATTGTTTTCCTGTTCGGTATAATCCACAATAAAAGCTTCCTCAATTTGTGATTCATAGCCGATCGCCGCCGCTCTGTCTATCATTCGTTTTAATTGTTCGATGTTTTGCGCAGCCAGATAAAACCGTTCTCCGGGTCTTATTATACTACCCAACCATGTTTCGAACTTTTCGCCATCCATAATATTTAACGAATGAGATAAGTGTCCCTTTTTAAATGTTTTATCATCTCTTACATCAACAATCCATAGATCTTCTTTTAAACGGCCAGCAGTTTCTTTATCCTTCACCGGATCTGCTATTCGCACTCGTTCGGTACTAACTGAAAATGGAGTTGCGCCTTTTTTGTTTAGTTCTACATTGTATGGAAAGTAAGCCGGAATAAACGGAAGATCTGCAGTGAGTTCCTCCACAAATTGCTCTTCAGGCATTTCCTGCAGCGACCAATTGCTGATCTTTTCTGCTCCGAGAGTGCTGCTGTTCGCCTCGCTAAGGGCTTTGCCGCAAAGAGTTCCGGCACCGTGTCCGGGATAAAGTAAAACTTCATTATCTAATGTTAATAGTTTGTTCCTGAGAGAAAAATACATGTTCTTGGCAAGCTTTTCCCGTAAGGAGTCCGCTTCTCCTCCCGATTCTCTTAAATCAGGACGACCGCAGTCGCCGATGAATAAAGTATCGCCTGAAAAAAGTGCTTTATCTTTACCCTCATGTTCAAGCAGGATACAAATGCTGTCGGGAGAATGGCCTGGAGTATTTAGCGCTTTTAATTTAATCTCTCCAATTTCGAGGATATTGCCTTCGTCAAATTCCTCAAAAGGGAAGGTAGCTTTCATCAATTTACTTGCGTAGATTATAGCTCCCCGGGAGTTATGTATTTCCAGGTGACTGCTTACAAAATCAGCGTGAGGGTGTGTTTCAATTACTGCTATAATCTCTGCTCCATTCTCCTTTGCGAAATTGTAATATGGATCCGGATTGCGGGCAGGATCGATTAGTGCTATCTGTTTTTTGCCATCGCTCAAAATAGCATAGCTATATTGAGCTAAATTCTTGTCTTCAAATTGTTTTATTTTCATAACTTATTAGTCTTTGTCTGGCGTGTATTTCGGTCTCATTTAATCGGCTGTTTCAACGTGGTTCGATTTTAATATTGCTTTAATCCCTCGTAACGGAATCGTCGTCCAATCCGGTCGGTTGTTAATCTCGTAGTCCAATTCATAGATTGCTCTTTGTAATAAAAAGGTTTCCAGCAATAGTTCGTTATCCTCTTTGTCTTTTGTAATTACATCAGTTTTTCTTATGGTTTTCAAATATCCATCCATAAAGAAACCACTCATATAGTGATACCATTGCTCGGCGTAGGGTAAAAGAGTATTAATGTCTTCAGATCTGATTTGATTGTCTAAAAATAAGCTTCCATAAGCAGCATATTGAAGAGACCGAATCATCCCGGCTACATCCCGCATAGGCGAACGTTTTAGCCGGCGTTCACTATACGTCAATCCTGGCTCGCTTTCGAAATCCAGAATTATAAAGTCTTTGCCGGTAAACAAAGTTTGGCCAAGGTGATAATTTCCATGGATTCGTATTTTTTTGGCATTAATTTTCTTCCTGTAAATTCCTTTTAAGAATTCAAGTATTCCATCCTTCATGGTCAGCAGCTCTTCCGCTTCATTTATTATATAGTCCGGTAGATTTTTGTAATTTTTGTTCAAGTTCTGAAAGGTACTTCTAACAAGCGATTGAAGGGAGGAGTACAACGATCGTTGGTAATGCAACGAAAATTCTTCAGGCTTAAAATCAGGATGATCTATTGATGCTAATGCTATATGCATTTCTGCCGTTCTCTGTCCGAGCAAGCTTGTTCTTTCTACCAGTGGGATTTCTAAAAATATTTTTATTTCAGCTGGAACATCATCAAAAATTATCGGTTCGGTAAGACTTCCCCGAAGTTCTGGAAGAACGGTTTTTTTTTCGCTTTGCAAAACCATTTCGTTAAAATCTCCCAGCCGGTCGAGCATATAATCCCAGGAATTACCATTGTTTTCTACCATTTCCTGCATCAGCCCCAGAATCATCAAATCTTTACCAGTTTCCCATTCAATAGTTCCGATAAAAGCAGGGATGTTTTTGAAGTTTGTACGGTTAGTTAAAAATTTGTTTATTTCAACCTCGGGATTAATTGCCCGGTCAACCTTGCGATATAATTTCAGATAAAATTTATTATCGTAGGAAAGCGAAGTGTTGTTTTGTTCTCCTGATAGGATTTTTGTTTTAATTTTATCAACCTCTTCTACATGTTGTTTGATCAATTTACTTCCATTGAATTTTATCTCGCTGTTCTTCAAGAGGATGTTGTGGTTATTGGCCATACTCAGAATAAAGGCATTCTGAAGTTCCCGGCCATAAATTGCATCGTATAAAACTCCTTCGTCGTCAGCAATTTTAATGCGGGCTAATACTGCCTGCGGACAATTAGATTTTACCTCATCGGCAAAATGATCTTTTCCAAATGCAACAGGTATCTGGTACATTTCGGGCAAGCCGTTGCGGTAGCTTACTTCAAAAAGCACGAAAAAAGCTGAATTATCCGCTAAAGCCATTGGTGCGTAGTTCAGAACACGGATATTTTCTATCCCTTTTCCTCTGCCGCCGAACCATTTGATCTTCATTAAATAATCCGGAAGAACAATAGTTTCAAGCTTTTCAAGTATTTGTGGCTGTACGATATCTTTCCATCGCTGAAGCTGAATAATTGGCAGATCGTTAATATGGTTTATTTCGGGATGAATTTTTTCCAGGACAAATGCATTGCAAGAATATGGCTCGAGGGTAAAGAAATATGGAACACCTTCTTTAATTAGCGGAAATTTATTTTTACTTACGATTTCAACTGGCTGATAACCTTTAAATTCGTTAAGATTCACTTCTACGGGTTGTGAGTAGCGGGAGAGACTCGCAACAACCAATATGATTTCCTCTTCGTAGCTGCGCACAAATACCAGCACTTTCGAATTTTCAGCAGTAATAAATTTCATATCTCCTCTGCTAAATGCCTTGTACTTTTTCCTTGTGCTAATAATGCGCTTCATCCACCACAACAAAGACGAGGTATTGTGAGATTGAAGTTCAACATTTACCGACTCATGCTGAAATTCGGGATCAAGTATCAGTGGAAGATAAAGTTGATGAGGGTTGCTACTCGAAAACCCTGCGTTCCTTTCTGCTGTCCATTGCATTGGCGTTCGCACACCATCGCGGTCGCCCAGGTAGAAGTTGTCACCCATGCCAATTTCATCGCCGTAGTATAAAACAGGAGTTCCGGGGAAAGTAAAAAGCAGAAAGTTGAGCAATTCAATCTTCCGTCTGTTGTTAGCTAATAAAGGAGCAAGCCTGTGTCTGATGCCGAGATTAATTCTAGCTTTTGGATCTTTAACATAAGCTTTGTACATATAATCGCGCTCTTCGTCGGTCACCATTTCAAGAGTTAACTCATCATGATTTCTGAGAAACATCGCCCATTGACAAGTGTCAGGGATTGCAGGAGTTTGCTCGAAAATATCGGTGATGGGATTGCGGTCTTCCATCTGCAGGGCCATAAACATGCGGGGCATAACCGGAAAATGATAATTCATCTGACATTCGTCGCCTGTGCCAAAATAGGCGGCAGAATCCTCGGGCCACATATTGGCTTCGGCTAAAAGTAGTGTTCCCGGGTAGTTTTCATCAACCCATTTTCGCAGCTTTTTTAAAAATGCATGCGTTTCCGGAAGATTTTCTCCGTTTGTACCTTCTCTTTCAAAAAGATAAGGTACGGCGTCCAGTCTGAATCCATCGACTCCCATTTTACACCAGTGGTCAAGAAACTTGAAAATTTCTTCCTGCACCTGCGGGTTGTCATAATTTAAATCAGGCTGGTGATGGAAAAAGCGATGCCAGTAATATTGTTGAGCGACAGGGTCCCAGGTCCAGTTGGATTTTTCATAGTCCTGAAATATTATCCGTACATCTTTGTACCTGTTCGGATCATCTGTCCAAACATAAAATTTTCGGGCATTTGAGTCTTTCGGCGCCTTACGCGCCCGTTGAAACCATGGATGCTGATCGGAAGTGTGGTTGATGACCAGCTCGGTGATTACTTTCAGATTCCGTTGGTGTGCCTCCTTCAAAAGCTGTTTAAACTGCTTTAAATCCCCGTAGGCGGGATTTATTTTATAATAATCGGCAATGTCATATCCGTCATCTTTAAGCGGTGAGGGATAAAAAGGCAGCAGCCAGATTGCGGTAACTCCCAGATCCAGAAGGTAATCCAGCTTCTCCAGCAACCCTTCGAAATCACCTATTCCATCTCCGTTCCCGTCGCGAAAGGCCTTTATATGCAGTTCATATATTATAGCATCTTTATACCAAAGAAGATTATCATCCATTGTTTCTTTCTCAGACATCTACACTTTTAAATTCTTTTCAACTTTAAATAGGTGTACCGGCCTGGCGTATGGATTAAGCTCAACCAGGATGATTCAATACTGACTAGACAACTTTGGCCAACATGAAAAGTTTCACAATTTATTGAATTGTAACACAGGGTAAATGTATTGCACTAACTGGGAATAAGGAGAGTAAAGTGCTGGTATTGAGTAAATTTATGGATTTTGATGGGCCATGGATTGATTAAAAACGGAGTATATGCTTTTCAATCTCGTATATATCAAAAGGCTTTTCGATATACCCGTCTGCAGAAGATTTTTTTGCAATTTGCGCTAAACCATCCACGCCCGATATCAGAATAACCGGTATACTCCTAAGCTGATTAATCGATTTTAAAATGATGCAAAGTTCACTTCCCTTAACGCCTACCAGCCATTCGTCCAGAATAATAATATCAGGCGCAATATCTATGATGTCTTGAATGGTATCCGATTTCCATGTTGTAAAAGTGAACGTTTCGCAGCCGAGGTCATTAACAACGATTTGCATGACATCGAGACAAGAAACATCATCATCAATTATCAATACTTTTTTTTTCTTCATCGAATGTTATAACAAGATGTGATGAGCAGGGATAGCTCCTTTTTTTATATAGCCTCATTCAAATCTACTTCGTGAACTTAAAATAACAGTGCATCACAATTCACTGTCCTGTCGCATCTTTGAAAACTTATTAATATATAATAGTATTTAAATGATTTTGTTTGCGTTCGACGGATTTGAGTGCTAAACAGTAAATAATTCAGATTCCTGAAAAAACTCCATCTTTTTGTTAAATACCTAAATATTAATTTCTTCAAACATCGTTTGTTTTGTGTCGTTCAATTTCAAAACATCTGTCAAATGGAAAGTATATTCAGGATTAAAGATATTCCCTCGCTGGTAAAGGAGACATATAAGGATTGGGTAGACGACGAGCCTTTTGATCAGAGCGCGATTGTAGCCTATTATTCCATTTTTTCCCTACCTGCGTTACTTATCATCATTGTAACTATCGCCGGGATCGCTTTCGGTCAGAAAGCGGTTCAGGATCAGATTAGTAGTCAGATCGGTGGAATGATTGGCCCCGATTCGGCTAAGGATATTCAGGGCATGATTGCAAGTTCTTACCAACAAGGGAATAGTGGGATCGCTCTGGTGATTGGAGTTGCCACCCTGTTATTTGGGGCCACCGGGGTTTTTATAGCATTGCAAAAAGCTTTAAATCGCATTTGGGAAGTAAAGATTAATCCTGATAAATCGGGATTAAAAATGCTGATAAGAGCCCGGGCCGTTTCTTTTGGTGTTGTTTTGACTATAGGCTTTTTGTTGCTTATTTCGCTCGTTATTACTGCCGCTCTTACAGCTCTGAGCGGCTGGGTAGAAGAACGAATGCCCGATTTTTTTCTCTACATTTTTTACGTTGTTGATTTTCTGATCAGCATCAGTATTATCACCCTCTTGTTTGCTATGCTATTCCGCTTTTTACCTGATGTGAATATTGAATGGAAAAGTGTATGGACAGGTGCTGTAATAACCGCCCTTCTCTTTGTAATTGGTAAGTATGCTCTTGCTTTATATTTTGGTAATGCCGAGCCGGGCTCCACTTACGGAGCCGCAGGATCAATAATCCTGATACTGCTTTGGGTATTTTACTCCTGTTTAATCATGTTTTTTGGCGCGGAGTTTACGCAGGTTTATGCCAGAAGATACGGACATAGAGTCGAACCGAATGAAAATGCTATACGTATTCATGAAGAGTTAAATGCCGCTCATACTATAGTGCAAAATCCAGAGCGAAGAGGTTGAAGCTCATGCAAAAAAAAAGTTCATTGCTTCAAAAAAACATAGCCTTTAAAGATTTGTTGATGTATTCAAAACAACAGCATGACTCAACAAAATAAAGGCAAAATAACTATTCACGAGGGTAAGAAAAATGGGGAAGAATTAATATGGGGTGATTCCATTTGTGAAAAGGAATATCTGTATTTCGGAGAAGCCAAAGAGGCTTTGGAGGCTTTCACCTGGGATGAAGCTGAACATATCTGTAATAAAAAACTCGATGCGTCATTTGCCCTGTTGTTCAAATCTTTAAGAAGAAATGAAAGCGGGAGTTGGGAAAATGTAGATCAACGTGTATTATTATTCTTCGCCGAAGAGGAAAGATCTAAGCACACCTAAGTGCTTGATCTCTTGCTAAGGATTTTGCCCGATCTCTCGTTAGGCCCCGTTCAATATATCGGTTTCAGATTTAACTGTTGCCTGTAATTCCGGACTATTTGGATTGAAAAGGTATCCCGATATGGTCGTTCTTTGGTTTTTGAAACATTTTACCTCCTCTATTTCCCGGCCGTTTACATAATTCCCATCGCTATCCAGGTAAGTTATATAAATGGTAATGGGGGCGGCAGTATTAAATAAGGAGGCAGAAAACTTCTCTATTTTACGTTGTTCGTGCTCGCGGTTAATCTTCAAGCTCTTTTGCTTACGTGTCGGAGTAAACGAGGTGCCATAAAAATCCACATATTTATGATCGTACCATGTAATTAGCAAACTGCTGACATTAGCGGGTATTACCTGATCAAATAAATCGATTTCGAGTGTTGAATTTAACTTGTCCAAAACAACCGACTGTTTAACTTTATCCGGTCCCACAGTGATGTCTATTGCTTTATGATAAACATTAAAAATATTGGCATAAATAAAGCCGGGTACCTCGCCGGGCTGATCAGATATATGACGATCAATGGGACGATCTGCCGAGAAAAAAACTATTTTATAACTTCCGGGTGCTAACTTCTCTTTTATTTCTACAGAACGGCCCAGATTGATAATTTTTTTATCAGTGGCCGGAATTCTTGTCCCTTCGTTTGTGTATATATAGTATTCGAAATTTTTGACACTGTCCGCTCCAATAGTCGGATCGTCTGTTTTTACAGAAAAGTTTGATACAGAAAAAGATACATTGTGATTGTGATCTTGGGCCCGGGCGAAAAAGTCATCACTCTTTTTGCATCCGAAAATTAATAAACTTGAGAAAATTAAGGTAAGTAAAGGTGTTTTCATTTAGCTGCTGATAAATTGTTTGTTTTTTTGTTAAGATATCAGAGCAATAAATAATGTAATCGCCGGCCCCGTTCTCTTTCCCTCGCTTTACTAAACAATTGTA